>JAEKLB010000205.1 GCA_019510095.1 Acidobacteriota bacterium | reverse complement strand
CTTCAGAGCGGAGACGCGGACGACAGGAGCGTCCTCGGCGAAGCCCTGCGAGGCGAGCAGCTCGGAGACCTCGAGCTCGACGAGCTCCAGGATCTCCTCGTCGTCGACCATGTCGGACTTGTTCAGCGCGACGAGCAGGTAGGGGACGCCGACCTGCTTGGCGAGCAGAACGTGCTCACGGGTCTGAGCCATCGGGCCGTCGGTGGCGGCGACCACGAGGATCGCGCCGTCCATCTGAGCGGCACCGGTGATCATGTTCTTGATGTAGTCGGCGTGGCCCGGGGCGTCGACGTGCGCGTAGTGGCGCTTCGGCGTCTCGTACTCGACGTGCGAGATGTTGATGGTGATGCCGCGCTGACGCTCTTCCGGAGCGGAGTCGATCGACGCGAAGTCGCGGGGAACGTTGACCGCCGACGGGTACTTGTCGGCGAGCACCTTCGAGATCGCCGCGGTGAGCGTGGTCTTGCCGTGGTCGACGTGACCGATCGTTCCGATGTTCACGTGCGGCTTGGTCCGCTCGAACTTGGCCTTAGCCACTTGGTCCTCCTCAGGACTAGATTTTTGCGTTGCTTACTTTACGGGGTTTGGCGGTCTCGATACGCGCCCCGGGGGCGCTACTCGACCACCACGGGCGGGCTTAGTCGCCCTTGCTCTTCTGGACGATCTCGTCGGCAACAGCCTTCGGGACCTCCGCGTAGCTGTCGAACGTCATCGAGTAGACGGCGCGGCCCGAGGTCTTCGAGCGCAGGTCTCCGACATATCCGAACATCTCTGACAACGGCACCTTGGCCGTCACGACCTTGACGCCGGTCGCATCCTCCATGGACTGGATCTGCCCACGACGGGAGTTCAGGTCGCCGATCACGTCGCCCATGTACTCCTCGGGCGTGCGCACCTCGACGGCCATCAGCGGCTCGAGCAGCACGGGGTCCGCCCGTCGGGCAGCATCTTTGTACGCCATCGATCCGGCGATCTTGAACGCCATCTCCGAGGAGTCGACGTCGTGCGACGCACCGTCGAGCAGGGTCGCCTTGACGCCCACTGTCGGGTAGCCGGCGAGAACGCCGACCAGCATCGCATCGACGATTCCGTGATCCACCGAGGGGATGTACTCGCGCGGGATGCGCCCACCGGTCACGGCGTTGACGAACTCGTAGCTGACCTCGGGGGTCACCTCGAGCGGCTCGATCGTGATCTGGATCTTGGCGAACTGGCCCGATCCACCCGTCTGCTTCTTGTGGGTGTAGTCGTACTTCTCCACCTTGCGGCGG
>JAEKLB010000201.1 GCA_019510095.1 Acidobacteriota bacterium | reverse complement strand
GGGCGGTCACCTCCCACGAGTAGCGCTCCGATGCCCATGCCCGCCCGGCGCCCGCCATCCGTGCCCGCCGATCGGGGTCGGCGAGGAGCTCGAGGATGGCGCCGGCGAGGGCGCCGGCATCGCCCGGTGGCACCAGGGCGGCGGTCGTGCCGTCGCGACCGACGACCTCGGGGATGGCACCACCGGTGGTGGCGACGAGGGGGACGCCGGCGGCCATGGCCTCGATCGCCGGCAGGGAGAAGCCCTCGTAGAGCGACGGCACCACGGCCAGCTCGGCTTCGGCGTACAGCTCGACCAGCCGGTCGTCGGAGACGTTGGTCAGGAACTCCACGGCGCCGGCCAGGCCCAGCCGGTCGACCGACTGGTCGACGACGCCTCCGGCGATCGGCTTGCCGACGACGGTGAGGTGGATGTCCGGCCGCTCCACCCGCATCTTGGCGACCGCCTCGAGCAGGTGCAGCAGGCCCTTCATCACCAGGTCGGACGACGTCGTCGTCATGATGCGGCCAGGCACGCGGGCGACCTCCGGCAGCGGCCGGAAGTGCTCGGGATCGACGCCGACGTTGACGACCCGGAGGACGTCGGGTCGCACGCCGTGGTCACGCACGATGTCGCCGAGGGACGACTCCGACACGGTGACGATGCGCGGCAGTCGCCGGGCCACCCGGCTCTGCATGCGGGTGAACCCGTACCAGCGGCCCATGGTGAACCGGCGGTACCACGTCGTCGCCGCTGCCATCTCGATGCGGCGGTCGACGGTGATCGGGTGGTGGATCGTGCCGAGGATCGGGAGGCCGGCCTTCTGCACCGACAGGAGGCCGGTGCCCAGGCACTGGTTGTCGTGGACGATGTCGAAGTCGTCCAGCCGGGCCAGCAGCGCCCGCTTGGCCCGCATGCTGAACGCCCAGGGCTCGCTGAAGCCCGACGCCGACATGATCAGTGTCTCCCCGACGTCGATCCAGGTCTTGTACTCCCACGGCGCGGGGGACCGGAACGGATGGGGCTCCTCGTAGAGCTCCATGCTCGGCAGCTCGGTCAGTGGGACCCGCTCGTCGAGGATCGGGTACGGCGGCCCGCTGAAGACCTCGACGTGATGGCCGAGGTCGACCAGTGCCTTGCTCAGCCGCGCCGTGTAGACGCCCTGGCCCCCGCAGTGGGGCTTGCCCCGGTAGACGAGCAGCGCGATGCGCAGCGGTGGGCCCGGCATGGCCGACGAGTCTTCGCCCAGGTTGACCGAATCGTCAAGTTCGTGATGGTTCTGCGATGTCTCTCGTGGTC
>JAEKLB010000085.1 GCA_019510095.1 Acidobacteriota bacterium | reverse complement strand
ACGGCGTAGATGACGGCTTCCATGCGGGAGTGGAGGTGGAGCTTCTCCAGGATGTTGCGCACGTGGTTCTTCACGGTGTTCTCGGAGATGTAGAGCGAGTCGGCGATGTCGCGGTTGGTCAGGCCCCGGGCGACCAGCTTCAGCACCTCGAGCTCGCGGTCGGTGAGCTTGGGCGCGGGCACCGACTGGCGCTCCTCGGCCTTCTTGGAGAGGTTGTTGAACTCCACGATCAGCTTGGAGGCCATCGACGGGGAGATCAGGGTCTGGCCCTGCATGACCGCCCGGACGGCGTCGGCCACCTCCTCGATGGAGATCTCCTTGAGCAGGTAGCCGGTGGCCCCGGCCTTGATCGCCTCGTAGAGGTCCTCCTCCTCATCCGAGACGGTGAGCATGAGGATCTTCGCCGTGGGCAGCATCTCGGCCAACCGGCGGGTGGCCTCGATGCCCGAGGTCCGGGGCATGCGGACGTCCATCAGGATGACGTCGGGTGCCAGCTCCTCGGCCTTCTTGAGTGCGTCCTCGCCGTCCTCGCCCTCACCGACGACCTGGATCCCGTCCTCGAAGAGGAGGACCTGGATCAGGCCCCTCCGGAAGAGGGCGTGGTCATCGACGATGAGCACCCGGATGGCATCGTCATCACCCGGTCGGGCGTCACTCATAGTCATATGGGCGCCACGGTAGGCCATTTGACCTCTGCCCGAAAGGGTTGGTCCACCGTTGGCCCGTGCGGGCAGGTCAACCAGCCCGCCCGGCGACCGATGTCATAGTGCGAGCGACATGGCGCCGGGGGGCCGGCGCGGCTCAGCCTTCCTGGTCGATCAGCCCGACGTCGCCCTCCCGGCGGCGGTAGACGATGCCGGCCCGGCCGGTGTCGGCGTTCGAGAAGAAGTAGAAGTCGTGGCCCAGCAGCTCCATCTGGAGGGCGGCATCGTCAGGCGTCATCGGCTTGATGGCGAAGCGCTTCGACTTCACGATGCGCAGGCCCTCGACCTCGTCGTCGTCAGCCACGAAGCCGGTCTCGGCCGCCGCCTTGTGGCGAGGGTGGCTGCGATCGACCAGGCGCTTCTTGAGCTTGGTGAGGCGGTGCTCGAGCTTGTCGACGGCCCCGTCGATGGCGGCGAACGGGTCGGCCGCCGCCACCTTGACGCGGACGTGGTGCCCGTGCCCTTCGAGCGTGACCTCGCAGACGTCCTTGTCGGCAATGCGAGGATTGCGCTCCTCGAAGAAGTGCACATCAGCGCGGTCCATGCCGTCGAGGTACCGGCTCAAGCGGCCGATCTTCTCCTCGGTGGTGGTGCGCAGGGCGGGGGTGAGCTCGAAGTTCCGACTGCTCACGGTGACGTCCACACGACCTCCTGGGTTCGGTTGGACGCCTGATCCTAGGACGCCGCTGGGAGCTCCCGATAGGGCTCGAGCAGCGCATCGGCGAGATCGAGGGCGGTGACTGCCTGGCCATCTGCCAGGCGGGCTCGGGCCGCGGCCACCGCCTCGGGTCGGATGTAGGTGCCGGTGAGGTCGTCGGCCAGGCCCTTGGGGAGGTCGGGAAGGTCCGGAAGCTCCATACCTACCCTTCGTCACGCTTCGTAGGCACCTTTAGGGGTGTTCGCGCCAGCGTGAGCACAGCAATCCAACAACTGCCACCGGCCCGGAGGGCGGTGGCGGCCGCCGCCACCGTCGCCCCGCTGGTCACCACGTCGTCGACGACCAGGACTCGCGGCGGGCAGCGGCCAACGGCGGTGAACGACGGCGCCGACCACCGCTCGGCCAGGGAGTGGCCGGTCTGGTGCCGGCCCGGTGCCCGGCTCAGCTGCCGGCGGGAGCGGACGCCGAGCTGGCGGGCGACATGGCGGGCGATGAGCTCGGCCTGGTCGAAGCCGCGACGCCGCCGCCGCCCGGCGGTGGTGGGTGCCCACGTGACGACGTCGACCGGCTCGTCGACCAGCGAGGCGGCCGCCGCGGCCAAGCCGGGCAGGGCGACCCGGTGGTTGCGGTACTTGAGCCGGGCGACCAGCTCTCGCCCTGCCCCCTCATAGGCGAGGAGCGCCCAGCAGCGGTCGATCCCGGGCGGGGGCGGCAGCAGGGGCGCCGGCCGGAGCAGCGCCAGGCATCCCTGGCACGGCGCCGAGCCCGGCGCCCCACACACCGGACAGGTCGCGATGAGCAGCACGCTGGAAACCGTACGGAGCCCCTACGACAACTACCGTTGCCCGCCGTGACCGAGACCACTGTGACGACCACATCTGGCACCCGCTCGTCGGCCACCTGGCCGCTCGCCCTCGTGGTCGCCGTCGCCATCGGCGCCGCCGGCCTCCTGGTGGTGGTGGCGCTGGCGTTCAGCACCCACAACACCCAGGCCTCGGTTCACGGCACCACGGCGACGACGTCCCACTGGGTCAGCGGCAAGTAGGCCCCCCTCCTTCTGTGTCGTCTGAAGGCCCGCTACGGGCCTACAAACGACACAGAACAGCAAGCGCGGTCTAGTAGCGGTACATCTCGGCCTTGTAGGGGCCGCCCATCGGGACGCCGAGGTAGTCGGCCTGGTCGTCGGTGAGGGATGTGAGGCGCACGCCGAGGTGGTCGAGGTGCAGGCGGGCCACCTGCTCGTCGAGTCGCTTTGGCAGGACGTAGACCTTGTTGTCGTAGGCGTTCCCGTTGGTGAACAGCTCGATCTGGGCCAGCACCTGGTTGGTGAACGAGCACGACATCACGAAGCTCGGATGCCCCGTCGCGCAGCCGAGGTTCACCAGCCGGCCTTCGGCCAGGACGATCACCGTGTGGCCGTCGTCGAAGCGCCACTCGTCGACCTGGGGCTTGATGGTCTCCTTGCTGACGCCCGGCCAGCGCGCCAAGCCGGCCATGTCGATCTCGTTGTCGAAGTGGCCGATGTTGCAGACGATCGCCTGGTGCTTCATCCGGCTCATGTCCTCGGCCGTGATGATGTCCTTGTTGCCGGTGGCGGTCACGAAGATGTCGGCCGTGGCGACCACGTCGTCGAGCGTCAGGACCTGGTAGCCCTCCATCGCCGCCTGCAACGCATTGATGGGGTCGACCTCGGTGACGATCACGCGGGCGCCCTGGCCCTTCAACGAGTCGGCGCAGCCCTTGCCGACGTCGCCGAAGCCACACACGACCGCGACCTTGCCGCCGATCATCACGTCGGTCGCCCGGTTGATGCCGTCGATCAGCGAGTGCCGGCACCCGTAGAGGTTGTCGAACTTCGACTTCGTCACCGAGTCGTTGACGTTGATGGCCGGGAAGAGGAGGGTGCCCGCCTCCTGCCGTTGGTAGAGGCGGTGCACACCGGTGGTGGTCTCCTCCGACACGCCGAGCACGCCCGTGCCGAGCCGGGTCCACCGGTCCTTGTCGTCGTTGAGCGAGGTCTGCAGGAGGCGCAGGATCACGCCCTCCTCCTCGGAGCCGGCCGACGACGGGTCGGGCACCTCGCCCTTGGCCTCGTACTCGGTGCCCCAGTGCACGACGAGGGTGGCGTCGCCGCCGTCGTCGAGCAGCATGTTCGGCCCGTCGCCGCCGGGCCAGCTCAGCATGCGCTCGGTGCACCACCAGTACTCCTCGAGCGTCTCGCCCTTCCACGCGAACACCGGCACGCCGGCCGGTACGTCGGTCGTGCCCTCAGGGCCCACCACGATCGCCGCCGCGGCATGGTCCTGGGTCGAGAAGATGTTGCACGACGCCCACCGCACCTCGGCCCCGAGGGCGACGAGGGTCTCGATGAGCACGGCGGTCTGGATGGTCATGTGCAGGGAACCCGACACGCGGGCGCCCTTCAGGGGCTTGGTGTCGCCGTACTGCTTGCGCAGCGACATGAGGCCGGGCATCTCGTGCTCGGCGAGCTCGATCTCCTTGCGACCGAACGCGGCCAATGACAGATCGGCGACCTTGAAGTCGCCAGCGGACAACGCGGGCATGGTTGAACCTCGTCTCAGATGTAGTGGACGTTCCGAGACGGGCTGGGGCCATCAGGCCCGGGTACCAATACAGCCCGAACACACTCACCTTACCGCCTCGTACCGATCCGGCTTTGCCGGTCGGTACCTCTCGCCGGCTGAAGGCCGGCATCAAAACTCGCCGAGCAAGCTCTGCTTGCGAGGCGAAGGGGCTAGCTGGCCGCGACGGCTTTCTTCACTGATGTCAGGGTGTCGACGGGGCCGGGGTCGATGCCCTCCTGGGCGGCGAGGTAGAGCGAGACGAAGTCGCCGAAGAGGATGAGATCGAGGAGCTGGGCCAGGTGGCCCTCGCCCTTGGCCTCGACCTCGTGGACCGCCGAGACGACCTCGTCCATCAGCGGCTCGATCACCTCGAACCGCCGCACCACCTGCGGGTGCTCGAACTCGTGGCGGAGGTTGATCTGGGTGAACGCCTGCCTGGTGAGGTCACCGTTCTGGCCCCAGCCCTGGATCTCGTTGTGGCACAGCTCCGGCAGCGTGTTCCAGAAGGCCGGGCCGTTGGCGTTCTCGTTGACCTGGGTCTTCCATCGCATGGCGGCGGTGGCGCCGATCTGGCCGCCGCCGTAGACCAACGGCACGGTGCGGCCGATGGCGCGGGCCAGCTCTTGCGCGGGGTTGCCCTCGGTGGTGAGCTCCTCCCGCCGCTCGGTGAGCTGCTCGACGGCGAAGTCGATCCACTGCTGGGCGCCGGGGAACAGCCCGATCTCCTCGAGCACGATGAAGGGCGGTATCGCCATGGCCCCCACTGCCGCCCGGGGCTGCGGGATGTCGGTGGGGACGGTCACGATCGGCACGCCCCACGACGCCGCCAGCTTGCCGAGCTCGCCGCCGGCGGTGATGACCACCAAGCGGGCGCCCTCGACGGCGGCGGCGGTCGCCGCCTCCACCGTCTCCTCGGTGTTGCCCGAGCACGAGATGGCGAAGACCAGTGACGACTCGCCGACGAACGCCGGCAGCTCGTAGCCCTTCGACACGATCACCGGCACGGGCAGGAAGGGCCCGGCGGCGGCGGCCAGGATGTTGCCGGCGACACCGCTGCCCCCCATGCCGAGCACGACCACGTGCTCGATCAGCTCGCGGTCGGGAAGGTCGGAGAGACCTCGTGCCCGCACGGCGGCGTCGAAGACCTGCTCGGCCAGCGCCGAGGTCACGTCGAACATGCCCTGGGTGTCGAGGATGTCGGTCATGTCAAGGCGCCTCGAACGTCGGCTTGATGCCGTCGGCCTCAGCCTTGGCCAGGAGGCGCCGGTCCTCGGCGTCGTCGACGGTGGTGGCCTCGTCGATGAGCATCACCGGGATGTCGTCGCGGATCTCGTAGCGACGCTTGAGGCGGGGGTTGTAGAGGGCGTCCTCGTCGGCGAAGTACAGCAGCGGGCCCTTGTCGTCGGGGCACGCCAGTATCTCGAGCAGCTGGGGATCGAGGGCCACGGTCAGTTCTCCCGGATCAAGGCGAGGACCTCATCGGTGTGAGCCTCGCACTCCTTGGGCGTGCGTGCTTCGAGGTTGAGGCGGAGCAAGGGCTCGGTGTTCGAGGGGCGCACGTTGAACCACCAGTCGCCGAGGTCGACGGTGAGGCCGTCGAGCCGGTCCTGCTCCGCGTCCGAGTAGTGCTTGGCGATGCGGTCGACGACCGACGTCGGGTCAGTGACCGTGGAGTTGATCTCGCCCGAGTCGGCGTAGCGATCGAGCGGCGCCAACAGCTCCGACAGCGTCTTGCCGGTGAGGCAGAGCTGCTCGAGCACCAGCACCGACGCGATGAGCCCGGAGTCGGCCCGGTAGTTGTCACGGAAGTAGTAGTGCGCTGAGTGCTCGCCCCCGAACACGGCACCCGTCTCGAGCATGACCTGCTTGATGAAGCTGTGGCCGACGCGGGTGCGTACCGGCACGCCGCCGTTCTCGAGAATGACCTCGCGGACCGCCTTCGAGCAGATGGCGTTGTAGAGGATGGTCGAGCCCGGATTGCGGGCGAGGAAGACCGACGCCAGCAGCGCCGTGGTCAGCGAGCCCGAGATCGGCCGGCCGCCCTCGTCGACGAGCACCACCCGGTCGGCGTCACCGTCGAAGGCCAAGCCGATGTCGGCGCCGGCGGCGGTGACCCGGGCCTGGAGCGCCGTGAGGTTGGCGTGGTTGATCGGATCGGCGGGGTGGTTGGGAAAGGTGCCGTCGAGCTCGGCGAAGAGGTACTCCACCGTGAAGGGCAGGCCTTCGAAGACACGGGGCGCCACGTAGCCGCCCATCCCGTTGGCGGTGTCGGCGATCACACGCAGCGGGCGCAACGAGCCGAGGTCGACGAACGAGCGGACATGGGCCGCGTACTCGGTGACGAGGTCTCGCTCGGTCCGGGTTCCCTGCCGCTCGGTCGGGGGCAGCTCGCCGGCCGCCATGGCCTTGATCTCGACCAGCCCGGTCTCCTCCCCCACCGGCTTGGCGCCGGCGAGGCACAGCTTGATCCCGTTGTAGCCGGCCGGGTTGTGCGAGGCGGTGAACATGGCACCGGGCGAGTCGAACTTCCCGGCCGCGTAGTAGATGAGGTCGGTCGAGGCCAGCCCGAGATCGACGACGTCGACGCCCTGTGACAGGACGCCGTCGGCGAAGGCGCCTGAGAGCTCCACGCCTGACGGGCGCATGTCCCGGGCCAGCACGATCGACGGGGCGCCGGTGAACCGGGCAAAAGCGGCGCCGATGCGCCGGCAGACCGTCGCGTCGATCTGGTCGGGCACCGTCCCGCGGATGTCGTAGGCCTTGAAGATCTGGTCGAGCTGCGCCACCGCCATGAAGGGCTGACCCTAGGGCATCGGCCCTGCACTGCCAGCAGCATGACGCCCTACGCTCGCCCGGTTATGGGCACGCCCGAGTCCTTCGATGACTGGCACGCACCGCTCCGCCACGTGAGGGCAGCGGACGTCAGCGCCGACACCAGCCAGACCTCGGGCATGCGCCGATTCGAAGCCATCTCCGGCAAGGCCACCGGCTCCCGAGACCTCTGGATGGGTGAGACCCACGTGTCACCCGCCGCTCGCTCCGGTGACCATCACCACGGCAAGGCGGAGACGGCCATCTACGTCGTCACGGGGCATCCCGTGTTCGTGTTCATGGAGGACGACCGGGAGACCCGAATCGAGACCGGGCCGGGCGACTACATCTTCGTGCCGCCCTTCGTCCCCCACCGCGAGGAGAACCCGTCACCAGACGAGGAGGCAGTGGTCGTGATCGCCCGCACCACCCAGGAGGCCATCGTCGTCAACCTGCCCAGCCTCCGTGCCCAGGTCACGCCCGACGATTGACTGACCCGTTCTTTGGCGACTCCGGGGCCTCAGGGCCCCACGAGTCGCCAAAGAACGGGAGATGGCGGTGGGATCAGCGGTCGTAGACGCCGCGGCCGGCCCAGCGGCGGACGCGGATCAGGTCGCGGGCCATGCCGAGGGCGGCGGGGCCGACACGCACGGTCGACTCACCGCCGTCACGCAGCTGGACCGGGACCTCGGTGAGCGACAGGCGGTAGCGCTCGACGAGATGGAGGACCTCGACGTCGAAGGCGAAGCCGTCGACCCGGGTGTGCTCGAAGATGAGGCGGGCGGCGTCCGACCGGAACGCCTTGCAGCCGCACTGGGTGTCGCGGTAGCGACCGAGCAGCACGGCCGCGGTCACGAGGTTGAACAGCCGGCTGCTGAGCTGGCGCAGCGCCGACGGTCGCTGCACGGCCACCGAGTCGGGATGCCACCGGTTGCCCACGGCGACGTCCCACCCGCCCTCGATCTCCTCGAGCAGGGCGACCAGTTGCTCGGGCGGATAGGCGAGGTCGGCGTCGGTGAAGGCAACGGTACGGCCCGACGCGGCCAGCATGCCTGACCGGACGGCCGCACCCTTTCCCCGGTTGGGGTCCAGGCGCACCACCCGGGCACCGGCTTCAGCGGCGACGGCCGCCGTGTCGTCGGGTGAGCCGTCGTCGACAACGAGGAGCTCGGCGTCGATGCCGTCGAGGGCCGCTCGCACCTGGGCGATGGTCGACGCGATGCGGGTCGACTCGCGGTACGCGGGGATCACCACGGTGAGGCGGCGCTCGCCCGGCGAGGGTGGCCGGTCGGGCTGGCGGTTGAACAGATCGTGGCGAAGGGGGCTGAGCAGGATCGACCGGTAGGCGGCGACCCGAACGGCACCGGAGATCCCGAGACCGATCACCTTGGTGAGCCACAGCGGTCCCGGGAGCAGCGACGTGTAGAAGACGTCGATGGCGCCGACCACCACCGCGGTGCCCACGAAGGCCAACGGTTGGCGGACCCACCGGATCTGGGGGTCGTCGCCGAAGGTGACGACCCGGTGCAGCACCCACGACACGACCGAGGCGGCGGCAACGGCGACCGCGTCGGCGAGGGGGACGCCCCAGCCCAGCGACCGCCCGGTGGCGAGCAACGCGATGTCGAGCAGGGTGATGACGGCGCTCACCCGAGCGAACCGTCGCAAGCGTTGTCTCAGCTGGGACTACCCCATCGCTCGCGGTCGTCGCCCGAGCCACCGCCCACGGTCGCGTACACCGGCTCAGCCGAGCTGCTGTCGCCCGCCGGCGGGCGGGGCCGCCGGACCGACCTCGGCCGGGCGATGCGCGGCGGGAGCCGCAGCCGGCGGCGGCGCGACAGCACGAAGGCGAGGTAGATGCCCCCGGCGGTCAGCGCCATGCCGAACCAGTCGACCGGCGTGCGGCTGTAGGTCAGCTTGACGAAGTTGTCGAGGGGAACGACCACCATCAGGTTGGGCGCGACCCGGAACGGGCCCTCGGCTCCCTTGACCTTCCAGTTCGGGAAGTACGACGTCTTGATCAGCACCGGCGCGCCGGGGCGGCTCACCGTGAAGGAGATGCTCTCGGGACCGGTGACGAGGTCGGAGATGGTGGTCGGCGAGTACGTCCGCTGGCTCGGCGTGTCACCGGGACGGACCCGCTGCCACGGCGAGGGCCCGTCGGCGGCCAGCATCACGCCCCACCGCGAGCGGTCGAGGTACCAGTCGACGGCCAGCTTCTGCCAGGACTTGCCGCCCTTGCCCGCGCCGGACACGACCGCCGGCTCGTCGGAGAGCGGCTGCACCAGCTCCGAGTGGGCGACCTCGTAGACCCGCCACTTGCCGGACGTGGCCACCAGGGCGAGATCGGGCTCGGCGTCGGCCTGGGCGACAGCGGAGTCGGAGAACGCCATGTAGTACTTCACGCCCAGCAGCTGGAGGTGGTCGACACCGAGCTCGACGTCGAGATCGCCGTACGGCAGATCCCGTTCGGCCCGGGACGGCGCCGCCGACAGCTCCGACTGGTTGAGGAAGTGGTACGGCGTGGTCGCCGACGCCTCGAAGTAGAGGCCCTCCATCGACCCGATGCAGCCGTTCGTCCAGTAGGGCAGGAGCATGAGGGCCATCGGGGTGCCGAACCGGTCGAGGTCCTTGTCGTACTCCCACATGGCCCGGCCGCACCCCCGCTCCTGGCCGACCGTGCGCATGGCCGAGACGACCTCTTGGTACTCCGGGTAGGCGGGCTTGCGCTCGTAGCCGGAGTAGTTCCACTTGGCCCAGTCGGGCACGAAGCTGTGGTCGCTGGTGGAGACGCCCAGCCACGAGTAGGAGCCGTCGGCGTTCTCGTGACCGAAGGGCAAGGCGTGGAGGGGCAGGGCGACCGCGACGAACGCCAGCGCGCTGGCCACGACCGGGCCGATGAGCGTGACCCGGCGGTGTGGGCGATCGGGCACCCGGGTGATGAGGACGCCGATGGCGGTGATGATCTCGACCACGGCGAGGGCGGCGAGGAAGTAGAGGCAGAGGTACCAGAACGGCAGCAGGCGGGCGTTCCAGAGCCGGCCCTGCGGCGCGACCACCACGCCGACCGCCAGGACGGCGGCCAACACGAAGACGATGAGACCGAACCGGCGCCGGAAGGCCACGGCCGTGCCCACCCCGACGAGGGCGAGCACGATCACCCACGAGAGGTCGCCGGTGATCCCGGCGGCACCCTTGTTGCCGGCGAGGCTGGTGAGCGCGTCCCCGATGCGACCGGGGAACAGGGCCTCCCAGTAGGTGGTGAGCTTCTCCCAGCCCATGTCGGTCATGTAGCTGCGGCGCATGTAGAAGGGGAAGGTCCAGAAGCCGGTGATCATGGCGCCGACGCCGACGGCACCGGCCACCCACCAGGCGCGGAGGCGCGCATCGGCGAGCAGTGGGCTGACGCCCCCGTCACCGTCGTCGTCGGCCTGGCGGGTCGTCCGGTAGAGCACGACGGCGCATGCCGCTACCACCGGCAGCAACACCAGCTTCCGGGTGGCGACGAAGCCCAGCGAGAAGAGCGCCAATGCGGCACTGGCGGGCAGCTGCACCCGCGCCCGACGGTCCTTCCACGCCTCGCCGAGGTCGACCGACAGGATGAAGATCACGCCTGCCGCCAACAGGGCGAAGATGGCGGGGATCAGGTGGCAGAGCGCGGTGAGGCCGAGGAGCACGGCCGCCGCCGCCCGGTGGCGACCGGTGTCGAGACCACGCTTCACCACCCCGATGAACAGCAGGGCAAAGCAGAGGCTGATCGAGAAGGCGAACTCGCCGGCGAGCGTGGATGCGGCGTTGCCCCCGTAGATGCTCCACGAGCGGTCGAAGACATAGGGAACGGTCGCCACCGCCAGCACGGCCGGCACCGGGAACGGCAGCCGGGCCAGGCGGCCCATGCCCCACGCCGCGACCGGGAGGGCGAGCAGCCCCGAGACGCTCACCAGCTTGAAGGCGACGTTGTACGGGAGGAACGCCACCACGTCGAGGAAGACGATCAGCAGGCCGGGGAGCACCATGTAGAACTGGTAGGCGGGGAACCCGGCGTACCAGTCGGGCGCCCAACCGGCCAGGCGCCACCGGGGCAGGAGCTCCTCGCGGAGGTAGGCGGGCGCCCAGACGTGCGCCCCCATGTCGCCGCCCGCCGGTGTGGTGTCGAGCAGCAGGAGGTGGGGCTGCAGCTGCAGCCAGATGAAGACCACCGAGCCGACCACGAGGGCGAGCGTGATCCACGACTCGATGGGCCGCCGGCGCAGCCACAGGAAGACCCTGCTCACGGGGCCCATCCTGGCATCCCGTCAGACCCCCGCCCGGTCACGGCCCTCACCGGGAGAGGACGAGTCCGACGAAGGTGGTGAGGTTGAAGGCCACGTGCGCCCAGATCGACGGCCCCAGCCGCCCCGTCCGGACCGCCAGCCACGCCAGCACCATGCCGAACAGGGCGAGGGCGAGGGTCGCGACCGGCTCGAAGTGGACCACGCCGAAGATCACCCCCGAGCCGATGATGGCCACCCCGTCGCCATACCGCTTGCGGATCGACCGGAGCAGCAGCCCGCGGTAGAAGAGCTCCTCGAAGAACGGGGCGGCCGCCACCACCAGGACGAACATGCAGACCCAGCCGAAGGCGTCCGGCGCCCGGTTGGCCAGGTCGTTGGCCGTCTTGCCGACGTCGTCGGGGTCGATGCCAAGGATGCGGTAGATGGGCGCCAGGGTGATCAGCAGGCCGATCTGGGCGGCGAAGCCGGTCGCGGCGCCGACCACCACGTCGCGCCGCTGCATCCAGAGCCCGAAGTCGGCCCGCAGCGACCGGCTGCCCTTGGTGCGGCACGCCCACACTGCTACCCCGAACAGGCTTCCCCAGAGCGGCACCTGGAGGAGGACGGTGACCCACAGGGACAGGTGGTCGAACTCGAAGGCATCCAGCCGGAACACGGCGATGACCACGCTGGAGACGGCGATCGAGAGCACCAGCGATCCGAGCACCCCTACGACGGCGTCGCCCATGCCCCAGCGCGCCGCTCGCCAGCCCTGCTCGGGCGGGACGGCGCGGCCGACCTCGGACTCGTCGGCCACGGCCGAGGAGGTTACGAGTTGGTCAGGAAGCAGCAGCAAACAGCAAGCGGACCTCGCTGTTGCGGCGGTCGAGCCGCTCCCAGCCCATCGGCACCGAGAGCCGGTCGGCATGGGTGGGGCAGAGGTCGTAGGTGTGCGGCGTGCGCAGGTCGAGCAGGTCGTCGACCCAGACGGTCTTCGAGCCGTAGTCGTAGGTCATGGTGGCCGACGCCTCCCGGGCGCATGTCGGCCGACTGCACTGCCTTGCCATGCCGCCACGGTACGTGCCGACGGCGGAGTCGAGGCGGATGATCACTAGCCTTTCCCCATGTCTCCCGAGGGTGCGCCGCCCCCCTCACCACGCGACGCCCAACCGCCGCGACTGGCCGGCAACCAGCGCTGGCCGCGCTGGGCGGTGTGGGCCGTCATCGGCCTGGCGCTGTCGCTGTTCGTCCTCTCGCCGTACTTCGGCAGCACCTCCAGTCGCAAGATCACCTACTCCGAGTTCCTCGACCGGGTCACCACCGATCGCGTCGAGACGGTGAAGATCGACAACGAGGGCAACGACATCACCATCGTCGACAAGGCCGGTCGCCACTTCCACGCCGACGGCCCCCACGACATCCCCGACACCGACTACGCCCTCCTGAAGGCGCACGGGGTGCACTACGACTTCACGACGTCGCAGCCCAACTTCTTCCTCAGCCTCATCCCCTACCTGCTGCCGATGGTGCTGATCATCGGGTTCTTCGTGTGGATGAGCCGGCGACAGGCCGGCCAGGTCGGCTCGATCATGCAGATCGGCCGCTCGCGGGCGAAGACCTACTCCACGGAGAAGCCGGGGACCACGTTCGCCGACGTTGCCGGCTACGAGGGGGTCAAGAAGGAGATCACCGAGGTGGTCGACTTCCTCAAGGCGCCCGCCCGGTTCGCCGCCATCGGCGCCCGCATCCCCAAGGGTGTGCTGCTGGTCGGCCCGCCCGGCACCGGCAAGACGCTCATCGCCCGGGCCGTCGCCGGTGAGGCCGGCGTGCCGTTCCTCTCGGTCACCGGATCGGACTTCATGGAGATGTTCGTGGGCGTCGGCGCCAGCCGGGTCCGCGACCTGTTCCAGAACGCCCGCAAGCTGGGTCGGGCCATCATCTTCGTCGACGAGATCGACTCGATCGGCCGCAAGCGGGGCGCCGGCCTCGGGGGCGGCCACGACGAGCGAGAGCAGACGCTCAACCAGCTGCTCTCGGAGATGGACGGCTTCGAGGCCACCGAGGGCATCGTGATGATGGCGGCCACCAACCGGCCCGACATCCTCGATTCGGCGTTGCTGCGACCTGGCCGGTTCGACCGCCAGGTCGTGGTGCCGCTGCCCGAGTGCACGGAGCGACTGGCCATCCTCGAGGTCCACTCGAAGGACAAGAAGATGGCCGACGACGTCGACCTGCTCACGGTGGCCAAGGGCTCGCCCGGCATGAGTGGCGCCGATCTCTCGAATCTGGTGAACGAGGCCGCCCTGTTCGCCGTGCGCCGGGGTGCCGACAAGATCCACATGGCCGACTTCGAGTCGGCGCGCGACCGGGTGCTCATGGGCATGCGCCGCGACTCGATGGCGCTCACCGACAACGAGAAGGAGGCCATCGCCTACCACGAGGGTGGCCACGCGGTGTGTGCGGCGGTCCTGCCCAACGCCGATCCCCTGCACAAGGTGACGATCCTCCCCACTGGCATGGCGCTCGGCGTCACCATGCAGCTGCCCGAGGAGCGCCACCTCTACCGCCAGGACTACCTCGAGGACTCCCTCGTGGTCGCCATGGGCGGGCGCATCGCCGAGGACCTGGTCTTCGGCATGAGCTCGACCGGTGACGGCAACGACCTCCAGCACGCCACCGAGCTGGCCCGCCGCATGGTCCGGGAGTGGGGCATGAGCCCTCGCGTCGGTCCCATGGCGTGGGGTCCCCAGGGCGCCGTGTTCCTCGGCGAGGACCTGATCCACAACAACCGCGAGTACTCCGACGAGACCGCCCGCGTCATCGACGAGGAGGTCGAGCGGATCCTGCGGGAGCAGGAGGAGCGCTGCCGCCAGACGCTCACCGCCTACCGGCCCGGCCTCGACGCGGTGGCCGCCGCCCTCCTCGAGCACGAGACGATCGACGGCGACGAGGTCCGCCGCCTCGTGAACGAGGCCATGGCCGTCCCCAAGTCGGCCTGACCCCTTCCGTTCTTTGGCGACTGAGGGGCCTCTCGGGCCCCTCAGTCGCCAAGGAACACGGGTAGAGCAATGATCAGTGGCCGAGGTCGGGCTCGGGGGTGGAGCCGGGCTCGCGGGCTTCGGCGACGGCGGCCCAGAGGTCGGTGGCGGTGACGGGGCCGACGAAGGAGGCGTGGACCACGCCGGCGCCGTCGGCGATGACGGTGATCGGCACCGCCTCGATGGCGTAACGGCGGTGGAGCTCGGCCTGGGTGCCGACCTCGGCCTCGAACACCGCCACCTCCTCGCAGTCGAGGACCCGGGCCTTGTCGATGGTGCCCCGGCACGAGTCACAGGTCACCGAGGTGAAGACCGCCACCAGCCAGGGGGCGTCGGGGCGGGGGAAGTCGGCCCGGTCGAGCTGGGCCGGCACCGCCCAACCCGGCTGGCTGGGCGCATCGGGACGGCGGCGGCGGTCGAGCAGTGCGGCGGCGACGACGGCGATGGCCACCAGCACGGCCGCCACGACGAGGCGTTCCACCGTCCCTAGCCTCGCAGGGGAATGGCCGTGGTCGACGAGACCAAGGTGCGGCCCACGCCGTAGGCCGGCGGCGGGGATGGTGAGGTCCTGCAGTCCCTCGATCGGGAGGACCTCGCCGTTGGCCAGGGCGCCGATGGAGAAGCGGCGCAGGCGCGTGCCGGGGTTGTGCACCACGATCCACTCGTCGGTCACGCCACTGGTCTCACCGACCGCCACGGCCCATCGCCGCGCCGGCGCGGTGGCGCCGAAGCTCGACGACCAGCCTCGGCGGGCGGACGGGGATCGGGCGTCGATCTCGCGCTCGGCGACGATCGGCACGCCGTTCTGGGAGGTGACCGTCGACGAGTGGGCGATGCCTGCGGCTACCCCACCGACGTCCTTGGCCTCGACGGTGAGCTGCCCGCGCGCCGGCACTGTCAGGTCGACTGGCTCCGGCGACTCGCCGCCCTCGGGCACCAGCTGGAGGCTCACGAGGGCCTCCTCGGTGCCGGGATTGAACAGGTGCCACCGCTCGGTGACGCCGTCGGACCAGAGCCCGTCGGGGAACACCCACTCCTCGGCGGGGGCGGTGGTGGCCACCGTCAACGACAGGCCCGTGCGCCCGACGGTTCCGTCGAAGGCCTGCACCCGGTCGACCACGAGCCGCCCGACGCGGGCCCGGATGGCGGTGGCGGTGACCGCCCGGCGGCGGACCGATGCGCCGACGTTCACGAAGACGGTGGAGCGGCCTCGGATCGGCAGCCCCTGCAGGGCACCGGGCGCATCCCGCCCGAGGTCGGTGTCGAAGGAGATGTCGACCACCGCATAGTCGGGGAACGGGTTGAACAGGGCCAGCACCTGGGTGGCGTCGCGCTCGGTGACGCCGTTGGCGAGATACCACGAGCTCGACACGTCGGAGGCGCACGGGGCGACCGCGCTCCCCCGGGTGCCGTTGAGCACGTGCTCGACGACGGTGCCGCCACCGATCGTCTCCACCACCGCGGAGACGATCGGCGCGTGCAAGGCATCGGTCGCCTGCAGCGTGGTCGAGTCGCGGGGGCCCACCGTGAACGGCGTGACGACGGCCGCGCCACCACCGGTCGGGAGCCAGGTCACCGATCCCTTGCGCGTACCGGTCGACGGGTTGGCCACGGCCACCGTGAGGTTGGCTGGGCCGCCCCGCGTCGCCGAGCCCGCTGCGCAGAACCACGTGGAGGTCAGGTTGCCGACGGGGTCGGCTGCCGGGAGGGCCGATGCGTCGACCTGGCCGAAGGTGACGTGACGATCACCGCCCTCGCCCCCGACGAGCAGGGCGACGAGGGCGACGGCGAGGACGGCGACGACCGGTATCCGGCGCTCGCTCATGACTCGGCGACCAGTCGCCGGCGCCAGCGCACCACCAGCGCGATGCTCCCCAACCAGAGGGCGAGCTGCAGGAGCACCGACAGCAACCGCAACGGCGGGCTGGC
>JAEKLB010000200.1 GCA_019510095.1 Acidobacteriota bacterium | reverse complement strand
GGCGGAACAAGCAGGGCTGGACCTACACGGTAGGTACCGGCGCCCTTGACGGCCTGATCAGTCTTGGTGCCGACCCCGGTTACGCCGGTCTGTCCATCGCCTCCAAGGCGGTTAAGGGCGCTCGCTCGATCAAGGTGCTTGACGAGGCTGGCAACATGGTTGCTCCAGTCCGTGAGCAGAACCGGATCAGCGGCGTGAACATGCTGACCGATAAGCTCGGCAACAAGATCGCTACTGCGCTAGCGAAGACGCCCGCAGAGGCGTCTCGGTCCAAGTCGGTCAACGAGTTCTTCGACTGGGCCGCTGGCAAGTCTCAGCCCGAGATCGCGTCTCATCCCATCTGGGGTTCAGGTCGCCGAGTCAACCCTGAGCGCGAATCGCTCTCTGAGGTTCTGTCTCAGGCCGACCGTTCCGAGATGCCGCTGATCCTGCGGTACGCGATGAAGGACAACTCGGCTGCGGTCGCGCTGACCGACAAGAACCAGAACCTGGTCGCCCAGCTCGGCAAGCTCGAAGACAACCGAGTCCTGCTGGACTCGACCAAGCTCGACTCTGACATGCTCCAGCATTTCATCGGACAGGAGTCCGCTGGTCTGGGGTCGCCTGCGAACATCGGCACGCCCGGTGTTGTGGGAACCTCCTCGCCGTACACTTCTGCCGGTCGGCTCGTGGAGCCTCCGTTCCCTCGTCCGACTACTCCCGGTCCGGCTCAGTCCGGTTGGGATGCGACGTACGGGAATCTGGCGAAGCAGGCCGAGGTTCATCGCCAGGCTGCTGGTGGTGTGCTCAAGCTCCAGAACGGCGTTCGGCCGATGAGTGGGGCTGGCGCCACCAATGCTGGTGACCTGCTCCGAGCGGAGCAGTGGAAGGCCGACCAGGTTGATGTGATCAACCAGCAGATCGGCGGCCTCCAGACCAAGAACCAGTTCTACAACGACATCCTTGGTAACATCGACCGAGGGATCGACGACTTCTCTCCGGGCAGGTCCAACCTGTTCGGCCAGCTCGGCACGCTGTATCGTCAGGGTCCTCTCGCACTCCGGTCGCCTGAAGCGACCGCCGAAGCTAAGTACGGTCGTTTGACTGGCGCCAACGTAGCCAAGAAGACCGATGGTGGATTCGTCGGACGCACAGTCCGTAACGGGTTCTACAACCCTGCGGTCAAGGTGATCAACTCGCTGAGCAACAAGGTCCCGGCGACGATGATCGACCACAACGAGGACGAGTCGTACCGCAAGATCTCGGACATGCTGCGTACCGTCAAGACTCTCGGGCCTGACGTTA
>JAEKLB010000084.1 GCA_019510095.1 Acidobacteriota bacterium | reverse complement strand
CCGCGGAGCCACCCGCTCACCCGTCTGTGACTGTCACACCCCCCGAGGACAATTGGTGCATGACGGATGACATGCCCCTCGAACGCTTGGAAGCCGAGATCACCACGTTGGCGGCCCACCTGGCCGCTGGAACGTGCCGTTGGCTCCTGCTCGTGGCCGAGTTCGACCGCCGACGCGCCTGGGAGTCGTGGGAGTGCCGGTCGACGGCGGCGTGGCTCTCATGGAAGTGCGGGATCGCCTACCGGACGGCACGCGATCAGCTCCGGGTCGGGCAGGCCCTCACCGGGTTACCTCAGCTGACCGCCGCGTTCGGCCGAGGCGAGGTGTCCTACTCGCAGGTGCGGGCCATCACCCGGGTCGCCACGGTCGAGACCGAAGGCGCGCTCGTCGACCTGGCCAAGGCCAGCACCGCCGCCCAGCTCGAGCGGGTGATCCGCGCGACCACGAAGGCCCTCGGCCTCGACGAGGTCAACGACCGGCACAGCCGGCGATCAGCGGTTGTGCACGTGCTGGACGACGGCTCGTACGAGATCCGCGTCCGCCTGTCCCCCGAAGACGGCGAGTTGGCCAAGGTGACCATCGAGGCGTTCACCGACGCGCTCCCCTACGACGCTGGCTCCGCGGAGCCACGGGACGCCCGACGGGCCGACGGGTTCATCGAGATGGTCCGAGCCGCCCGCGATGCTGATCCAATTGCCAACGACTCCACCGATCGGGCCACGGTCATGTTGGTCGACGAACGGGACGGCACGCGGCTCTCGAGCGGCGTTTCCCTGCACCCCGACACGGCGCAACGCCTGGCTTGTGACTCCGCAGTCATCGCCCTGTACATGAAGGACGGGCAGCCGCTCGACATCGGGCGCAAGACGCGGTCGATCCCGACGTCGATCAATCGGGCCATGCGCCGCCGTGACGGACATCGATGCCGCTTCCCCGGGTGTGATGCGACGAGGTTCCTCCAGGGCCACCACATCCAGCACTGGACGAGCTCTGGCCCGACGAAGGTCGAGAATCTGGTGCTCCTGTGCCCGTTCCATCACCGCCTGCACCACGAGGGCCGCTACACGGTGTCCGTCAACGTGCTGGGTCGGATCGAGTTCCGCAAGCCTGGAGGCGCCCTCGTTGCGACGGAGCCGCGCCGGGCTGACGGGCCGGACCTGCTGACCCGGAACGCCCAGCTCGATCTCGGCATCACCGAGCGAACGAGCCAGCCGATGTGGTGGAGCGGCGACCGGCTCGATCTGGAGATGGCGGTCGATGCCGCCGTGGGCCTACGGCGGCTGATCGCCTGAGGGCGCTACTTGGTCGCGCAGTGCGTCGAGAACCACTTCTCGACGCGGGCGCTGGCGGCGTTGAGTGACTTGGAGTCGAGCGCCTTGCTGGCTTGCGCCAGCTTCGCCATCATGGCGACAGAAGGCATCTTCCCGCTCGCCGGGTCGTACTTGAGATCCTTCAGAAGCTTGGCGGCCTTGCCATAGGCCGTGGCCAACCGATTCATGTCGGACCGGATCTCCTTGGGCGACTTCGCGGCGTAGGACTTCAGCGTCTTCACCGCGGCATCGAGCCCAGCGGAGTTGCCGGCGCTGGCCGAGCTGGTGGCGGCGCCGGCCTTGGTCATCGCTTCGACGCCCTTGACGCACGACGCGTCAGGGCCCGACGTTGCCTCGGCCACCCCCATCGCGCCGAGCCAGGCGGTGGCGGCGATCAGGAGGGCGGCAACTCGGCGCAGTGGCTTCGACATGGTCGTCAGAGGCTAGCGATGAGCCTCTCGACCCGCTCGTCCTTCGACTTGAAGGGGTCCTTGCACAACACGGTCCGCTGGGCCTGGTCATTGAGCTTGAGGTGCACCCAGTCGACCGTGTAGTCGCGCTTCTTCTCCTTGGCCTTGCGGATGAACTCGCCCCGCAGCCGGGCGCGGGTGGTCTGGGGCGGCTCGAGCCCGCCCGGTCCGGCCCGGTCGATCGCCTCATCGGTGACGATCCGGTCGACCATTCCTCGCGCCTGCATCTTGTAGAAGAGGCCCCGATCCCGGTTGACGTCGTGGTACTGGAGGTCCATCAGGGCGATCTTCGGATGGGTCAGCGGGAGGTCGTTCTTCTCGCGATAGGCCTCGAGGAGATGGTGCTTGATCACCCAGTCGCACTCCCGCGAGAGGGTGAGGGGATCCTTCTCCAGCCCGTTGAGGCAGTGCTCCCACATGGCCAGCGCCTGCTCCTCGAGGGGCGACAGCCCCTTCTGCTCGGCGTAGCGGATGGCCCGCGTTAGGTACTCCTGCTGGATCTCGAGGGCGGTCGCCTCCCGGCCATTGGCCAGGCGCACCTTCTTGCGGCAGGTGATGTCGTGGCTGATCTCGCGAATGGCCCGGATCGGGTTCTCCAGCGTCATGTCGCGCAGGACCACGCCGGGGTCCTCGAGCATGCGGAGGAGGATCGACGTGGCGCCCACCCGCAGGAAGGTCGCGTACTCGCTCATGTTGGAGTCGCCGACGATGACGTGCAGCCGTCGATACCGCTCGGCATCGGCGTGCGGCTCGTCGCGCGTGTTGATGATCGGGCGGCTGCGGGTGGTTGCCGACGACACGCCCTCCCAGATGTGCTCGGCCCGCTGGCTGATGCAGAACATGGCGCCGCGGGCCGTCTGCAGCACCTTCCCGGCACCGGCATAGATCTGCCGGCTCACGAGGAACGGGATCAGCACCTCGGCGTAGTGCCCGAAGTCGTCACGCCGGCTGGTGAGGTAGTTCTCGTGGCAGCCGTAGGAGTTGCCGGCCGAGTCGGTGTTGTTCTTGAACAGGTAGATGACCCCGCGGATCCCCTCCTCGCGGAGGCGGTGCTCGGCGAAGGTCAGGAGCTGCTCGAGAATCCGCTCACCGGCCTTGTCGTGGACGACGAGGTCGTAGATGGAGTCGCACTCCGGCGTGGCGTACTCGGGATGGCTCCCGACGTCGAGATACAGGCGGGCGCCGTTCTCGAGGAAGACGTTGGAGCTCCTCCCCCAGGACACGACGCGGCGGAAGAGATAGCGGGCGACCTCGTCAGGACTCAGCCTCCGTTGGCCACGCAACGTGCACGTGACTCCGTACTCGTTCTCGAGCCCGAAGATGCGGCGGTCCACCGCGCCTCACCGTACAGGCGTCGGCCGGACATGCTCCGGACCTCGGCGGTCCGGCGCTCCGATCGGTACCCTCTGCCCATGCGGGTCGTGCCGCTGACCCGGGTGCCTGACCCCTTTCACGCGCGGGTGCTGGCTGCCCGGCTCGGCTCCGAGGGGATTCTCACCCAGCTGCGCGGGGGCATCGACAGCCCCTATCCGATGGGCGACATCGAGGTGCTGGTCTCCGAGGACGACCTCGATCTCGCTCGCGAGCTCCTCCTCGTCGACGAGATCGAATCGGCCTTCGACGCCCCGTCCCCCGACGAGCACCGCCCGCCGCGGACGCTGCCGGCGTGGGCCGTGGCACTCGTGCTGCTCGGCCTCGGGCTGTTCGCCTACGCCCACACCATCCCGCAGCGCTGAGCGGTCAGCTGGCCGGCTGGCCCAGCAGCGACTGGACCTCGTCGTCCTCGAGCCGGCGGAAGGCCCGCCGCCCGTTCGACCGCTCCAGGACCGCGACCTCGAGCTCGGCCGGGCCGAGCGTGCGGTCCTCGGTGCCGATCAGGGCAGCGACGGCGGCGCGGAGCGCAGTGGCCAGGTCGGCCTCCACGTTCCAGGTCGAGCCCAGACGCTCGGCAATGGCTTCCGCCTCGCCGCCGAGCGCGCTGAACATCGGCTCGTCGACGACCGATCCGTCGTAGGGGATCCGGAAGATCTCGTCCTGCGCCGGTGCGGCTCCCACCTCGGCGACGAGGATCTCGACCTCCATCGGCTTCATCTCGTGGGTGAAGACGTTGTTGAGGATCTGGGCGTACTGGTTCGAGAGGCTGCGGGCGTCGACGTCCTCGCGGCTGTACGAGTAGCCCTTGAGGTCAGCGGCCCGGATGCCGGCGATCCGCAGCGAGTCGAACTCGCTGTAGCGACCGACGCCGGCGAAGGCGATCCGGTCGTAGATCTCCGAGACCTTGTGCAGGATCCCCGAGCTGTTCTCTGCGCACAGCAGGATGCCGCCGGCAAACGACCCGGCGACGAGCGGGCGACCTCGTGCGATGTTCTTCCGGGCGAACTCGGCCCGGTCCTTCATGACCTGCTCGGGCGGGACGTAGAAGGGCATGCTCATGACTGGTCGTCCCCCATGGTCGGGGCGGCGCCGCTCGTCGACGTGCTCTCCGGTGTCGACAGGCGGTCGACCAGCGCTCGGAAGTGCTCCGCGACTTCGGCCTCGGTGAGCGGGGTGAAGCCGTCGATGGTGATGGTGGCCATCGTTGGATAGATGCCCCGGACCAGGTCGGGACCGCCGGTGGCCGAATCCTCGTCGGCCGCCTGGAAGAGGGCGTTGATGGCGAGGTCGATCACCGTCGCCCGGTCGAGCCCTTCGCGGTACCCGAGCTTGATGACCGTGCCGGCGTGCAGGCTGCCGGACCCGGTCGTGGCGAAGCCGGTCTCCTCGTAACGCCCCCCGGTGACGTCGTACTGGAACAGCCGGCCGGCCCCGCGGCGAAGGTCGTACCCGGCGAACAGCGGTACCACCACCATCCCCTGCATGGCCGCGGGCAGGTGGCTGCGCACCATCTGGGCGAGCTGGTTGGCCTTGCCCTCGAGCGAGAGGTGCGTGCCTTCCACCTTCTCGTAGTGCTCGAGCTGGAGCTGGAACAGCTTCACCATCTCCATGGCCGGCCCAGCGGCGCCGGCGATGGCAACACCGCTGTAGCGGTCGGCCGGGAACACCTTCTCCATGGCCCGGTGGGCGATCAGGTTCCCCGACGTGGCCCGCCGGTCGCCGGCCATCAGCACGCCATCGGCATACCGGACCGCGACCACGGTCGTCCCGTGGGTCACGCCTTCGACCGCGTGTGTCGGCACCGGCGGGTCCATACCCACCCGCGTCAGCAGCGCGGCGAAGCTCGGGCCCGGGTCGTCGCCGGGCGAGAACAAGGGGAACGTCACCCGCCAGACGCTATCGGCAGCAGTTCGCTCCGCCAGCGGGGGGTCGCCCGGCTACTCCCCGCCCTTCTGTACGTATGACCGAACGAACTCCTCGGCATTGACTTCGAGGACTTCATCGATCTCGTCCAAGAGATCGTCGAGCTCGGCCTTGAGCTTCTCGCCCTTCTCGGAGACGCCGGGGGCGTCCTCGACGACCTCGTCCTCGCGCGCCGGTGCCGGCTTGCGCTTCTGCTCCCGTTCGGCCATGACCCTGCTTCCTCCTAGGCACCCAACCGGTCGATGAGCTCGCCGGGGGTGCTGCACTGCTCGAGCAACGCTTCAAGCATGTCGGCTGTACCACGCAATGGCTCCATCATGGGCACTCGCCGCAATGGATCACCACCTATATCGAAGACCAGGCTGTCCCAGTTGGCGGCCACGATGGAGCCTGCCCATTTCTGCAGGCAGCGACCCCTGAACCAGGCCCGGGTGGTGCGGGGCGGTTCGGTCATGGCGTCCACCACCTCCTCATCGGCAGTGAGGCGCTCCAATCCAACCCGGTCGGAGAGAGATCTCCCGACCCGGAGATCGTGGTACTGGAGGTCCATGGCCGCCAGCCGGGCGTCGTCCCAGGTCAGGCCGTGGCGGTCGGCATAGGCCGACAGCAGCTGGCGCTTGGCCACCCAGTCGACCTGGCCGGCGACCGACGACGGATCGGCCTCGAGGCCGGTGAGCACGGCCTCCCACCGGCGGAGGATCTCGGCGCCGACCTCCTCGCCCACCGATTCGAGGCCCCGGCTCTCGGCGTACTTCTTGGCGAACTCGAGGTACTGCCACTGGATCTCGAGGGCGGTGGCGGTGGTGCCGTCGACCAGCGCCAGTGGGCGGGCCAAGGTCAGGTCGTACGACACCGCCCGGAGTGCTGGCACCGGTGCCGACAGGGACAGGTCGCGCGGGATCTCGTCGTCCTCGATGAGCGACAGGACGATGGCGGTGGTGCCGACCTTGAGGAAGGTGGCCACCTCCGACATGTTGGCGTCGCCCAGGATGACGTGGAGGCGCCGGTACTTCTGCACATCGCAGTGCGGCTCGTCACGGGTGTTCACGATCGGGCGCTTGAGCGTCGTCTCGAGCCCGACCTCCTCCTCGAAGAAGTCGGCCCGCTGCGACAGCTGGAACGGCACGTCCTTCCACGACATGCCGGGGGCCTCGGAGCCGACCTTTCCGGCGCCGGCGAAGAGCTGGCGGGTGACGAAGAACGGGATGATGCCGGCCACCACTCGACCGAACGGCACGGTGCGGTCCATGAGGTAGTTCTCGTGGCACCCGTAGGAGTTGCCCTTGCCGTCGCTGTTGTTCTTGTAGACGACGATCTCCTGGCCCTCGGGCAGGATCGCCCGGGCAGCGTCCATCGAACGGACCAGGATCCGCTCGGCCGCCTTGTCCCAGACCACGATCTCGCGGGCGTCGGCGCACTCGGGCGTGGAGAGCTCGGGGTGGGCGTGGTCGACGTAGTACCGGGCGCCGTTGGTGAGCACGGCGTTCACCAGATGGGTCTCGACCTCCGGCGGCGACGAACCGTCGACCCGGTAGCCCCGGGCGTCGTTGCCTGGCGACTCGTCCTCGAAGTCCCACCCGACCTTGCGGGTGAGCGACGACACGTACGCGTTGATCAGGATCGACGAGGCTTGGATGGGGTTGGACTCCCCCGCCCCGCGCAGCACGATGCCGAACTCGGTCTCGATCCCGAGCACCTTTCGGATCGCCATGGAGCGACGCTACCGACCGTCAGAGGTACTGGCCGGTCGCCACGCGCTCGATGGCGCGCCCACCGCCGTCCTTGTCGTCCCCATCGCGCGAGACCAGGGTGCGGACATAGACGATGCGCTCGCCCTTCTTGCCGGAGATCTTCGCCCAGTCATCGGGGTTGGTGGTGTTGGGCAGGTCCTCGTGCTCCTTGTACTCCTGCTGGATGGAGGCAAGAAGGTCGTCGGTGCAGATGCCGCGCTGACCGTCGGCGATCGCCCGCTTGATGGCGAGCTTCTTGGCCCGCCGCACGATGTTCTCGATCATGGCGCCCGACGAGAAGTCCTTGAAGTACATGACCTCCTTGTCGCCGTTCTGGTAGGTCACCTCCAGGAACCGGTTGCTGTCGTCGGTGCGGTACATGTGCTCCACGGTGCGCTCGATCATCACCCGCACCGCCTTCTCGCGGTCGCCACCACCGAGGCTCTCGACCTCGTCGGCCGCCAGAGGCAGGTCGGTCTCGAGGTACCGGGCGAAGATCTGGGCCGCCGCCTCCTCGTTGGGCCGCTCGATCTTGATCTTCACGTCGAGGCGGCCGGGGCGGAGGATGGCGGGATCGATGAGGTCCTCGCGGTTGGACGCGCCGATCACGATGACGTTCTTGAGCGTCTCGACGCCATCGATCTCGGCCAGCAGCTGGGGCACGATCGTCGACTCCATGTCGGAGGAGATCCCGGTGCCTCGCGTGCGGAAGAGCGAGTCCATCTCGTCGAAGAAGACGATGACGGGCACGCCGTCCTCCGACTTCTCACGGGCCCGCTGGAACACGAGGCGGATCTGGCGCTCGGTCTCACCGACGTACTTGTTGAGGAGCTCGGGGCCCTTGATGTTCAGGAAGTAGGCGCGGGCGGCCGGCTGGCCGGTGACCTCGCTCACCTTCTTGGAGAGCGAGTTGGCGACCGCCTTGGCGATGAGCGTCTTGCCGCAACCCGGTGGCCCATAGAGGAGGATGCCCTTCGGGGCCGGCAGCCGGTACTCCTCGAACAGCTCGCGGTGCATGAACGGCAGCTCGACGGCATCGGTGATCTGCTCGATCTGGGAGTCGAGGCCACCGACGTCCTCGTAGGAGATGTCGGGCACCTCCTCGAGGACGAGCTCCTCGACCTCGGCCTTGGGGATGCGCTCGAGCAGCAACCCCGACCGGGAGTCCATCAGGACCGAGTCGCCCGACCGGAGAGGACCCTCCTGGAGGGCGTCACCGATCTCGACGAGGCGCTCCTCGTCGGCCCGGCCCACGATCAGGGCCCGGGTCCGGTCCTCGAAGACCTCCTTGACGATGACGATCTCGCCGGCGATCTCCTGGCTGCGGGCGAGGACGACGTTGAGCGACTCGTTGAGGACGACCTCCGCGCCCCGCGACAGGTCCTCGTCGTTGAGGTCGGGATGCACCGACACCCGCATCTTGCGGCCGCCGGAGTAGACGTCGACCGTGCCGTCGTCGTTGCGGCCCAGATAGGTGCCGTAGGCAGCCGGCGGCTGGGTGAGCTTCTCGACCTCTTCGCGGAGGGCGGAGATGTGCTCCCGCGCCTCGCGCAGGGTGTAGGTCAGCTTCTCGTTCTGGGAGACCGCCTGGGCCAGCTGGCCCTTGGTCTCGAGCAGGCGCTCCTCGAGCGTCCGCACCCGCTTGGGCGCGTCCTGGAGCTTGCGGCGCAGGAAGGCGACCTCTTCCTCGAGGGTCATCGCCTGCTCACGCAGCTCCTCGAGCTCCGCCTCGCCGTCCTCGTTCGGGGCCATCGACACCTCCTGCGACCTGTCGGCGACGATACTGGTGAGCCGGTATTCCAGCCGACCACCAGGTCCTAGCACCTCCCCGGGGTGGGGGGATGACGTTTCCACCGGGTGAACCGGTTAAATTGCTGTTGACCGCCCGCCGTACGAGGAGCTCGGACACACCATGCCGATGAAGGTCTGGATCGATCAGGATCTCTGCACCGGGGACGGACTGTGCGAGGAGATCGCACCCGCCGTCTTCACGCTTCTCGATGACGGGCTGGCGTACGTCAAGCAAGGGGACAAGGTCTTCTCCGACCCCGGCGGGGCCGAGGGTCTTGCCGACATCCCCGACGGGCAGCTCGACGCCGTCATCGAGTCGGCCGAGGAGTGCCCGGGAGAGTGCATCTTCATCGAACCCGAATGACGGTTTGATCGAATCTCGGAGAAGAGGGTCCGCTTCGGTGGGCCCTCTCTTCGCGTCGCGGGCTAGCGCAAGCAGTCGCCGGTGTCGGTGTCGGAAGAGCGGGGGGCCGACAGGGCAGCAGTGAGCTCGCTCGAGTCGAGGGCGTAGGCGGTGCCGGGGCGGTCGGGGGCGATGGCGAAGGCGACGCCGACAACGGCACCGTCGTGGTCGACGAGGGCGCCGCCGGAGTCGCCGGGCGCGAGATCACTGGCGAGGATCAGCACCCGGCGGCGGGTCTGGTGGCGGTCATAGAGATCGCGCCCGACGGCGTCGACCTTGTCGCGCACCTCGAACGGCGACACCCGCAGGTCGCCACCGCCGGGGTAGCCGAGCACCGCGCCCTGGGTTCCGATGCCGGTGGCAGCGATGGGGAGCGGCGGCTCGCGCACGTCGGCCCGCAGCACCGCCAGGTCGCGATCGGGATCGAAGTGGACCACGACCGCCGCGACCCGACGACCATTCGGGCTCAGCACCGTCGTCGTGCTGTGCTCACCGGCGACGACATGGGCGTTGGTGACGACCACGCCGGGCGCGACGACGAAGCCACTCCCCTCTTGGATGCGCCCGCATGCGGGGCCCTCGACCTTGACCGTCGACGCGATGGCGGCCTGGAGCACGGGGCCGGGGATGCCCGTCGCTGCCGGCGGGGGCCCCACCTTGGGCGTCGGGCGGAGGGCGTCGAAGACCTTCGGGAACTGGTTGTCGCCCACCAGCCGCCGCAAGGCCTGGAGCGTGTCGGGCGGGGCCGGGGCGGCCGAGGCGACGAATCGGGCGATCGCTGATTCGCGCGCCTGGAGCGCGACCTCACCCGGCACGTCGACGATGGCCGGCAGGAGCACCCACACTGCCGCCAGGACACCGAGGATTCCGGCCAAGGCGCCGCCGACCTGGTCGGCGACCTGCGCCGGGGGCGGGATGGCGACGTGCAGGCGAGAGCCGAGCACCAGGCCGACCGCCTGGCCGATGAAGGCGGCCGCCAGCAGGACAGCGATCGCGATCATCAGCCGCCCGCTCGGGTCGGGGCCCGGGAACTGCTCGACCACCGCGGGCAACAGGCGGGCGCCGACGACGACACCGAGCGCCAGCCCCGTCCACGAGAGCGCACGGGCGACAAGTCCCAGCCGGTAGCCACCGACCGCAGCGCTGATCGCCATGAAGACGATGACGACGTCGAGGACGTTCACGGGGCTGGCCGGCCGGCCGGCATCAGGTGAGCCGAGAGGTCTTGAGCCCGCCCGGTACCGGCCCGAGCAGCCGGGCCGACGTGAGGAAGCCGGTGTGGGCCACCATCCGATGGTCCGGGCGGACCGCCTGGCCTTCGACGTGCCAGGTCCGCTGCAGCACCTCGAGGGTCTGCGGGAGCTCGAAGTCGCTGTCCTCCAAGGTCTCGCGGAAGCGGGCGGCCTGCATGATCGACGGGGTGTAGGCCAGCAGGATCCCGCCGGGCCGCAGGGCCACCGCGGCGTGCTTGACCACCTGCCACGGCTCTGGCAGGTCGAGGACGATGCGATCCAGGCCCCGCTCGTCGATGCCCTCGTACACATCGCGGATCTCGACGCGGTAGCGCTCCATCGCCTCTTCGCCGAGGAACATGCGCACGTTCGCCAGCGCCCGCTCGGCGAACTCCTCGCGGATCTCGTAGCCGGTGACGATGGCGCCGACCCGGACCATGGTCATCGAGAGGGCGCCGGAGCCGACGCCCGCCTCGAGCACCCGTACGCCCGGCGCGATGTCAGCCATCATCAGGATCGGTCCGAGGTCCTTCGGATAGATCACCTGGGCGCCGCGGGGCATGCGCAGCACGAAGTCGGAGAGCGTCGGGCGCATCGCGGTGTAGCGGGCACCCGTCGTCGAGCGGACGGTGGCTCCCTCCTCCTTGCCCAGCAGCTCGGTGTGGGGCACCACGCCGGTGTGGGTGTGGAACTCACCGGCAGCGTCCAGCGTGACCAGGTACTGGCGACCCTTGCTGTCGACGAGGAGGATGCGCTCACCTTCGACGAAGGGCTTACCCGATGCTGATGGTTCGCTCGCCCGCTCGCTCACAGCGGCGGGGCCTTCACCGTGAGCTCGACGGGGGTGGCGCCGGCGGTTCGCTCGACGAGTCGACAGAACGCGCACACCTCGCCGGGTGTCGGGGTGCCACACGACTGGCACGCCTGCAGCCCGTCGCGCTCGGTCTGCGCCCGGTTGGCGAAGAGGTGGGACGCCTTGTCGAGGAACTCGAAGTAGAAGGCGGACTTGGCACCGGGCGAGGAGGCTTCGATGGCGTTCAACGCCTCCTTGTAGCCGAGATGACGGTTGCCCGCGGCCATGGGGCACTCCTCGACCTGGTAGTCGATCCCCCGCACGACGCAGTAGGCGGCCATCTCGCGCTCGGCCAAGCGGACCAAGGGCTTCACCTTGCGCGGCAGGCCGGCACGGGCCGGAAGGACCGGCAGCTGTCGGCCCAGGTACTCGATGTTCCATCGCAGCGTGTTCCCGAACAGCACGGCGGCCTCGTCGTCGAGGTTGTGACCGGTGGCCACCGCGTCGTAGCCGCCGTCGATGGCCGCCCGGTCGAACAGGTGCCGCTTCGAGAGCCCGCACGCCGAGCAGGGAACCCGCTTGGTCACCGCCGCGGCTGTCGGCACGTCGAAGCCGATGTCGTCACGCAGGTCGACCTCGACGAGGTGAAGGCCGCGCTGCGACGCGAACTCGCGGGCGTATCGACCGGACTCGTCGCTGTAGTCGCCGATCCCGAGCCCGAGGTAGAGCCCGTCGGCGTCGTAGCCGAGCTCGACCAGCAGGTCCCACAGGGCGAGTGAGTCCTTGCCCCCCGAGACGGCGACCAGCACCCGATCGCCGGGCGCCACCATCTTGAAGTGGTCGATGGTCCGGCGAACCTGCTCACGGCAGTGCTCGACGAAGTGCTCAGCGCAGAAGTTGGCGTTGTGGCGGCGGAGGTCGATGACGGCCGGCTGCCGGCACACCCGGCACTTCACGAGGATCCGCCCGAGATCACCGGGCGGATCTCGATCTCGTCGGCATCCTCGAGAAGGGTGTCGGAGGGCACGAGGGTGGCGTTGCGGATCACGAGCACGGTGTCACGGTGGATCTCGAGCCGGTCGAGCAGCGCGCTCACCCGGACCGGTCCGGCGACCTCGAGTACCCGCCGGGGGTTCCGCAACGTGACCTGCACCGGCGACAGGTTACGGAAGGGATGGGTCAGGCCTGAACGACGCGGGGGTCACGGTCCTTGGTGGAGATCACCAGCGTGGCGCCGGGAGCCAGCTCCTCCCGATACAGGATCTCTGGCTTGTCACGAAGGACGCGCCGGAGCAGCCGGAGCCCGAGGAGGGCCGCCCAGATGACCGTCCACGGGCGGGAGCCGCCGAGCAGTCCCTTCATCTGGGCCCGGCGGTAGAGATAGCGGGCCATCAGACCCGGCGAACTTCGACGACCGTGGTGCGCTTCTTGCCCTTCCGCTTGCCCATCCAGAACGCCAGCGCCACCACGCCGACGGCGACCGCAGCCCCGGCGATGATCGCCATCTGGGCCCCGGCCTTCCCCGCGTCCTGGACATCACCCTGGATCGACCGCAGCTTGGCCTCGATGTCGGCCCGCGACACCCGTTGACCCTCGGAGAGGCGCTGGGTGGCCGTCATGAACGTTCCTTCTTCCCTGTTCGCGAGATCGCCAGGCCAACGACAGCGGCGCAGCCCAGCAACACGATGACGTAGGGCGCAAACGACCAGTTGCCGTCGAAGGCGTCGCCCGTCTCGGTCTCCAGGGCGCGCAGGCCGGCGAGGGCCAGGAAGATCACGCCGGTGCCGAGCAGGAACGACCCAGCCAGACCGAACGCCACATACCGGCCGATCCCCTTGAGGGGCTCGATCGTCTCCTGCTTGGCATAGGCGCGCACCAGGTCCCACAGCTCAGCGACCTGGGTGGGCACGGATTCGTCGGGCACAGCGCTCCTGTTTCGGCGGATCGGAGCGTTCTTCCTATCCGCCGCCCAGGCGACTGGCAAGCAAGGCCTCCGTCTCCGTGAGGAGCTCGCCCAGCCGAATCAGTCGGGCGTCGGGGGTGACCGCGCCGAGCAGGGTCAGGCGATCGAGCATCCCCAGCGGCGCCATGGCCGCGAGCTGGTAGGAGGCGACCGTGGGGTCGTCGTCGACGGTGACGTCGACCGACGCGACCGACACACCCAGCTCGGCGGCCATGGCCTGCACCCGGCGGAGCTGGGGCACGACCGTGCCGACTCGGGCGGCCGCGTCGGGACTGGCCGGGCCGTCAGGCCACTCCTCGATCTCGGCCCGGGGATAGGGCGCGTCGTCGAGCCACCGCTCGATCCGGATGCGGCGAGTGCCCACGGTCACCAGGTGCCAGAAGCCCCGGGGGTCCTCCGCCGTCTCGACGATGCGGGCGATGCAGCCGATGTCGAACCGCTGGTCGCCGCCACCGACCTCCCGCCCCCGCTCGATGAGCGCCACACCGAACTCCGGCGTCGTGTCGAGGCAGTGGCGCACCAGCTCGAGGTAGCGGGGCTCGAACGCCCGCAACGGCAGGCCGGCGTACGGGAACAGCACGGTGCCCAGCGGGAACATGGGCGTCTCGGTCATGTCCCGTAGGCGACCAGCTGGCCGGCCAGGGCCTCCTGGAGCGGCTTGACCAGCCGGGTGCTGGGCAGGTTGTTGATGACGTAGGCGAAGGTGAGGTGACGGCCGCCGGCGGTGTCGACGTGGCCGGCGAGGGCCGCCACGCCCTTGATCGAGCCGGTCTTGGCCCGGAGCCGCCCGGCCGCCGGGGTCCCGAGGAAGCGCTTGGCCAGGGTGCCGCTGCGCCCCGCCACCGCCAGCCCGGTCTCGATCGAGGGGTCGCCCCGGTGCAGGAGGGCCACGAGGAGGCGGCAGGTCACGAGGTTGCCGCGGCCCAGGCCCGAGCCGTCGATGAGCCGCACACCCGAGAGCGGCAGGCCGAGTCGGCCCAACGTGGCTCGCACCGTCGCCAGGCCGTTGGCCGTGCTGCCTTGGCCACCCGTCGCCAGCTGCTTGAGGAGCAGCTCCGCGGTCCCGTTGTCGCTCTCTCGCAGCATCGACGCCACCAGCTCGCCGACGGTCGGCGACTCGATGCTGGCCACCTCGGCGGCCCCGACCGGGTGGGCACCAGCCGCCGCGCCACCGGCGACCGCAACGCCGCGGGCCTGCAGGAGGCCGGCCAGGACCTGGGCGGCGCCGAGCGCCGGGTCGGGGAAGGCGCGGCCACGCCCCGACCAGGTGGCGAAGCCGTCGTCCACCGTCAGCGCGCTCAGCGGGCCGACCTCACCCTGGGCGGTGTACTGGGGCGGCCACGACGCCACCCGGCGCTGGCCGTCGAAGCGGTGGTCGTCGCCGATGACCTGGCCGCGAACCTCCCGGATGCCGGCGGCGACCACGCCGTCGGCCAACTGCTCGAGCGGGGTGTACAGCGCCGGCTGGTGGGTGAAGTGAGCGGCCCAGGCTGCGGTGCCGAGGACCGGATCGCCACCGCCGACCAGCCAGAGGTTGCCGCTGACCACCCCACCGCTCGGCGCCGCGCTGGCCAGCACCGCGGTGGGGAGCCTGGTGTCGGGACCGAGGCGCTCGAGGGCGGCCGTCGCAGTCAGGAGCTTGAGGGTCGACGCCGGCAGGACGGGTCGATCCGGCGAGCGCTCGTAGAGGACGTGGTCGCCCTCGGCCACCATGAGGCACGAGCCCCG
>JAEKLB010000199.1 GCA_019510095.1 Acidobacteriota bacterium | reverse complement strand
GCAGATGTTCAGGCGTGAAAAGCCGGGCTCGAAAGCCGCCGCCGCTCCCAGACGCGGGCGCGCCCGATCATCCGGCGAAGTTTCTTGCTGCGATTCATCCGATCTATAGTACCATCGCACCAGGTCGAAGTTCCCCTTACGGTGCAGGCCCGAACTCGTTCGGCAGCATCGGAAGCACCACAGATGGACCTCCGCCCCGTTGCACAAGTGGTAGGTACACGACGGCGTGTTGGCAAGCGCCACAACATCACAAGGAGTGTCAATGAAGACAAGAAAGTTGTTGTCGGTGACCACGACGGTTGCGGCATTCGCCGTCGTCGGGCTCGCCCTGTCAGCGTGTTCCGGCGGGGGCGGTGGAAGCACGGGCGGCCAGACCGATTCCGGCGGCAAGATCACCGTCTGGGTCGACGCGCCTCGCGTTCCCGCAGCCGACGCCTTCAAGAAGGCTCACCCCGAGATCCCGATCAACATCGTCCAGATCGACAGCACGGTCGGAGCGACAACCACCCAGCAGCACTTCGCGCAGTTCGACGCGGCGAAGAAGGGATGGCCGGACGCCATCTTCTTCCCGTCGAACGACGACGTGGCCTGGGCGGCCAAGAGCGGGTACACCGCGAACATGAGCAAGCTCGCTCGCCGACTACGAGTCGCTCGCCGTCACGATCGCGAAGGATCACCCCGGCTACATCAGCGGGTTCACCGGCGACGCGTACGCGCCGAACCGGTACCTGTGGGCCTCCGACTGCCCGACCAACGTCGCGGTGAACGCCACCACGGTGAAGATCGCCTTCGACGACCCGAAGTGCAAGCGCGCCGAAGAACTGCTGTCGACCCTCACCGGGGCCAAGGCGCTCTCGACCGACGGCATCTTCGACGCCGACGCGGCAAACGTCGGGCAGAAGCTCGTCATGAGCCCCGGAGCCGTGTGGTGGGGCAACTACCTGTTCGAGCAGACCTGGAAGCTGCCGAAGGGCAGCATGCAGGCCGCGACCGGCCTGACCTGGCCCGGCGACTCGAAGCCCCAGATGGGCGACGAGGGCGGCGGACTGTGGGGCTTCTCGTCTCACATCACCGGCAAGGAGCTGAAGAACACCCTGGTGTTCGCGAAGTTCGTCTCCAGCGACCCGGCATGGCAGGTCGACCTGACGACGGGTCTTCCCGCCTTCACCGCGATGCAGCAGCCGTGGCTCGACAAGCAGGCCGGTGACGACTTCTACGCCGACACCAAGGCCACGCTCGCAACGTTCGCTCCGGCGATCGACAGCGTGCCCGGTGACTACAGCTACCTGCTGTACGACACCGGTGGCGAGTGGACGTCCACCATCGGAAAGGACCTGGCCGCAGGCCAGTCGTTCGACCAGGCATGGGCCGACTTCACCAAGGACCTTCCTGCGAAGGCCAAGGCGGCCGGCTACACGGTCGTCACCCAGTAACACCAGCACCGCATCCACCAACGTTGGGGTGCGAGCAGGCGAGGCAGTACGCTCGCTCTCGCACCCCAACGATGTGTGCACGGTAGCTCGTCGTCCGCGATTCTTTGGGCACCAAGCAACAGAGGGAACACCGTCCATGACTACTACCGCGTCTCCCGCTCTTCTGGGAGCGGACAACCGGGTACGCGCTCGCCGCCCCCGCGCTCACCCGCCGATGAGGCGCCGCGAGGTCGCGGGTGCCTGGACGCTGATGGCCCCGTATCTCGTGCTGCTGCTGATCGGCGGCATCATCCCGATCGGGTACGCGCTCTGGGTGAGCTTCCAGCAGAGCCCCACCCTGCTCGAGCCGACCAAGACGGGATTCGGCGGACTTCAGGCGTACGTGACGGCGATCTCCGACTTCCGTTTCGCGCAGTCGTTCCTCGACATCTTCACGGTGCTGCTGGTCTGGCTTCCGATCATGATCGTCTCGGTCGTCGGACTGGCC
>JAEKLB010000019.1 GCA_019510095.1 Acidobacteriota bacterium | reverse complement strand
GAGTTGCTGGTGGCCCGGTACATCGAGCCCTCGACCTTCTCGAGACCAGACGGGTTGCGGAAGTTGGCGAGGGCGATCTGGCCGATCGGCTTCGACTTGCCGTTGGAGAACACGCCGGTGACCACGCCGCTGGTCGACACCGCGAACGACTGGAGGGCGCCAGGGCCCGAGCCGTTCTGGTCGACGGCGGTGAGTCCGTTCACACCAGCGAACTGGGTCAGCGCTCCTGGCGCGGCCACGTTCCCGAAGTTGATATCGATGGCGTTGAGAGCACCCGATGCCGCCGCCGTGGTGAACGTGCCGATGTTGGCAGTGACCATCTCGGCCTTGGTGATCGGAAACGTGGCGGTCTGCCCAGCGGTCAGGGAGGCGCCGCCGTCGATCTTGTCGATAGCACCGGTCGCCGGGTTGAAGTCGATCACGTGAGCCGCGCCCACCTTGACGACCGCGCCGGCCAGGTCCGTCGCCTTGGCCTGGACCGACCATTGGTTCGACTGCGCCGGCGGAGTCCCCACGTGGGTGAACTCGAAGCTCATCGTGTGCGCCCCGCCCTGGGCGTCGTACACGCTTATCGATGTCACCAGCTGAGAACCCGCCGTGATCACCGGTGTCGCCAGTGCAAGGTTCGCTGCCGTCGTCAGCGGTGCATCCTGGGGAAGGTTGCCACCGAGCGTCGCGTTCGTCGTCTGATCCGGGCTTACGAGCTGCCCAACGGGCATGGTGAGGTCGGTGATCGGTCCATTGGTGTTGATCGTGTTGCCGGTGGCGAGCCACCCCTGCACCAGGGCGCCCTGGGGCACGACCAGCTTGCCCAGGCCGTCCAAGGTGAAGGCCCCGGCTCGGGTGTAGAGCACCTCGTTGCCGCGGCGGACGGCGAAGAAGCCGTCGCCCTGGATCGACACGTCGGTCGAGCGGCCGGTGTTCTGGAGGCCGCCCTGGCTGAAGATGGTGGTGGTGCCAGCCAGGCGCATGCCGAGGCCGACCTGGGTGGGGTTGGTGCCGCCACCGGTGGCCGGCAGGCCGGCGCCCTGGAGGGTCTGCGAGAGCAGGTCCTGGAAGACGATCTGGCCGGTCTTGAACCCGATGGTGTTGACGTTGGCGATGTTGTTGCCGACCACGTCGATGGCCGTCTGGAAGCCCCGGAGGCCGGAGACACCCGAGTACATGGAACGAAGCATGGAATTCCTCCTAGGTCGCTGCCGGCGGGGCCGGCGGCGTCGCGGGTGCGGCGGCCACTTCCGTGATGGCACTCAGGGGGACTTCCTTGTCGCCCACCTTCAACTTGGGACCGTCGGTGCCGCCGAAGAGGGCGCCGCTGACGGTTCCGGTCAGTACTTCCTTGGTGGTGGAATCGGTGTAGGTGATCGAGCGGCCGATGAGGCCGGTCGCGGTCTGGGACTGCTGCGAAGCCAGCACGACGTCGCTCTGCTTTGCCATGTTGGTGAGCTGCTCGAGCATGCTGAACTGCGCGGTCTGGGCCATGAACTGGGTGCTATCGGCCGGCTTCATCGGGTCCTGGTACTTGAGCTGGGCGACCAGCAGCTTGAGGAAGTCGTCCTTGCCGAGCTGGCTGGGGTCCTTGGCCGTCTTCGCCGTCGGGGCGGCCAAATCAGCCGCAGTGGGGACCTGCGGTGGCGTCGTGGGGGTGACGGAATCGAGCATGTGCGCGCTCCTAGACGAGAACGTCGAGCGTGCCGTCCGTGGCTGCGGGGGTCGAGGGATCGGGATCGGCGGTCGCCGCGGGCGGCGCGCCGTTGTCGAACGGCAGCGCGAACGGCTGGGGCTGCTGCTGGAACCGCTGCTGGTCGGGCGCCTGCCAACCGGGCTGGCTGCCGACGTCGAGGCGGCCGGCATGGACGCCGGCGGCCTCGAGCTCGGTGCGCAGCTCCGAGAGCGACGACCGGAGCACCTCGGCCGACGCCTGGTGCTCGGCGTGCATCGTCACGTGCACCTGGCCGTCGACGACGTGCACGTCGAGGTTGACCCGCCCGAGGTTCTCGGGATGGAGCTGCAGCCCGACGCGGTAGGTGCCGTCGGCGCGGCGCAACAGCGGCGTCACCACGTTGACCACCTGGGTGTGGGGCCGAGGAGCGGGAGCTGCTGGCCGGGCCTCGGCGGCACCAACGTGAGGGGTCGGCGCCGGGCGGTCGGCCTGGGTCATCGAGGGCAGGGGCGTCGAGTCGACGCGGTCGACCGATTCCGCCTTCGCCGGCTCGGGCGGAGCGGTGTCGGCCTCGGTCTTCGGGGCGGCGGCGACGATGGTGGCCAGATCGGGCGCGATCGTCGACTGCACATCGGGATGGCGATCGGCTGGTCGAGCAGCGTCAGCCCGGGGCGTCGCCAGGTCGACGGTCGGCAGAGTCGGTTCCGGCACGGTGGTCTCGCCGGTCGGCGCCGGCGCATCGTCGACCGACGTCGCCGGCTTTGGCTCAGGGGCGGTTGCGGGCAGCGCCTGGGCGACGAGCGCCTGGAGCGCCGGTGCAATCGGCGCCGTCACCGGCGCCGGCCCGCCACTGGCGACAGGCGCGGGGTCAGTGGGCGCGGCCAGTTCGGTGATCGGTGCGGTGGCGACGGGCGCAGCCATGGGCAGCATCGGCGCCACCAACGACCCGACCGGCACGACGCCATCGGCCGGCGCCGGCGACGGGGCTGAGGCGGCCGCGGGCGTCGCCTCCGGCGTCGGCGCGATCTGGGGCACGAGCCCGGCCAGGAGGGCGGCGAACGACGCCGCCACCTCGGAGGTCTCGACCGGGTCAGTGCCGGAGTCGGCGGGCGGCGCCGGCACTGGGGCCACCGGCACCATCGAAGCGGGAATGGTCGTCATGCAGTCCTCCCGGCGAGCGACAGCACGCGTCGCACGTAGTTCTGGGTTTCGGCGTAGGGGGGCACGCCGTTGTACTTGTCGACTGCCGCGCCCCCGGCGTTGTAGGCGGCGACGGCCTTGTCGACCGAGCCAAAGCGGTTGAGGTTGCCGCGGAGCAGGCGAGCGGCGCCGTCGACGGCCTGGGTGGGATCGAGGGGGTCGACGCCAAGCGCGCTGGCAGTCGACGGCATGAGCTGCATGAGGCCCTGGGCGCCGGCAGGACTCACCGCCGTCGGGTCGAGGCCCGACTCGGCAGTGGCGACCGCCGAGAGCAGCTGCGGAGAAAGGCCGTAGCGGACGCCCGCGGCCTGGAACAGGGCGTCGTAGTTCGTCGACTGCTGACCCACCACCCGACGGATCGCCGTGGGCGTGCCGGTGATGTCGGCCACCTTCACCACGTCGCCGGTATGGGGCGCCTCGATCATCTTGCCGTCGCCCACGTAGATGCCGATGTGGTCGACCGGCGACCCGAAGGCGACCAGGTCGCCGGGCTTGGCCTCAGCGGGCGACGGCACTGAGTCGCCGGTCTTGGCCTGGTCGGCCGCGACCCGTGGCAGGTCGACGCCGAGATCGCCGTACACCCGCTGCACGAAGCCCGAGCAGTCGAGCCCGGTGGCCGGGTCGGTACCGCCCCACTTGTACGGGACGCCCATGTACTTCAGCGAGTCGGCCACGACCGCGTCACCGGTAACCGACGCGCCCGAACCGGTGAGCGAGTTGGCATTGACCGAGCCGTCGCCGAGAGCGCTCTGCAACGCCGACGCGAACATGGCACCAGCCGAGTCGGGCGCCCGCTGCACACCGGGCAGGGCACCGATCCGCGACTGGATCTCCGCAATCCGCGCCTGCACCTCGGCGAGACTCATTGGTGCACCCTTCGGGATGCACGCAATGAGCCGCCGGCACTTCGTGCCGACAAAAGCACTGTGCTCATGATTCGCTCGCTGCGCTCGCTCATCGAGCACCCGCCCGGGCGTAGCGACCGGTGACGATGTCGTCGACGATCTTGGCCTCTTCCCGGCCCGCTTCCACGGCGTGCTCGTCGCGCCGGCGGTCGTCGAGCCGCTCGAGCGCGGCCACCCGGGTGTGGGCCTCGTGCAGGAACGTGCGCCGCTCGTCCTCGACGGCAACCGCCACGAGACGGGCGACGCCGGCTTGGACCACTGACGCGGCAGCCAGGTCGCGGCGCAACCGGTCGGCCATGAACTGACCCAC
>JAEKLB010000083.1 GCA_019510095.1 Acidobacteriota bacterium | reverse complement strand
ACGGCGAGGACGAGCCCGAAGAGGGGCGCGGCGAAGCGCGCCAACGCGCGCGAGCTGAGCGGCGAGAACGATTCCCGGCGACGACGTTGTGAGCGGCGCGGCGGGAGCCGCGGGTGGGATGACGATGTTTCGATGGCTCCTCGACGGCCTCGGACCTCCGCCGTCAAGAAAAGTTATCGGCCCCGCGTTTCCCGGCACGAGGTCGGCAGCCCAGATATCGGCCGCGACAAACCGTCAGGAACCGGCCCGAACCCGGCTATATGGCCGGGTTCGACTACTTCTTGGCCGCCTCTTCGCGCCGCGCGATGACGCTGTCGATCATCCCGTAGGCCTTGGCCTCCTCCGGCGTGAACCAGCGGTCACGGTCGGAGTCGGCGTCGATCTGCTCGACCGTCTGGCCGGTGTGGAACGAGATGCGCTCGGCCATGACCTTCTTCACGTACGCCATCTGCTCGGCCTGGATGGCGATGTCAGCCGCCTGGCCGCGGACGCCGCCGGAGGGCTGGTGCATCATGATCCGGGCGTGCGGGAGGCTGTAGCGCTTCCCGGGCGCGCCGGCGCACAGCAGGAACTGACCCATCGACGCGGCCAGGCCCATGCAGATCGTCGCCACGTCGGGCTTGATCAGCTGCATGGTGTCGTAGATCGCCATGCCGGCGGTGATCACGCCACCGGGTGAGTTGATGTAGAGCCAGATGTCCTTCGAGTCGTCCTGGCTCTCGAGGTAGAGCAGCTGGGCGATGATCAGGTTGGCGACGGTGTCCTCGACCTCGCTGCCAAGCACGACGATCCGGTCCTGGAGGAGGCGGTTGAACACCTCTGACTGGGGGCCACCCCACGGGCTTTCGGGCATGGCGGTGGAGGGTACTGGCGCCTGGGGCCGTTACTTGCCGCTGAGCGACACGCCCTCGATGGCCAGGGCCGCCGACCCGGTGCCGCCCGGCAGCCAGACCCGCTCCGACCCGACCGCCACCACGTCGAGGAGCATCCGCTGGAGGGTCGAGGCGATGGTGGCCTCCCGGATGGGCTCGGCCAGCGCGCCGCTGCGGATGGCACGCCCCGTGACCCCGACCGAGAAGTCACCGCTCACCGTGTTGGTGCCGGAGTGGAGGCCGCTGACGGATTGGACCCAGATGCCGTCGCCCACCTGCTCCAGGATCTGCTCGAGCGTGAGGTCACCAGTGGCAAGTGCGAGTCCCTGGGTACCGGCGTGCGGGGTCGATGCGTAGTCGCGCACGGCCGATGCCGTCGACGCCAGGCCCGCCTTCCGGCCCGACCAGGTCGAGTGGAGGAACCCCTGGAGCACACCTGCGCCGATCAAGGTGTTGCGGCGGGTCGCCAGACCCTCACCGTCATGGCGGCCGGCAGCGGGCGACGACGCGTCGGTCGGATCATCGGCCAGGGTGACGAGCGGCGCCGCGATCGCCTCGCCGACCCGGTCGGCGAAGGGTGATCGGCCCTTGAGCACGGTGTCGCCGACCATCGTCGCCCCGATCAGGGCGAGGAACGATCCGGCGACATGGGGGTCGAGCACCACCGTGACCCGACGACTCTCGGGCTGGGTGGCACCCAGGAGCGCCAGCGCCTTCTCGGCTGCCTCCGTCCCGGCACCTTCGACGTCGAGGTGGGCGAGGGTGCGACCGACGCGGACGCCGTAGGCCTCCTGCACCTCATCGCCGTCGGTTGCCAGCACGTCGGCCATCGCCGACCAGAAGCTGGCCGAGTCGGTGACTCGGATGCCGGTGGAGGTGGCGACGGCCGAGGTGGCGAGCACGTCGGACCAGTCGGCCGATCGCATGCCGGTGATGCGGCGATCGGTGGCAAGCGCGGCACGCTCGACGGCCCGGGCCAGCTCGACCCGGCGGTCGGTGGCGATGGCGGCCAGAGCATCGTCCGGCCCCGGCAGGTCGACCGGCGTCACCCCATCGGGGTGGGCGAGGCCGTTGGCCTCGTCGGGCGTGGCGAAGATGGCGTTGTCCCGTGCGTCGGCCAGTGCCGACGCGACGGCGTCGGGGTCGAGCGAGCCGGCGTAGGCGAAGCCCTGGCGGCCGTCGACCACGACGCGGATCCCGATACCGGCACTGGTGGCCTGCTCGATCGACTCGACCTCGCCCCTCCGGACCTTGGCCGTCGTGCGGCGCGACTGCGACACGAAGGCCTCCACCTGCTCGCCGCCTCGCGCGTCGGCGACCACCTTCTCGGCCAGCGCCAAGAGCTGGTTGTCGTTGCTCACGACGCGGTGCCCCCAATCGTCATGGCCGGGACGCGCAAGGTCGGCTGTCCCACGCCCACCGGCACCGACTGGCCGTCCTTGCCGCACATGCCGCCGCCGCCCGCCATCTCGAGGTCGCCGGCGACGGCGTCGATGGTGCGCAACACATCGGGCCCGTTGCCGATGAGGTTCGACTCCCGCAATGGCTCGGTGATTCGACCATCCTCGATGAGGTAGCTCTCGCCCATGCCGAAGACGAAGTCGCCCGTAGCAGTGTTCACCTGGCCGCCAGTGAGCTGCTTGACGTAGACGCCACGCGGCGTCGACGCGATCAGGTCCTCGGGGTCACCCTCACCGGCAAGCAGATAGGTGTTCGTCATGCGCACCATCGGCAGGTGGCGGTAGGTCTGCCGCCGGCCGTTGCCCGACGGGCCCCGGGCGTGCTTGCCAGCCCGGATGTGGTCCCACATGTAGCCGGTGAGCACCCCCCCGTCGATGAGCACGTTGCGCATCGACGGATGGCCCTCGTCGTCGATGGCCAGGTGGCCCCACTCGCCGAGTGGTGTGCCGTCGTCGACCAGCGTGACCAGCGGGCTGGCCACCTGCTGGCCCATGCGGCCGGCGAAGACGCTGGCGTCCTTGTCGACCAGGTCGGCCTCGAGCCCGTGTCCGCACGCCTCGTGGAAGAGCACGCCACCGATGCCGGCCGCGATCACCACCGGGAGCGAGCCCGACGGCGCCGGACGGGCGGCCAGCTTGAGCAGCGCCCGCCGAGCGGCCTCCTCGCCGATCGACTCGGGCGACCGGTCGTCGAACAGCTCCCAACCACGCGTGGCCGACACGATCTCGTGGCCGGTCTGCATGCCGGTGTCGCCGGCGGCCACGCACTGCACCATGAACCGGGTGCGGGTGGCGTCGTCCTCGGCGAGCAGGCCGTCACTGTTGGCCACGAGGATGCGGCGCCGGTTGTTGGCGACCGAGACCATGACCTGCTTGATGCTGGAGCCACCGGCGCGGGCCGCCGACTCGCCCCGGCGCAGCAGCTCGACCTTGTCGGCCTTGGCCACGTCCTCGGGACGGACAGCGATCGGCGCGGGCGTCACGGGCCGGCGCTCGAGGGCAACGTCACGAACCCCTCCCCCGCCGCGTGCGGCGGCCGCTGCCACTTCTGCGGCGCTCCGCAGCCCGTCCTCGGTGAGGTCGGTGGTGTGGGCGTAACCGGTTGCCTCGCCGACGATCACCCGGACACCGGCCCCCCGGTCGCGCCCCGAGGTCAGCTCCTCGATGCGGCCGTCCTCCAGGCGGGCCGAGCTGTTGACCCGGTCCTCGGCGAACACCTCGGCGAAGTCGCCACCGTTGTGCAGCGCACGGGACAGGGTGCGCTCGAGCACGTCCTTGTCGATCACCCGCCCGACGGTACAAGGATGGGCTCGATGGAAGACAGGGTCCGGGCGCTGCTGGCGCAGGTGGCGGCGGCCGGTGAGACGATCACCTACGAGGCCCTGCGGGAGCGGCTGGGGTTGGAAGGCGACCTGGTGCCACTCCTGCGCTCGCTGTCCGTGGCCGAGGACGAGGCCGGTCGAGGGCTGCTGTCAGCCGTCGTGGTGCAGTCCTCCTCGGGCCGCCCCGGCGCCGGCTGGTTCCGCCTCGCCGCCGAGCGGGGCCGCGACATCACCGACCCCGACGCTGCCTGGCAGTCCGAGCGAGCGCGCCTCACGGCCCGAACTCGCGACGGATGATCGGCAGATCTGCCGAGAATCCGTCGCGAGTTCGATGGGCGTCGAGGTCGTCGAGCGCAGAGTCGCCCGTGCAGGCCATGATCGGGGCATGAGCCTTCCCACTGCGACCCTCGGCCGAACCGGCGCCACCGTCACCAAGCTCGGTTACGGCGCCATGGAGCTGCGGAGCTCCCGTCTCGACCCCGGCGAGGTGGATCGCCTCCTCAACACCGTGCTCGACGCCGGGATCAACATGATCGACACCTCCCCCGACTACGGGTCGTCCGAGGAGCACATCGGCCGGGCCATCTCCGGGCGCCGCGACGAGTACTTCCTCGCCAGCAAGTGCGGCTGCCCGGTCGGTGAGGGCATCGGGGAGGTGCCACCACAAGGCATCCGCGAGCACATCTTCACCCGGGAGAACGTCCGGGCCGGCGTCGAGCAGAGCCTCGGCCGGATGCGCACCGATCACCTCGACCTGGTGCAGTTCCACGCCAGCCCGTCGCCGAGCACCCTGGCCGACCACGACGCGGTGGCTGAGCTGCTCGCCCTGCGCGACGAGGGCAAGATCCGCTTCCTGGGGATCTCCGGCACGCTGCCCCACCTTCCCGACCAGATCGCCATGGGCGTCTTCGACGCCTTCCAGATCCCCTACTCGGCGGTGGAGCGCGACCACGAGGACGCCATCAGCACCGCGGCGGAGGCCGGTGCCGGCACGATCATTCGCGGCGGTGTGGCCCGCGGCATGCCCGAGCCCCGTGCGGGCATGCCCGAGCAGTACCAGCAGATGATGCGGGAGCGGCGCGAGCGGTTCGAGAACACCGACATCAGCGATCTCCTCGGCGACATGACCCCGATGGAGTTCATGCTCCGCTTCACCATCAGCCACCCCGACATGCACACGACCATCGTCGGCACCAAGAACCCCGACCACCTGGCCGCCAACATCGCGGCTGCTTCGAACGGACCCCTCCCCGCCGACGTCTACGAGGCGGCCAAGCAGCGCTTCAGCTGACCGGTCCGGTGTCGGTGGGCGCGAGGGCGCGCTCGGCCAGGGCGTCGGCGCTGAACCGGCCGGCGCCAAAGGCGACGACGACGAGCGCCAACGCGGCAAGGGCCAGATTGATCTCGTAACCGGCATGCCCGCTCAGGTTGTGGAGCCCGTTGGACCAGGTCACCGTGATCATTGCCATCACCATGTCGCCGACGAGCGCCAGCCCGACCAGGCGGGAGCCGAGGCCGAGCAGGAGGGCGATGCCACCGCCCAGCTCGGTCACGCCGCCAACCACGGCGAAGAACCCCCCGGGATGAAGGTGCGCGGTGTTCTCGAAGAACAGGGTCGTACCGTGGATGCCCCCGCCGTTGAACCAGCCGAAGAGCTTGGCGCCGCCGTAGTAGATGAAGATCCAGGCCATGGCGACCCGCACGGCGATGAGCGCAAGATCAGCGGCGAGGCCGCCAGGCCGCGTGCTCACCAACGCGGCGAGCGCAGCTCGGCCGCGGCCCTGGGCGGCTGCCGGCGACTCGGTGGCCATCACGCCGCACCGCGCTCGTGCATCGGGCGGAACGGGCCGATCAGCTGGGCGGCGAAGACCGCGAGGTGACGCGGCCGCGGTCCTGCCTGTTCGACCGCCAATGGCCGGCCAGGCAGCCCGGTGTCGGCCCTGATGGTGGCCTCGGTCGGGAAGATCGCACTACCGAAGAGCTGGTCCCAGATCGTCAGCGCGAAGCCAAGGTTGACGTCCTGCCGCCCATCCAACCGGTGGTGGATGCGGTGGAAGTTGGGGCTGACGAAGATGCGCTCGAGGGGCCCGAACCCCAAGTTGGTGTTGGAGTGGGCGAAGGCGACGGTGGCTCCGTAGACGACCAGCAGGGTCGTCGACAGCGCACCGTTGGCGAGCAGCACGATGCCGGGCACCAGCGCGATGAGGTAGGAGACGTGGATGAGGGGGTGCGTGCGAAAGACGGTCAAGACGCTCATGTCCTCCTGGGAGTGGTGCAGCTCATGGAACCGCCACAGCATCTTGACGCGGTGGTTGGCCAGATGGGCGAACCAGTTGCATGCGTCCATGGCCACGAAGATCACCGCGACCGAGAGCCAACGCGGCACCACGCCCACCTTGGGCAGGACGATCCACGGCAACGCTGACCGCGCCGTCACCGAGAGGGACAGCGCCAGCACCGCAACAAGGGGAAGGACGAACGTGGCGTTGAAGAGGGTGAACAGGAGATCCTGGCGATGACCGCGGGCGATCAGTGGCCGGCGCTGCGCTGGCCGCACCCGCTCAGCGACGAGAAACACAGCGATGAAGGCCAGGCTCGTCGGACCGACCTGGATGTCACGAAGCGCTGCGACCGAATCACCGATGCCCGTCCCACCAAAGTGGTTCGACCAGCCGATCCCACCGAGGACGGCGGCGAACGCGGCGACCCAGCACGCTGGCAGATAGACGCGTGACGACAGCGGGCGCCGCACGTTCGCGCCCCAAGCGACATCGTCGACGGGCGCTGGCGAGGGAGGAACGACAGGAGCGACTGTCGCAGTCACCGCATGCTCTCAGTCCACATCAGAAACCCGAACCGCCGCCTCGCGGTTGTGTCGTCGTCGGGCCCGATGTCGTCGAGGGGGTCGATGTCGCCGTCGCCGGCGCCGATGACGGCGAGTCCTTGGTCTTCACCTTCCCACCGTCCGATCCGCAGGCCGTGGCGCCGATGCCCATGGCTGCAACGCAGAGGATTGGCGCGACGCGACGGAGCGCCGTCCTTCGAGCAGTAGCAGCGGTTCGGTCCATTCGTCTGCCCCCTTCGATCAGCATGTCATGGTTCGACCGAGCGCACCCGGGGTCGACCATCGATCAGAACCCGGCACCGCCGCCTGGCGGCTGCGTGGTCGCGGGATCCCCTGACGTCGTCGGAGGCGTTGTCGTCGCCGGCGTCGTTGCCGGCGTCGTTGCCGGCGTGACCGCTCCTGTCGTCGGAGGTGCCGTCGTCTTCGTCCCCGCTTTCGTGGTCGCCGTTCTTGCTGTTGTCGTCTTCGTCCGTGCGGTCGTCCTCGTCGCTGCTGCGGTGGTGGCGGTACCGGCTGCGGTCGTCTTCGTCCCTCCCGCGGTGGTGGCGGTCCCGGGCACTGCTGCGGCCGCCGTTGTCGGCGCCGCGGGGACGGTGGTCGCCGGTGCCGTTGCCGGGACGTCATTGGTCTTCACCGTTCCGCCGCCCGATCCGCAGCCCGTCGCCCCGGCAGCCATGACTGCCACGCAGGCGACGGGCAGCAGGCGCCGGAGAGCCATGCTCGTCGCGGTAGCCCCAGCTCGGGTCATGTCGCTGCCTCCTAGAACCCGGCGCCCCCACCGGCCGGATCCGGATTCGTGGACCCTCCCCCAGACGAGGCCGGGGGCGTCGTCGCCGGCGGATCCGTCGTCAGCGAGCCTCCCTCTGTCGTCTTCGTGCCTGGTGTTGCCGCCTTCTTCTTGGTCGTGACGACGGGCTTCTTCTTGGTGGTCACGACCGCCTTCTTCTTCGTGACCTTCTTCGTCGTCTTTGCCACCGCTGCTTCGACGCTGCCCACTGACACCAGGAGCCCAAGGGCGGCGGCCACGGCAACACCCTTCCGACGGAAGGTCACGAAGGACAGCCGCCGGTGGGTCGGGTGGCGGTGGTCGCCAGGCACTGTGCTCACGATGGTGCTCCTCGTCATCCAGGCCGGCGGTCGCCGACACCTACCTGTAGATACTCGCCTGGGCGCCTGACGGATTGCCGCGGTCGACCCATTTCAACGGCACGATCAGGCCAACAGGTACGACACTGGACATTCGAGCCGCCAGACGGCCGTGTCAGCCGTCGCTGGCCAGGCCGGCGTCAGCGCGGTCGCGGGTCGTGACCCGCGCACGGTCGACCACTGTTGCTCAAGGATGGGTCAGCAGCTTGGCGAGACCCATCGGGCCCTCGATGAGATAGCGGCGAGCGAGGCGGCGAGGGTCCTTGCAGAGGCGGTACGCCCACTCGCCACCGAGCCGGGACATCGCCTCCGGTGCCCGTTGCTGCACCCCGGCGATGAACTCCGTCGACGCCCCGAATGCCGCGGTGACTCGGGCGCCGGTGGCAGCTCCGTGCTCATGGATCCATCGCTCCTGCCGTGGCTTGCCCAGCCCGACGACGAGGAGGTCGACGTTGGCGGCGGCGAGCTCGGCCGCCATCTCCCGCGACGCTTCCTCGTTCTCGACGACCTCGCGGGCCGGTGTCCAATGACCTGCGACGCAGAGATCGGGCCAGCGGACGGCCAGGGCGGCGGGCAGGCGCTCCCGTAGCTCGTCCGTTCCGCCGACGAAGGCAACTCGGGCGGACCGTTCCTCGCACAGCCCGAGCAAGGCAGGGAGGACATCCGACCCGGCGAGCTGCTCCCACCGGTACCCGGTGCGGCGCCGGGCCTGCCAGACCACGGGCATGCCGTCGAGCAGGACCAGCCATTGGCTGCCGGGACCGGACTCGAAGAGATCAGCCTTGCCCTCGAAGCGGTTGAGATGATCGAGGTTGGCCGACGCCAACCACAGCGGGATCCGCTTGCCGTCGAGGGCGTCGCCGACCGCCTTCAGGAGCTGGTCCCTCCTGAGCAGATCGATCCGTTGGCCGCCGAGGCAGATGCACCGGTGGCCGGCGGAGCGGCGGTCGGGAACCAGCGCATCCGTCATCGTGAGGATGTCGCCATCAGGCCGGCACCAGCCGGGCCGTCGCCGTGGCATTGAGGGCGCGCACGGCGCCGGTCGGGGGTTGGTCGATCGAGCCAGAGAGGTGCACGGAGCGGGAGGCGCCGGCGGCGAGGTGGAACCATGAATCCTCGGCCACGAGACCGGGAGCCTCGATCACCACCCGTTGGGCGAACCGTTCGGTGGCCACCTCAGCCCGCCAGCCGTCGTCGCCCTCGACGAGCCGGGCCCGTAGACCGATCGTCGGCTCGACCGGTCGAGCCCGGCCACCGACGAGGTGCACTGCGTCGGCGAGGAGCTCCCCGGCGTCGTCGCGTAGCGATGCAACGACCACGTCGTAGGCCGGCGGGCCGAACCGGTAGGCGTAGGTGATGTCGCGAAACCCGTTCAGGACGGCCTCAGCGTCGATCTCGATCCCGCCTCGCGCCGGAACGGCGATCGGCCGTTCGCCCCGCTCGAGCCGCAGGCCGGCGGCGTCGAAGACCTCAACAGTCACGGTGGCCGTCAGCTCGAGGGGCCGGTCGTTGATGGCATGGAGACGGAGGCCGTTGAGTCCCTCGTCCGTGGCCAGCAGTGCCACCGGCTGGAGGATCCGGCGCAAGGCCCACCACGGAGCTTTGGGCATCCCGTGGGCGTCGAGCAGCCCCCACCCGGCGCCGAACCGGCTGTCGCGGAGCAGGAGCACCAGGCCTCCCGCGCACGGCGATCCCGGCCGTCGCCACTCGGAGAAGACCGCCTCGGCCAACTCGGCGGCGGCTGCTCGTCCGAGGTCGAGGTAGCGCTCCGGTTCGGTGGATCGGAGTTGAACCACGTCGACACCGAACAACTCGCCGACGTAGTGATCGCGCACGTCCTCGAAGTCCCACGACGCCCCGCTGTCCCGCGGCACGGCGGCCTTCCAGATGGGATGGTGGCCGGCGACGCTGGCGGCGCCGAAGTGGGCGTCCACCGCGCCGGCCTCGGGTGGGATGGCCACGGCCAGGGACTCGGCGGCGAAGCGAACGTCGGCGCGGCGGACGTCGTCGAGAGACCGCCGGTACGCGCCGACGCCGAAGTAGTGGGCCACGCCGGCGTCAGTGCGAAACGGCGGATCGCTGCCGGTCGGGCTGGACGGCACGTAGGGGACGTCGAGTCCGAGGCCATCGAGGAGCTTCGGGAGGTGGGTGTCGAACAGCGGCATTGTTCGACCATCGCCGGGAAGGCCGACCATGGCCGCTTGCTGCTGGACCTCGCTGCCGCCACACACCACTGCGAGCGACGGTCGTCCCTGGAGCGCGCCGAGCTGGGCGGTGAGCTCCGCTTCAACCATGGCCAGCCAGCCGTCGTCGTCCGGCGGATCGACGTTGGCGAACATGCAGTCCTGCCACACCAACATGCCCAGCTCGTCGCAGAGGTCCCAGAAGGTGTCGTCCTCCCAGATGGTTGTGCCCAGGATCCGCACCATGTTCATGCCGGCATCGCGGGCACGCTCGAGGGTGCGCCGTACCTCGTCGGCCGGAGCATTCAGCGAGACGACGTCCGGAGGCATCCAGCATGCGCCCCGGCAGAAGATCGGTACGCCGTTGACGACGAGCCGGAAGCCGTCGTCGGATCGGTCGACCTCGATCGTGCGGAAGCCGATCCGCCTCTTCCAGGCGACGTGATCGTCGACCTCGACCGTGACCTCGTACTCGGTGGCCGGGCCGTGGGTGTGTGGCCACCAGCGATCGACGTCGGGGACCCGCAGGGTGGCCTCGGCGACGACGGCATCACCGTCGTCCCGCAGGTGGAGCGACGTGCTCGATGCGCCGACCCGGACGGTTCCATGGTTGACCGGCCCCCGCAGCCGCAGGGTCAGGTCGACGACGCCGTCATCCTCCGCGCAGCTCGTTCGCAACCGGTGATCGAGCACGTCGAGCCGATTCGACGGCCTGAGCCGAACCGGGCGCCATGGCCCAACAGGGGCCGGCTCGGGTGACCACCCAGGCATGCGACCGAGGTACGTGGTGCGGTACCAGCGCAGGTGCTGTTGGGCCACCAGCTGGGTGCGCCACCGCGGGCGCGGGTGCCGGGCGGCGAGCACCGGGCCGAGGGCGAGGAAGCGGATGGCGAGCTCGTTCTCGGCGCCGAGCTCGGGCACGTCGACACGGTGGGGCTGGAACATGCCAGCGGTGCGCAGCACGAGCCGCCTGTCGAGCCACACCTCGGCCAACGTCGCCAGTCCGTCGAGGTACAAGGTCCACGGCCCGCCCGGCCCGCCGGGAAATCGTGTTCGGAACCACCAGTCCTCGGCATCGAAGTCCCGGTTGCCGGTGTTGCCCACGGCGCCAGCCGCCGTGCCAGGCACCATGGCCGCCAACCAGTCCCTCTCGTCCAGGTCATCGGGGATTGCGATCGCACCGGGCGGCGTGGCCCGGCACGACCACTCGGCAGCGGCGAGGAGGTCAGCCTCCACAACACCCGGCCAGCGTGACGATGGCCTCGTCCCAGCCGCGCTCCATCTCGTCGAACGACCCCTGGAGGTCGACCGAGCGGCCGCGAGCGGCGCGGGCCAAGGTGAACTCGAGGCCCTTGGCCGACTCGGCCACAGCGCGGAAGCGCTCGGCGATCGGAGCGACTCCGGGTTCCCAGCGAGCGGCCAGCCAGTCGACGAATGAAGCAGCCAGCTCGGCGGTGGCCCCGCACTGGCGGCAGGTGCCGAAGGCATAGGCATGAAACGACTCGAGGTCCTGGGCGGCGAGCCACGGCAGGTCAGCCTCGATTCGCTTGCGCAGCCGAACCATCGGGTTGTCACGCGGCCGGCGCCCGAGATGCTCCGCGGTGAGGGTGAGGACGTCATCGACCAGGTTTGCGTCGTCTCGCCGTAGGTGGTCGAGCTTGATCAGCTCGACGTAGGGCGGCAGCCGGGCGGGGTCGTCGTCGCCACGGTGGAACACGCCGTCGAAGTCGTCGCCCTCGAGCTCGAAGTAGCCCGCGTTGTGGAAGTAGCCGAGGCGGCGGGACTCGACGTCGACCGCCTGCGGGACGATCGTGCTCTTGGTGTGCCGGAGCTGGTACGAGACACCGGCTGTATCGGGGAGGAACCAGGAGTCGACCTCGATGGTGAGCAGCCGGCCGAGCTCGAGCTGCTCGACCACGTGGTCGAGCAGCGGGCGCCACACGTTCATCTCCGAGACCTCGATGCCGTAGAGGGCCCGCAGGTCCTCCGGCGGGTACTTGAAGAACGTCCACTGGTCGCCTTCGAAGTCGGTGCTCAGCGTGAATGCCGCCCCGGCGATGGGGTCGAGATCGAGGGCGTGGAGCACTTCGATCCAGAGATCGACGTAGCAGTTCGTCTCGGTCCACGTCCGCTGGGAGTCGTGCACCGGATGCCGCGCGTACGTGGCGGCGTCGAGGGGAAGGAGCTGCACGGTTCGTTCGGGGCGCTCGGTCGTCATGGCCAGAGGCGGTCGCGGACGGTCGACGGCCAGCGTTCGACGTCGAGCCCATGGCGCCGGAGGAGAGCCAGGGTGACCCGTTCCAGCCCGAAGCCGACACAGGCGCTGTGGGCAACGTCGCCTTCCGCGGTGTTGATGCCGAAGGCCGCACCGAAGTGGTCCTCGTGGCAGTTGGACGAGACGACGGCGGTGGGCTGGTCGGCCGAGGCCACGGTGACGACGAGCTCGATCTTCAGCTCCTGGTCGCGCTGGTTGGTGGCGAGCATGCGCCCGACCCGGCCGAAGAACGGATCGTTGGCCACCACCGCCTCGACATCGAGCCCGAGGTCGGCGAGCAACTCGGTTCCCCGTTCGACCCAACGGTCGCGGTGGGCCCGGGCGCCGGCAGCGTCGCCGACGTAGACGATCTCGTGCTGGCGGAACGCCTGCATCCGGGCCGGGTCGACCGACGGCTCGTGGCGGAAGCACCAGCCTTGGAGGTCGTACGTCGCCCCACCGGCGGGCAGCGTGCCGGTGAGCGTGGGGTAGAGCGGATGGCAGACGGCTGGGCAGAGCATGGCGTCGGCCGGCTCGAGCAGCTCGGTCCAGTCATCTCCGGTGTCAGCGGCAGCCAGCAGCCGGGCATGGCCGGCATCATCGCCCCGGAAGGTGACCACCGCGCCAGTGAGGTCGGGAAACGACCTGAGGTAGTCGGTGCGATCGAACACCGACCGGGGTTCGATCGGGGGAAATCGGATCCGGGCCGCCCCGTCGGCGGCGCCGAGGCTGACGATGAGCCGGGCCAGTGCGTCGACCACGTCCTCGAACGCAGCCGCACGGCCGTAGAGGCCGTCGGCGCCGAGCGGCACGAGCAGGCCGGCTGCCAGCAGCTCGTCGCGGAACGAGGTGGCGACGATCCCCATCTCAGTGCTCCCGGTGGATGAGGAGGAGCTGCGCGTTGTTGGCGTTGATCCGATCGTTGTTGACCATGAGGGCGGCGCCGTAGGCGTCACGGAGCAGCCGACCGAGGCTCAGGGGCGACCCGTTGCTGTAGCCGGCCATGCCGCAGATCTGCATGGCGCGGCTGACGATGTCGACGACGAGCTGCGACGCCGAGACCTTGAGCGCGTTCATGGCGATCACGAATCCCATCGCTTCGACCACCTCGCGGTCGTCGATGCCCCACGCTTCGTCGTAGCGCCGGGCCGCGCTCTGGACGAGATCAGCAAGTTGCTGGTGCACCGCGACGAGCTCGGCGAGGTGGAGCGCTGCTGGCGGGGTGGAGCCAGGGCTCTTGCGAGCGGCGGCCTGTACGAAGCCCCGGGCCTTGTCGACCGCAGCCGTGGCCAGCCCGAGCCACACCGACGCCCAGAGGATGTGCGAGGTCGGCAACATCGTCTGGCTGGAGATGTCGGCGTAGCTGTCGGGCATGACATAGGCGTCGTCATCGTCGGACGTGAGGGTGAAGCCGTTGCTGCAGGTTCCGCGGAACCCGAGCGTGTCCCAGTCGCTGCGTTGCTCCAATCGGGTGTGGGCGCGCCGGCAGACCACGAGCACCTGATCGCTCGCGGGGCTGGCGGGCGTGCGCCGGGCGGTGGCGAGGATGCCGTCGGCGAACGCGCCATACGAGATCACCGGCGCCTCCTTGGTGAGGTGGAACCGCCCCGGTGACCGCTCGACTGCGCACGAGCTCGACCGCACGTCACCACCGATGCCAACCTCGGTGGTGGCCGACGCCAGGAGGAGCCCGTCGGCGGCAACCTCTCGGAGGTAGGCGGCAAGCACCGGTGTACGGCCGTGACGCACGAGGCACGCAACTTGGATCTGATGCATCGCGTAGACCATCGCGGTCGAGGCGCAACCACGGCCGAGGATGGCGACCACGTCGGCGACCTCCCGGATGCCCGCGCCACCACCGCCGAGATCGACGGGGATGAGGCTGGCCAGCAGGCCCCCGACGCGGAGGGCCTCCACCGACTCGACCGGGAAGCGGGCGTGGCGATCGACGGCCTCGGCGTTCGGTCCGGCGACGTCTTCGGAGATGCGCTGGGCTCGTTCGACGACTGACGCCGACGTGAGGTCGATCGCTGTCACGTCAGTCGACCTCGGCGCGGGTGAGTCCGTCCACGACGGCGCGGATTGCGGCAATCGACTCGAAGGTTCGCTTGCGCAGCATCTGCTCGGGGAACTCGAAGTCGAAGCTGTCCTCGAGGGCCAACATCACGTTGACGCTGGCATGGGAGGTCAGACCGACCTGGTACAAGTCGGCATCGGGGTCGAGGGCAGCGACGTCGACCGCCAGGCGACCGTGCTCGGCCAGCACCGCGCGGATGACGTCGTCGGTCATGCGACGCGCACCTCGCGCCGACTGACGGCGGCGACGACCACCGCCATGGCCAGCTCGTGCTCGTGGGTGAGGCTCACCGCCAGCTGGGTGACCCCGGCCTCGGCGGCCAGCCGCGCCGCCGAGGATGTGAGGCATATCTCGCAGGCTCCCACCTCGTCGCGGTGGACCTCGATGTCGCGCCAGTCAGGTCTGGCGCCGGCCGGCCGGAGCACCTTGAGGACGGCTTCCTTGGCGGCGAATCGCGCGGCCAGGCTGGCGGCGGCGACCTCCGGCACCCCAGTGCAGGAGGCCAGCTCGTGCTCGGTGTAGATGCGCCGGAGGTAGCGGTCACCGAAGTGCGCCACCGTCTCGGCCACGTCGGCGACACGCACGAGGTCGACACCGACCCGGAAGCTGTCGTGTTTCTCCTCCACGGCTACCTCATCGCCTCGTCGTACCGGCGTAAGGTCAGGGGGTGGAGCAGATCCGCTGGCGCCTGCGGGAGCTGGCCGAAGCTCGCCGGTGCCGAGGCGTTCAGCCGCCCCCCGGCCCCGACGCGGTGCAACCCCTGTTGGTGGTTTCACCCCACCTCGACGACGCAGTGCTCTCCTGCGGGGGGGTGCTCGGCGCCCATCCCGGGTCGACCGTCCTGACGGTCATGACAGCGGGGCCCGACCGGTGGGGCCCGCCGACCGAGTGGGACCGCTCGTGTGGCTTCCGCGCCGGCGACGACGTCATGGCGACGCGGAAGGGCGAGGATCGGGAGGCCCTCACCCTGCTCCGGGCAGCGCCGGTGTGGCTCGATGTGGTCGAAGGCCAGTACTCCCCACCGCCCGACGGGCCCACGATGGCCGCGGCCGTCGCGTCCACCATCGAGCGTCTGGGCGCCCGAGTGGTCCTCCAGCCACTCGGCCTCGTGAACGACGAGCACATCACGATTGCCGACGCACTGTTCGAGACGTCGCTGCCGGGCGTCGACCGATACGCCTACGCCGATCTCCCCTACCGCTACACCGAGCCCGAGCTGTTCGAGCGGCGACTGGCCGAGCTCGCGGCGGCTGGCATCGGGCTCGAGCCGGCAGCGTTGCCCTCCGACCCCGACCCGCGACGAAAGCTGGCCGCCATCCGGCGCTACCGGTCACAGCGCCGCCCGCTGCGGGTCGATCTTCCGCTGGCGGTGCGGCCCGAGCGCTACTGGCGGGTTCAGGTGGGCTGAGATTGCCCACGCCATCGGGCGGGAAGACCAGTCTCGATCGTGGAACCGACGAGCGTGGAACCGAGCGGCGGCGCGGGGACGGCGCGCGCCACGTGGTTCGGCCCCGAGGATCGCCCGCTCTTCGGCTGGCTGCACGTTCCGCCTGGGGGCCGAGCACGTGCGGGTGTGGTCCTGTGCCCGCCCATCGGCTACGAGTACGTCTGTGCCCACCGCACGTTCCGGGTGCTCGCCGAGCGCCTGGCGGCCGTCGGTTTGGTGACGCTCCGGTTCGACTATGACGGCACCGGCGACGCCGCCGGCGACGACACCGATCCGGGGCGGCGGACCGCCTGGCTGCGCAGCATCGACGACGCCGTGGCTCTCCTCCGTCAGGCTGGTGCTGCCCGAGTGGGGTTGGTGGGCATGCGCCTCGGCGCCACCTTGGCTGCCAATGCCTCGATCGACGTCGACGCCCTGGTGCTCTGGGATCCGGTGCTGTCGGGCCGCAACTTCGTCCGCCAGCTGCGCGCCCTGCAGCTCCTCGGCGTCGGTGCCGATGCCGAGGAGGCCGGCGATCGCGAATCGCTGGCGGTGGCAGGGACGATCTTCAGCCCGTCGACCTTGGCGGAGCTCAGCGCTCTTCAGGTCCCGGTCCTTCGCCGCCCCGATGTCCCGGTCCTCGTGCTCCGCCGTCCTGACGGGTTGGACGGAGCGGCACTGCCGCCGGCAGCAACGGTCGTCGAGGCCGTCGGCCAGGGCGCCCTCCTCGACGGCCCGTCGTCCACCGCATCGGTACCTGCGGCGGCGGTCGAGACGATCGCGACGTGGCTGGCGGAGGAGCTCGTCGGCGAGGCGGTGGCGATCGATCCGCCGGTGCGGCTCGAGGCCGAGGTCGGAGCCGGTGTCACCGAGCGTCTCATGCACCTCGGGGAGCTCGGCCTCTTTGGTGTGTCGTCCGAGGGGCAGCTGGACCCGAGCGCACCGACGGTCGTCCTGCTCAACAACGCCACGGACCACCACGTCGGCCCGAGCCGCCTGTGGACCCATTGGGGCAGGGAGTTGGCCCGGTCCGGCTTTCCCGTGCTCCGCGTCGATCTCTCAGGCATCGGCGACAGCCCGGCCCGGCCCGGCCAGGCGCTGGATCGCAGCTATGCCGCTGAGGCGATCGACGACGTGCGAGCGATCATCCGCCACATCGATCGGGGGACCGGTGTCGTCCTGGTCGGCCTCTGCTCCGGCGGTCGCCACGCGCTGGATGCCGCGGCACTGCTCGATGGCGTGCGCGGTGTCTGCTCGATCAATGCCAGCGTCCACCTGCCGGCCGAGGTCCTGCAACTCATCTCGATCGAGGACCCCGTGCCCTCGCCGGTGGCCGCCCGAAACAGGTACCGCCCGGTCCAGAGCCGCCTGCTCCGGATGGTGCCCGGCATCGTGTGGTCGGTGCTCGACCGCGTTGGTGTGGTTCGTTCCCGCACACGGCTGCTCGAAGACGTCCGGGCCAGCGGCGTCGACCTGCTCCTCGTCTACGGCGAGGACGACTTCGGGCTTCGGAAGTTGCGGGAGACGGCGGCAGCTGCACTGGGCCGCCTGGTCGGTCAACCGGGATGCCGCTTGGTGACCGTGCCCGACCTCGACCACGCCCTCATGGCGCCCACTGCCCGCAGGGAGACGATGAGGATCATCACGGACCACCTGATCGACCGCTTCCTCGTCGCCGGCGGCGATCACGTCCTGGTGCCCGGGCGCCGATGCGCATCGCCTTCCTGACGACAGTCCTCCCCGGTGCGGAGGCGACGGGCGGTGAGGTCGTGTCGACGGCGTTCGTTCGCGCCCTTCGCGGCGCCGGCCACGATGTCGAGATCATTGGCTATCGGCGGGAGGGTTACCACCCGGCGCCGGGCGAGGTGGCCGTCGCAACCCGGACGATCGAGACGGCCCGGGCCGGCTGGGCCGAACGCCTTCGGTGGGCGGCAACTGCAGTGGCCCGACACCAACCGCTGTCGTCGGCCAAATATGCCTCCGCGACCTTGCGGCGCGGAACCGAGGTCGCCGTGGCCTCTGCCCCCGATCTCGTGATCGTCGACCACGCCCAGCTCGGCTTCCTCGCCGATCTCGTGCCCATGGACGTCCCGCTGGTGTTGATCGCGCACAACGTCGAGCACGAGCTGTACGCCGAAGGGGTCGACGAGGCCGCCGGCCTGCGGCGAGGGCTCCTCGGCCGCGAGGCCCGCCTGGTGCTGGCGCAGGAGGCTGCCCTCGTCGGTCGAGCGTCGCAGGTGTGGGCGCTGACCGCGGCCGACGCCACTGCCCTGGCGGGCTTCGGTGGCGAGGTCCGCAGCTTTCCCATCCCCGGGGCCGTCGCTCCCAGGACCGGTGACACCGAGCTCGAGGAGGCGACGGTCGATGTGGCGATCCTCGGCACGTGGTCGTGGGGACCGAACGCGGTCGGCCTTCGTTGGTTCGTGGACGAGGTCGTGCCCCACCTGGCTCCTGGCCGCCGGATCGACATCGCCGGCCCCGGCGCCGACTGGT
>JAEKLB010000018.1 GCA_019510095.1 Acidobacteriota bacterium | reverse complement strand
GCTGCGCTCGAGCGTCGGCACGAACTGGTGCAGGGCGCTGACACCGCTCACGGCGTGACCACCGGGAGCAACGCGTCGACGAAGCGCTGGCGGGCGTTGGCGAGCGACAGCTCCTCGACCCGCCGGCGGCCCGCAGCCACCAGCTGGTCGCGCAACGGCGCGTCAGTGAGGACCTTGTGGACCGCCGCCGCCAGCACCGCCGGCTGGGCCGGCGGCACGCACAGGGCGCCGCCCCCGACCGTCTCGGGCACCGCCGCCGCCGCGGCGGCGACCACCGGGATGCCGTTGTGCATGGCCTCGATCAGCCCGATGCCGAAGCCCTCGTGCTCGGACGCCGAGACGAACACGTCGGCGGCGCGGTAGTGCGCCACCAGCTCACCGTCGGAGACATCGCCTTCGAACGAGATCGCGTCCTCGAGCCCGAGTGCCGCGCGGTACTTGGTGAGGGCGTCGAGATAGCGGACCGACCCGGCGCTGCCGACCAGTCGGAGGCGGGCGTCGGCGTCGTAGGCCTGGCGATACAGGGCGAGGGCCTTCATCAACGTCTGCTGGCGCTTGTGCGGCGCCAGTCGGCTGACGAACAGCCACACCGCGCCACGCCCGCCCCCCAACCGCTCCTCGGCGCGGGCGTCGACCTCGGAGGCGAAGGCGTGGGGGTCGAGCAGGATCGGCACCACGGCCGTGTTCCGGTAGCCGAGCCGGGCCAGCTCGGTCTGGGTGAACGCGGAGGCCGCCATGGCCAGCCGGGTCGGTCCGGCGAGGTCGGCGGTCTGCCGCCAGGCCATCTCCAGCTCCACCGCCACGTGCGGCTCCCATGGCGCCCAGAACGACGGCGGGGTGTGGTTGTGGTGGTACACCAGCTTGGGCTCGTCGCGGGCCAGGAACCAGTCGGCCACCGGGCTGCCGGTCGACGCCTGGTACATGAGCCACGTCGGCCCCTTGCCCGGCGTGAACGACTTGTAGGGCTTGCACAGGCCCGCCGTCTCCCGTGTCGAGTTGACGACCCAGATCTCGGAAGTGAACCCCAGCTCCCGCAGCAGGCGCTGGGTGGCGATGGTGTGGTTGCCGGTGGCGTCACGCGGCGCGAAGGTCGCCACGAACTGGTGGATCTCGGTCACGTCAGCCGGGACGGCGGGCGCGGACGGCGTAGCTCTCGTCACCGTCGTCGATCAGGACGTCGGTGAACCCGCGGTGGGTCAACAGGTGGGCCCACGTCGCCGCCCGCAACGGTCGCCCCGGGGCGAGGTCGGCCTCGACCGGGTTCAGGCGGCCCCATGCGTCGGGCGAGCGCCCGAGCACCACCACCGGGGCACCCGGGGCCACGACCTCAGCAGCCAAGTCGGCCAGCTCCAGCTGGCCGTCGAGCGGCAGCCGGTCGATGCAGCCACACAGGGCCAGGCCGCCGAGCGAGCCGGGGGCGACCGAGTGGAGGTGCAGCAGGGCGGCGTCGTCGCGAACGTCGAGCCCATCAGCAGCCAAGGCCGTGGCCCGCTCGACCGACGGCTCGATGCCATAGACGTCGACGTCGATGCCGGCCAGCGACCGCACCAACGCGCCGTCGCCGGCCTCGACGACGAGCACCCGCCCGGTGGCCCCGGTGAGATGCGTCGCCGCGATCTCGACCGCGTCCCCGAGGTCGGCCGGCGGCAGGGCGTCGAGCCGGCGAACCTCCCGTTCGAGGGCGACCTGCGCCCCCTGGGTGCTGGCGGCCAGCGCGTCCACCCGCTTGGCCAGCGTCTCCAGTGCCTGGCTCGACACATGCGCGAAGGCGGTGACCTGTTGGGCGAGGAACCGGAAGTACCAGCCGAGCAGCTTCTGCTCGGCGGTCTTCAGCACCGCGACACCGGGGATGCGAGACGCGGTCGTCGGCGGCTCGGGGTCGATGAACGACGCCCGTTGCGCGGCAGCGATCAGGCCGCCCAGATCGTCCGCCGAGGTGGCCACCGGCACGTACTGGGCGAACAGCCGGTCGAGCTCGCGCTCCATCTCGGCCGGGAAGTCCCCGGAGGCCCGCCGGGCGCGCACCTCTTCGTCGATGTCGCGCAGCACCGCCTCGAAGTCGATGTCGCCCCCGGTCATCGACTGTTGAGCTTGGTGAGGTCGACCGTCGCCTCCAGGTCGGCCACGCCCCACGCGTGGTTCTCCTCGAGGTTGATCACGTCGACGTGCTCGTACTGCTCCCGCCAGTCGAGTATGGCACCGCTCTCCTTCTCGTGGATGCCGACCGTGAGGGGGTAGGTGCCCTCGAGCATGTGCGTGGACTCGACCCGGAAGGTGACCTCGCCGCTGCCCCGCAGCGTCGGCAACCGCTCACCGAGGCCCCAGGTGTTCTGGCCGAACACCACATGGCCGTCGACGCTGTGGAGGGCGATCACGAACACGGCGTCGTCGACCGGTTCGAGCGCCTCGTAGCCGACGTGGATGTTGAGCGGCTCGCCGTTGCGGATGAACGGCCGGTCGGGGTCGGGGTACTCGACCTGCACGGCGCGGATGCGCACCCGCTCGCGGCGATCGCCAGCGGTCACCGCCCCGTCGGCACCATCGTCGTCGCCGAAGCCGTAGAGGAGCTCGCGGAAGGTCCGCACGCCTTCGCTCGGTGTCCCCCAGGTGACGAGCTTGCCCTTGTCGAGCACCACGGCCCGGTCGCAGATCTGGCGGACCTGGTCGGCGGCGTGGGTGACGAACACGATGGTCCGGCCGTCGCGCTGGAAGCCGAGGATGCGGTCGAGGCACTTGCGCTGGAAGGCCTCGTCACCGACGGCGAGCACCTCGTCGACGAGCAGGATCTCGGGGTCGACGCTGGTGGCGACACTGAACCCGAGGCGCATGTACATGCCCGACGAGTAGCGCTTCACCTGCTGGTCGATGAACCGCTCGAGACCGGCGAAGGCGACGATGTCGTCGAAGCGGGCTTCGGTGTCCTTGCGGGAGAAGCCGAGGATCGACGCGTTGAGGTAGATGTTCTCCCGGCCGGTGAGGTCGGGGTGGAAGCCGGCGCCCACCTCGAGCAGCGAGGCGATGCGGCCACGGCTGCGGATCTGGCCCTTGGTCGGTCGCAGGATCCCGCCGATGCACTTGAGCAACGTCGACTTGCCCGAGCCGTTGTGGCCGATGAGGCCGACGGTGTGGCCGCTCTCGACCTCGAAGTCGATGTCGCGCAGGGCCCAGAACTCCTCGATGGGCGGCCGCCGCCCGATGCGGACCACACGCTCCTTCAGCGTCGAGTGGCGCTCGACGTTGAGGCGGAACATCTTGGAGACCTCGTGGATCTTGATGGCGAGGTCGCCCACTACAGCCGCTCCGCGAAATCCGACTCGAGCTTGCCGAAGAGCTTGATGGCGAGCAGCAGGAGCACCACGCTCACCGCGCCGACGATGCCGAGGTTGCGCAGGTACCACCACTGGCCCTCGAACGGGAGCAGCTGCACGGGAACCCTGGCCAGGTGTGGGTTCTTGGGGTTGAACGCCGGGCGGGCACCGCTCACCCGTCCGTACAGGCATCGCTGCATGACGAGCACGATCGAGGCCATCGGGTTGACGAGGATGAGGTTCGCCGGCAAGCCGTGGTTCACCAGCTCAGTCGCCTCGTTGTGCCACGGCACGAGGATCGGCGTCATCCAGAACCAGAACAGCAGGACCAGATCGACGAGGTGCTGGGTGTCGCGGGCGTAGACGTTGATGGCCGACAGGAAGATTGACCCGGCGGCCGTGAGGATGAGCAACACGATCACCGCGGGCACGATCATCCAGAGCCACTGCCAGTGGAAGTTCAACGGCGCGATGGCGATGGTCAGCGAGAGCACGATCAGCTGGAGCACGAAGTGCACGCTGTTGGCGCCCACGACCGACAGCGGGAGGATCTCGCGCGGGAACCACACCTTGTTGACCAGTGACGAGTTGCCGGTCACCGACTGGGTGGCCCCCATCAACGAGCCGACGAACAGGTTCCAGGCCAGCGTGCCCGACAGCAGCCAGATCGGGAAGTACGGGATCCCCAGGTTCAGGATCACCTGGAAGACGATCGTGTAGATGACCATCTTCATGTTCGGCGTGAGCAACGACCAGAGGAAGCCGAGGGCGCTGTTCTTGTAGCGGACCTTCAGC
>JAEKLB010000206.1 GCA_019510095.1 Acidobacteriota bacterium | reverse complement strand
AGGGCCGAGCGGAAGGCTTCGCCGGACACGGTGACCGAGCCGGCGCTGCCGGTGACCCGCACGTCGAGCACCCGGCCACCGTCCTCGCCGAGCCCGTTGCGGTCGGTCACCACGATCGAGGCCAGGTAGCCGGTGGTCGGGAAGGCAGCCTCGACGGCACCGACGCCGACGGTGGCCGACCACGAGTGGTTGGGATTGGTGACGGTGTCGTCGCCAGCGTCGGGGGTGGCCGGGAAGGTGCCGCCGGCGGTGTAGCCGCCGGTCGACGACGAGAACTCGGTGCGGGCCACCTTGCCATCGAGGATGCGGACCTCGGTTGCCGTCTCGGCGACGGCGCGGTCGCTGCGGCTGTCCTCGATGCGCACGCCGTTGAGGCCGGCGCCGCCGTAGACCTGGCATGCCGTGGTGTCGCACGTCTTGTACAGCGCGTTGCGCTGCTCGGCCCACGCGTAGGAGCGGGCCGAGACGGCCTGGGCGCGCAGGGCGTTGATGCCGCGGCCAGCGTCGACATCGCCCCACGAGGCCGGCGACTCACGGGGCACGACACCGCGCAGGTATTGCTCCATGTTCACGACGTTCACCGCTTGCGGCACCGTGCCGTTGAGGATCGCCTTCACCGAGCCGCGGTAGGTGCGACGGTTCGTGCCGCAGACGGTGAGCATCTTGGTGATGTCGTCGCCGCCGTCGGTGACGACCTGGGCGGTCGGCTGCTGGTCGCCGGGAACCGTCTGCAAGGTTGTCCAGACGCCGGTGTTGCTGCACGTGGTGCCCTGCTCGACCAGCCACGTCCCCGCCGACCGCCGGACCCGGCCGAAGCCCCCGGCGGGGAAGCTGCTGGTGCCGATGGTGAACTGCGCACCCGACGTCACGATCAGGTTCTTGTTGTCCATGTCGGTCAGCCGCACCGTGATCGGCCCGTCGGGCTGGGTGCCCTTGGCGGTGTTGCCGTAGTAGTGGTCGAGGATGGCGGCGTAGTCGATGTCCTCGTCGGTGGCGTAGCCGAGGGACCCGTACTGGCCGAGGCCCCGACCGTGACCACACCCGTGGCCGCGGAGCTCCACGGTGCTCCCCTTCCACTTCCTCGCCGGGTTGGGCACGAAGGTGGTCGTGGTGGTGGGCGGCACCGTCGAGGTGGTGCTGCTGGTGCTGCCACCCGAGGCCGGGATGCTCGAGGTCGGCAACGGCAGCGTGGTCGACGTGGTGGGCGTGCCCGGGAGCGTCGTGCTGGTGCTGGTCGAGGTGGTCGAAGTGATCGGCGCCTGGGCCTCGGCCAGGCCCGGAGCGGCGATGAACAGGGCCAGGACCGCGCCG
>JAEKLB010000023.1 GCA_019510095.1 Acidobacteriota bacterium | reverse complement strand
CAGGCCGCACGAACATGCTGTGCTGGCGGTAGCCCTCGTTCATCCGATCGCCGATGAACGGCACCCACGTCGCGCCGCCCTCGGAGATCAGGATCTTCAAGTTGGGATGGCGATCGAGGGCACCTGAGGTCACCATCTTGAGCGCGACGAACTGGCCGCCGAAGGTGGTGTTCACGTAGTTGAGGACGGCACCGCCCGGCCCGCTGAACTTGGTGTTGTCGTTGCCGTCGTTGTCGGAGCCGATGTGGAAGCCCAGCACCATCCCGCACTCCTCGGCCGCCGCCCACAGCGGCTCCCAGTGATCGCGGTTGTAATCGGGCAGGCCTCCGGGCACGCCGGTCGGGAGTGAAGCGCAGTGGAGGCCGATCTCGGCGGCGTGCTGGAGCTCGGCCACCGCATCGTCGATGTCGAGCATCGGGATCGATGCCGCGGGGATCAGGCGGTCGGGGGCCCGACCCTGGATCTTCTCGACCTTGTACTCGTTCTCGGCCCTGGTGGCGGCGCGGATCAGGTCGCGGTCCTCGATCATGTTCTCCCACAGGCCGAGCGAGGCGTACATGACCTCGGCCCACACGCCCTCGGAGTCGAGGTCCTTCATCCGCAGCTCGAGGTCGCGGGCGCCCGGCGCCGACATGACCAGGTCGCCGATCGTGCGACCCTGGGCATCCTTCTTCTGCGAGAGCTTTGGCATGGGCCGGGTGAAGCTCTTGCCGTCGACGTAGACGGTCTCGCTCGACCCGTCGGGCGCCTTCTCGCTCCTCGGCATGCGGTCGGCCAGCGCCTTCGGCATGATCTCGTGCCAGAGGTCGGGCGGCTCGGAGAAATGCGAGTCACCAGAATTGGACCAAAGCTTCTCGGACACAGTGCACCCCCGGGATCATCAAGCAATCAGGTCGTTCGCCCAGTCTAATCAGTTCGGTTCGCGCCGGTCTAGGTGGCCGGCCCGTCGTTCCCGGGCTGGTCCGACCCGTCCGGCGGATCGGTCGCTGGCGCCATCGCATCGAGCGCCCGCTGCCACTCGTCCATCGTCATGCCCGTCGGGTGGCGACGGCGCTCGACGACTCGCCGGGCGAGCACCACAGCCCCCCAGACGAGCGCCAGTGCCAGAACCGCCCATGCCGCCATCGAAGGGATATACACCCGATCCGCGAAGGACCTGCGGTCAGCGGCAGCGATCCCCGCGTTTCGCGCCAATCGCGGCGGGGTACTCACCTGGCCGTGGACAGCCACGACCGAGAACAGAGCACCGGCCAACTGCTGGATCACACCGACCGACTGTTGATCCAGTCGCGCGAGCTCCTCCAGCAGCTCGACACCCAGCTCGCTCGATCCCACGGCGGCGACACAGGTCAGACCGGCTGAGGCGGGTCCGGGATGGCCGAGTCGAAATGGCTCAGCATCCCGGAGGTTGCCCGTCGGTTGGGCATCTCGACGTCTGCGGTCTACGACCTCATCGATTCCGGCGCGCTCGTCGCCCGGCGCACCGTCGCCGCCGACGAGATCGACGCCGCCGACGTCAACCGCCTCGTGGTCGTGCAGGCCGAGAGTCGTCACGTCTTCGGTGAGGCCGTCGGTGGAATCGTGTTCCTGAAGCGCGACGCGGTCCGGCGCCTGTGGACCTGCGACGAGTGCGAGCAGCCCGTCCTCGACGTCGACCGCCCCTTCCACGCCCGCAACCACCAGCGATCGAGGCCGCCCGCCTGACTGGGGGGCGGCGCCGGCCGAGCTAGCCCGGAGCGATCGTCGGATCGTCGAGCTCGGGATGGATCGTGCCCGACTCGGCGAAGGTGGGCTCGTCAGGATCGTCGAGCAAACCGTCGTCCTGAGCCTTCTTCCGGGCGCGCGCGATGTCGTCCTTGACCTTCTCCAACCGCTCATCAGCCATGGCAGGCACGTACCCAGGACCTCCCACGACCGCACCCGTCATCACTGCTGCGTGACGTGCACCTCTCCGCGGAGCGGGGGGGATTCGAACCCCCGGACCCTTGCGGGTCTCCGGTTTTCAAGACCGGCGCATTCGTCCGCTCTGCCACCGCTCCGGGCCGGACGCTACCGGTCGATGCCGCCCCGCAGGCCCTGGACCCAGGCATCGGCCGCCCGCCATGAGGCCTGGGCGTCCCGCCGGACCGCCTCGCCGTGCTCGCCGGCCGCCGGGTAGGAGCCCAGGAACTTCACGTCGCCGTTCTTGGCCTTGAGCTCCCGGAGGCAGTCGGCCACCACGTCGTCGGCGATGTGGCCCTCGAAGTCGATGATGAAGCAGTAGTCGCCCAGGCTCTGCTTGGTCGGCCGCGACTCGAGCTTGGTGAGGTTGATGGCCCGCGCGGCGAACTCCTGGAGGATGCCGAGCAGCGAGCCGGGCCGGTCGGCCGACTGGAAGCACACGATCGAGGTCTTGTCGTGCCCCGTGGGCGCGGGCACGCCCTCGCGGGTGACGACGACGAACCGGGTCTTGTTCTCGGGATGGTCCTCGATCTCCTTGGCCACGATCTCGAGGCCGTAGAGCTCGGCGGCGACCGCCGGTGCGATGGCAGCCACACCCGGGACCCGGTCGCGCCCCACCTGGGAGGCGGCCTCGGCGGTCGAGTTGGCGGCGACCACCTTGACCCCGGGCAACTGCTTGGCCAGCCAGCCCCGCACCTGGGCCGAGGCCACGGGCATGGAGACGACCTCGCGGATGTCGTCGAGCGCGGTGCCGGCCGGCGCCATCAGGTTGAGATGGATGCCGATCACCACCTCCCGCTGGATCAGCAGGTCGTGCTCGAAGGCCAGGGAGTCGATCGTCTCGTTGACGGTGCCCTCGATGGCGTTCTCGATGGGCACGAAGCCCACGTCGACGGTGCCGCCCTCGGTCGCCGCCAGCACGTCGAGGATGGGCTGGATGGGCACCAGCTCCATCGCCCCCAGGTCGGGCTGGCTCAGCAGCGCCTGCTCGGTGAAGGTGCCGAGGGGCCCGAGGAAGCCGATGCGGGGCATGGCGCAGCACAATACGGCTGTGGATGAGGCTGCCCTCCGGGCTTTGCTCGACGACGTGCGGTCCGGTGCGGTCAGCGCCGACGAGGCGGTGGCTGCGCTGCGCCGCCTCCCGTGGGTCGATCTCGGCTTCGCCCGGGTCGACCATCACCGGGCGCTGCGCCAGGGGATGGAGGAGGCCGTCTACGGCCCGGGCAAGACACCGGAGCAGGCCGCGGCCATCGTCACCGAGCTGCTCGAGGGAGCGGGCGGGCCGGTGATCCTGACCCGGGCCAGCCCTGAGCAGATCGCCGCCGTGCCGCCCGGCACCGTCACGGGCACCACCGTCACCTGGCGCCACGCACCCGACGCTGGGCTCCGGATCGTGGTGGTCACCGCTGGCACCGCTGATCTCCCGGTGGCCGACGAGTGCGCGGCGACGCTCACCGCCCTCGGCCTCGGCCCCGACCGCCTGAGCGACGTCGGCGTCGCCGGCATCCATCGCCTCCTCGCCGAGGTCGACCGCATCGCGGCAGCCGACGCCGTCGTGGTGGTCGCCGGCATGGAAGGCGCGCTCGCCAGCGTCGTCGGCGGCATCGCCGCCGCGCCGGTCGTGGTGGCCGTGCCCACCTCGGCGGGCTACGGCGCCGGGCTCGACGGCATCACCGCGCTGCTCGGCATGCTCGCCTCCTGCGCGGCTGGCATCACCGTCGTCGGCATCGACAACGGCTTCGGCGCGGCGTCAGCAGTGGCCCGGATCCTCGGCGTGCGGCAGCGTCATGGCTGACCGGACCGTTGCGTGGTTCCACTGCTTCTCCGGGATCGCCGGTGACATGGCACTGGGGTCGCTCCTCGATGCCGGTGCCGACCTCGACGCGGTGCTGGGCATGCTCCAGGGACTCGGCGTCGAGGGCTGGTCGCTGACCGCCGAGCCGGTGCTGCGCGGTGGGGTGGCCGGCACCCGGGCACTGGTGACGGCGGAGGACACCACGGTGGTGCGGACCTACGCCAACATCTGCTCGATCATCGAGAACGCCAGCCTTCCCGACCGTGTGCGGGAGCGAGCCCTCGCCGTCTTCGGCGCCATCGCCCGGGTCGAGAGCGAGCTGCACCGCCGGGAGCTGGCTCAGGTGCACTTCCACGAGGTCGGCGGGATCGATGCGATCGTCGACGTCGTCGGTGTCGCCGCCGCCCTCGAGGTGCTCGGCATCGACGAGATCGCGTCGAGCCCGGTGGCGACGGGCATGGGCATGGTGCGCACCGCCCACGGCCTCCTACCGAACCCGGCGCCGGCCGTCGTGAGCCTGCTCGAGGGCGCACCCACTTACGGCATCGACATCGGCGTCGAGCTCACGACCCCCACCGGCGCCGGCATCCTCGCCGCGTTGGCCACGTCGTGGGGACCACTGCCGGCGATGACCATCTCCGCCAGCGGCTTCGGCGCCGGCAGCCGCGAGTTCGCCGACACCCCGAACATGACCCAAGTCGTGGTGGGCACAGCGGCAACGACCGGGCGGTCGCAGGGCCAGCCGGTCGTGCTGCTCGAGGCCAACGTCGACGACGCCACCGGGGAGACGCTGGCCCATGCCATCAGCGCGCTGCTCGCAGCCGGCGCCCACGACGCGTGGATCACGCCGATCGTGATGAAGAAAGGCCGGCCCGCCCACACCGTCAGCGCCCTCGCCGACCCAGCGTTGGCCGGCACCGTGTCCGACGTCCTGCGCAAGGAGACCGGCACGCTCGGCGTGCGGGGCTCGACCATCGACCGGTGGCCCGCGGCCCGAACGCTCGACGCCGTCGAGGTGCACGGCCACAACGTCCGGGTCAAGGTCACGGCCGGCCGGGTCAAGGTCGAGCACGACGACGCCGCCGCCGCGGCCGACGCAACCGGGCTGCCCGTCCGCGAGGTCGTCTCGCTGGCCGAGGAGGCCTGGCGGCGCCGGCCCGATCCGTCCCCCGCGTGAGCCGGCTCCTCGCCGCCCTGCTCGCCGCCGTCTTTGCCTGGGCCGCCTTCGCCAAGCTGCGCGACCGACCGGGAACGACCCGGGCGTTCGCCGGGGCCGCGCTTCCCGCGCCGGCCAGGCTGGCCGTCGCGGTGCCGGCCGGCGAGATCGTGCTGGCCGGACTGCTGCTGGTCGCCCCGGCCTGGGGAGCCACCGCTGCCCTGGCCGTGCTCGCCGGCTTCAGCGTGCACCTGGCGCTGGCGCGGCGACGCGGCGTCGACGTCGGCTGCGGCTGCTTCGGTGCCGCCCGCCCGGTGCCAGCCGGCCGGGAGCTGGCCAGAAATGCTGGTCTCGCCCTGATTGCCCTGATCGTGGTGGTCGCCGGTTAGCGCCTGCGAAAATTTCTGTCAGGTCGGCAGCGAAATGTGCCGATGTGCGGACCGATGGCCATCACCACGGTGCACCTGCACCTCAGCGGGGACGACGAGGCGCGCGTCCTCGATCTGGCGGTCGAGCTCGATCCCAGCACGGTCCTTGGCGCCATCACCGAGGCGCTCGGGGTCGGTCCTGCTCCCGCCGAGCGCGGCGGGCTCTCGATCCACTGCCAAGCCCGAGAGGTCTCCCTCAACGGGCGCCCAGTGCCGCTGACCAAGCGGGAGTTCGACCTGTTGGCGTTCCTCGCCGCCCACCCCCGCCAAGTTTTCTCCCGCGGCGAGCTGCTCGCTCAGGTGTGGAGCTCATCGGTGGAGTGGCAGGTCGCCTCGACGGTCACCGAGCACGTGCGGCGGATCCGCCAGAAGCTGGCGCAGGAGAGCGGCCGCGAGTTCATCGAGAACGTGCGGGGCGTCGGCTACCGATTCAACGGCTGACTCGCCAGCAGTCTCCGGCGGCTACTCCTTGGTCGCCACCTGGTTGGGGACGACGTTCATCTTGGGCTCGTAGTCGGCCGCGGCCATCGACCGAGCGGCTCGCTGCATCGTCGACCGGAGCTCGTCGCGGCAGGGCGCACACGGACCGTAGAGCTCCTCGCTGACGGGTCGGTGGCACCGGGGGCAGTCGAAGTCGAGCACTGCGCCATGGTGACAGGCGCCCCTAACCTGCGCGCGTGATCGCCCAGGACCTGGACGAAGGCGGGCCCCTCGCCGGCGTACGGGTGCTCGACCTCTCGACCGGCATCGCCGGCGCCATGGCGGCCATGCTGCTCGGCGACCTCGGCGCCGATGTCGTGCGGGGCGAGCCGCCTGCCGGCCCCGACCTGCACGACGATCCCGGTCGTCTCTGCTGGCATCGCAACAAGACCCTCGTCACCATCGACGTCGAGGCACGCGACGGAGCCGCCGAGGCGCGGCGACTCCTGGGCGCCACCGACGTCGTCGTCGTCGACCAACCCATGCCCGACGTCGAGCGGCACCAACTCGACGCCGACCGCTCGCTCGCGGACAACCCGTCGGTGATCCATGTCTGGTTGCCGCCGTACGGCGAGCGCGGTCGGTGGAGCTCGCTCCCCGCCGACGCCATGGTCTTGGCCGTGGTCACGGGCTTGTCCGACTTGTACAACGCGACCGAGGACGTGCCGGTCGTCCCGGTCGTGCCGGTGCTGGCCTACGAGCAGGGCGCCCTCGGCGCCGCGCTGGCAATTGCCGGCCTGCTGCGGCGAGCCGAGGGCCACGGTGGCCAGTCGGTGGTGGTCTCGGGCCTGCATTCGGTGGCGGCGATGCTGGCGGCGGTGCTAGCGGACGCGCCGCGCATGGTCGAGCGGCCCAAGTCGGCCACCAGCGCGCTGCCGCACTACCGGCACTACCGCTGCGCCGACGGCCAGTGGATCTACCTCGGCTCGCTCACCCAACCGTTCTTCCTCGCCGCCCTCGACGCCATGGAGCTGCTCGAGCTGATGGTGACCCCGGGCATCGACGGCGAGTTCTCCAACCTCATGGTGCCTGCCCTGGCCCGACCGGTCACCGCCCGGCTCGAGCAACGCTTCGCCGAGCGCGATCGCGACGAGTGGCTCAAGCTGCTGCGCTCGGTCGACGTGCCGTGCGCGCCGGTCGACACCCGTGAGGCGTGGTTCGACAGCGAGACGATCAGCGCCAACGGGCTGCGGGCGCACCGGTCTCATCCCGTCGTGGGGGCGGTCGACCTCCCCGCGGTCCCGTTCTGGTTCTCCGACGCGACCGTCGGCATCCGGGCGCTACCCGATGACCGCCCCCGCGCCGCCGCGGGAGAGTGCTGGACCGAGGAGCGGGCCCAGCCGGGTCCGTCAGCGCCGGCATCGGCGACGAGCGCCCGGCCGCTCGCGGGATTGCGCGTGCTCGATCTCAGCTCGTTCATCGCTGGCGCGTTCGGGCCCTCGATCCTCGCCAACCTCGGGGCCGACGTGATCAAGGTCGAGACACCGTCGGGCGACCCCTACCGCGGCTTCATGGTGTCGTGGACGGCCTTCAACCAGTCGAAGCGGGGCCTCGGCCTCGACCTCAAGAAGCCCGACGGCCACGCCGCCTTCATCGAGCTGGTCCGGCAGGCCGACGTCGTCGTCGACAGCGCTCGCCCGGGCGTCCGCGCTCGACTCGGCATCGAGTTCGAGTCGCTGCGGGCGATCAACCCCCGCCTGGTGCGTTGCTCGATGACGGGCTGGGGCGAGCACGGCCCGCTCGCCGACACCCAGGCGTTCGACCCGCTGATCCAGGCCCGCAGCGGGCTGATGGCCGCCCAGGGCGGCGACGACGATCCGGTCTTCTCGTCCATGCTCGTTCACGACATCGGCACCGGCACCCTTGCCGCCGCCGGCATCCTCGCCGCCCTGTACCAACGCCTCCGCACCGGCGAGGGCCAGGAGGTCAAGCTCTCGCTCGCCAGCTCGTCGGTGGTGCTGCAGGCGGGCGAGCTCGTGCGGTTCGCCGGGCGCCGCCCCGCCGACGTCGGCGGGCGCAACTGGGCCGGCCCCAGCACGACGCGTCGGCTCTACCACTGCGCCGATGGATGGGTCGCGGTGGCGGCCGACGGTGACGCCCTCTCGCCAATCGTCGACGCGGTCGGGGCAGTGAGTGCCGCTGACCTCGAAGCAGGCTTCGCGGCGCAGACGACGGCCGAGGTGCTCGAACGACTGGCGGCAATCGGCGTCACCGTGGCGAGCGTCCTGCGCCGCCAGCTCGCCATCACCGATCCGTGGCTGGCCGAGAACGGGTTCTTCCACACGGTCGAGCAGCCCGACATCGGCACCTCGACGGTCGTGTCCGGCTACGCCAGCTGGCGAGGCTGCGAGGTCGGCTACGAAGGCCACGCACCGGCCATCGGTGAGCACACCCGGGAGATCCTGCGCGAGATCGGCATGGACGATGCGCGCATCGACGGGCTGCTGGCCTCCGGCGCACTCGCAGAGACCCCGATCGCGAGCACCACCTGATGGTGCACTTCGGCGTGCACGCCGGGCCCCAGGAGTGCACCATCGACGAGCTCCGCGCCGTGTGGACGCGCACGGAGGAGTGGGGCTTCGAGTGGCTGAGCGTGTGGGACCACTTCTATCCGGCCCACGTCGGCAACGACGCCGATTGCTTCGAGGCTGTCGCATGCCAAGCGGCGATGGCCGCCCTCACCACTCGCGTGCGGATCGGCTGTCTCGTCTACAGCGCCGGCTACCGCCATCCCGCGGTGCTCGCCAACGCGGGGGCGACCATCGACCACCTCGCCGGTGGCCGATTCGAGATGGGCCTCGGCGCCGGCTGGCACCAGGCCGAGTACGAGGCCTACGGCATGCCATTCGAGTCGCCGGCGGTGCGCCTCCGGCGGCTGGCCGAGTCGGTCGAGATCGTGCGGCTGCTGTGGACACAGGACGTCGTCGACTACGACGGCGAGTTCTGGACGCTGCGCGGGGCCCGCTGCAACACCAAGCCCGTCCAGCAACCGTCGCCGCGCATCTGGGTCGGCGCGACCGGCCCGCGGGCGCTCCGCCAGGCTGGCCGCATCGGCGACGCGTGGAACACGCCGTTCGCCTCCCCCGAGGACTACGCCCGCAAGCTCGAGCTGGTGATGAGCGAGTGCCCCGACCCGGAGCGTTTCGCCACCGGTGTGAACCTGTACCTCGTCATGGGCGACGACGACCCCGAGGAGGCGCTGCGCCGGCGATTCGGCGCAGCATCGCCGGGGCTGCTGGGCGGCACCCTGGTGGGCTCGCCCGACCAGGTCGAGGATCGGGTGCGCCAGTACGTCGCCGCCGGCGCGCAGTGGATCAACATCGCCCTGCGGGCCCCATTCGACCTGGCCAGCCTCGAACGGTTCGCCACCGAGGTCATGCCCCGCCTTCGCGCGTAGGCGCCGAGCGGGAGGGGCCGGGTCGGACCTTCAGCGGCGCCAGCAGAGGAGGTGGGTGACCCCGCTGGGGCTGGGGACGCGGTCGCAGTGGTACCGGTCGAGGAGCTCGTCGGGCGACTCCCAGAGGCGTTCGCCGCGGCCGAGGTCGATGGGCACCACGGCGACGTGCAGCGTGTCGACCAGATCAGCGGCGAGGAACTCGCGAACGGTCTGGACGCCACCCCCCAGGCGCACGTCCTTGCCATCGGCAGCGGCCTTCGCCTGGGCGAGCGCGTCGGCCGGCGAGGCGTCGATGAAGTGGAAGGTCGTGTCGGCGAGCGAGAACGACGGCCGCGCGTGGTGCGTGAGCACGAACACCGGCGTGTGGAACGGTGGGACGTCGCCCCACCACCCCTGCCACTCGTGGTTCTCCCACGGGCCGCGCTGGGGACCGAACTTGTTGCGACCCATGATCTCGGCGCCGATGTTCCGGTGGAAGTCCCGGACCATGTAGTCGTCGAGGCCGCGGGAACCGCCGGGCTGGGCGCGGTTGGGCCAGCTGGCGGTGGCGACGGCCCAGCTCGCGAGGACAGCGGGGTCGGCGTGGCCGAAGGGACGCTCGAGGCTCTGGCCCTCACCCGAGCCGAACCCGTCCTGGGAGAGCATGAAGTTGTGGCAGCGAAGCAGCTGGGTCATCGTCAGGCCTCCGTGTCGGGTGCAGCCAAGCCGACCTCGGCGTAGCGGGCCCGGGCGGCGCCGAAGGCATCCCAGTCCCACGGCACGGGCGCGCCCGCGAGTGCGGGCTCGAGGCGGGACAACGACGTGTGCATCCCGACGAGCCAGCACCCCTCGACGGCCTCGTCGACGTTGGGCACGTGTTGGTGGAAGCGGAGCACCGTGCCCTCCGGCACCGCCTCCAGCTCCCAGCGCAGGGTGACGCCGTCGACGAAGTGGGTGTGCTCGAACAGCACCGGCGGCTCGACACGCAGCACCGTGCAGGTCATCGGCCCCGGCTCACCGGAGCGAGCGGCGAAGACCATCTGGCCGCCCTCGCGCAGGTCGACGGAGATGTCGGCGTCGAAGGGCAACCACCAGTCCGCCAGGCGGTCGGAGTCGGTGATGGCGCTCCACACCGCTTCCACGGGATAGGGGAGCCGCCGCTCGAAGCGGATCACCCCGCCGTCGGGGGTGCGCTCCAGCGTGCCATCGGGGGACGCAGCGATCTCGGTCATCCAGAGTCCTTCTCGGTCGGTCGGATCCGCTCGGTGGTGTCCCGGAGGTGTCGCTCCAGCGAGTCGAGCCGGTTGGCCCACTCGAGGCGGTAGGGCTCGAGCCACGCATCGAGCTCCATGAGCGGCTCGAGGCGCAGTCGATAGAGGCGGCGCTGCGCGTCGCGTCGCACCTCGACCAGGCCGGCGTCGCGCAGCACCTTGAGGTGGCGCGACACCCCGGGCTGGTGCATGCCCACCTCCTCCACCAGCTCCCCGACGGAGCGCTCGCCGCCTCGCACCGCATCGAGGATGCGGCGACGGGTCGGCTCGGCGATCACGTCCAGCGCGGCAAGGCTTCCGGGCACCCGATCAACATATGCCATCGCACATATATGTGCAACCGGATACTCGACGGAGCAGCCAGGGCCGGCCTGGCGGCACGAAGCTCGAGTGGGCGAGGGGGGACTTGAACCCCCACGTCCTTACGGACACTGGCACCTGAAGCCAGCGCGTCTGCCATTCCGCCACTCGCCCGAGTGGAGCCGCAAGGGTAGCAACCGACCAGGGCGTTCCTAGAGGGGGGCCTGGGTAGAGTCTGCCGGCGATGGGCCTCAAGGGGTTTGAGCGCCGCTTGGAGCGCCTCGTCGAAGGAGTGTTCGCACGCGCCTTCAAGTCGTCGCTCCGGCCCGTCGAGCTGGGTCGGCGCCTGATCCGGGAGATGGACGACCAGCGCACGGTGCACGTCGGCGGCAACGTCGTCGCCCCCAACCTGTTCACCATCACCCTCGGCCCCGAGGACCACGCCCAGTTCACCGAGATCGAGGAGAGCCTGCTGCGGGCCCTCGCCGAGGAGGCCCGCACCCACGCCCGGGAGCAGGGCTACACCTTCCTGGGTCCGGTCGAGGTGGTCCTCCAAAAGGACACCGACCTGGGCGTGGGCTCGTTCGGCCTCTCGGCCCGGTTCAAGGAAGGGCCCGGCGGCACTGCCGGCGGCACGCTCCTGCTGCCCGATGACAGCCGGATCACCTTGGCCGACAGCGTCGTGACCATCGGGCGCGCCGCCAACGCCGCCATCCGCCTGACCGAGACCAGCGTCAGCCGCCAGCACGCCGAGATCCGCCCGGCCGGCGACGGGGCCTGGCTGGTGGTCGACCTCGGATCGACCAACGGCACCAGGGTCAACGGCAGCGGCATCACCGAGCGGCGGCTGGCCGACGGCGACAGCATCACGATCGGCGACACGACGATCCGCTTCGAAGCGGGCTGACCGTGCCGGAGCCGCTGCTCACGCTGCTGAAGCTGTGCGCCCTGGCGCTGCTCTACCTCTTCTTCATTCGGGTCCTTCGTGCCGTCTGGGCGGAAGTGACCCCCGTCCGGGCCGCGGCCGGCCCGGTGCCCACCAAAGCCCGGCCGGCCCGGCCCTCGCGCCGCCGCGGTGGCCGCCCGCCCGGCGACGCCCTGGTCGTGGTCGAACCCCGTGACCGGCACGGCCAGACCTATCCACTGGCCGACGAGCTCACCGTCGGACGGGCTGCCGGCTGCACGGTCACCCTCGACGACACCTACGTCTCCCAGCTCCACGCCCGGGTCTTCCGCCGGGACGGGGCCCTCCACGTCGAGGACCTGGGCTCGACCAACGGCACCTACGTCAACGGCCAGAAGCTCACCGGCGCGGCGCCGCTCAAGCGGGGCGACCAGGTCCGCATCGGCAGCACCGTCCTCGAGGTCGACGCATGACCATCTCGCTGCGGTGGGGCGCTGCCACCGACACCGGCCGGGTGCGCTCGGTCAACGAGGACTCGGCGCTGGTCGAGGACGGGCTCTTCGCGGTGGCCGACGGCATGGGCGGGCACGTCGCCGGCGAGGTCGCCAGCCGGGTCGCCATCGACGCGCTGCGCACCAACGCCGGGCAGGGCCTCGCCGAGGCAGTCCGGCTGGCGAACCGGGCGGTGTTCGAGCGAGCAGTCGACGACCCGAGCCTGCGGGGGATGGGCACGACCATGTGCGCCGCCACCCTCGTCGAGCAGGACGGCCGGCCGCAGCTGCTCATCGCCAACGTGGGCGACTCGCGCGTCTATGTGTTACGCGACGGCGAGCTGGTGCAGCTCACCGACGACCACAGCCTCGTCGGGGAGATGGAGCGGGACGGGCGCCTCACCGCCGAAGAGGCCAAGGTCCACCCGCAGCGCAACATCGTGACGCGCGTGCTCGGCAACGAGCCCGACGTGGAAGTCGACCAGTTCTGGCTCGACCCGTTCCGCGGTGACCGTCTGCTGCTGTGCAGCGACGGCCTGTTCGACATGGTCGACGACGACGTCATGGTCCACGTGCTCCGCAGCGAGCCCGACGCGAACGAGGCCGCCGCCGAGCTGGTGACGCTGGCCAACGAGGCAGGTGGCCGCGACAACATCACCGTCGTGCTCGTCGACGTGGTCGACGACGGCGGCAAGGCCGAGGCGGCGTCGGCATCGCTGGCCGGCACCACCACGAAGAGCCGGCCGGTCGAGCGAGTGGTGCGCGACGACGAGCCCGCCGAGCCGGCACCCGCACCCTCGAACCGGCGGCCGCGCGCGGGCCGGGCCACACGCCACCTCACCTGGCGCTCGGCGCTGTTCGTGCTCGCCCTGTTGGCGATCGTCGCCGGCGCCGCTGGCGGCACGTGGTGGTTCGCCCGCACCGGCTACTTCGTGGGCATCGACCGCCACCGGGTGACGCTGTTCCAGGGCCGGCCGGGCGGCGTGTTGTTCCTCGATCCCACCGTCGAGCATCGCACCGGCTTGCGGCTCGGCGACCTCCCCCCGGCCCGCCGAGCGGCCGTCGAGGACCAGCACGAGTTCACCACCAAGGCCGCCGCCGAACGGTTCATCGACCGGCTGCGCCAGGAGACGACGACCACCACGACCACCACGCCCGGCACCACGAGCACGACCGTGCTCCCGCCGACGTCGGCGCCGACGCCGAGCAGCACGCCGTGAACGCCCGGCGCACGACCGAGCTCGGCCTCATCGTCCTCGGCGCGGTGATCACCGCCGGCCTCTACACGTTGGCCACCCTGGGTCGCACCGCCAGCCTGCCGGCCAACCTGGTGCCCTTCCTCGTGGCCATCGTGGCGCTGCTCGTCGCCGCCCACGTCGCCACCCGGCGACTGGCGCCGAACGCCGACCCAACGCTCCTGCCACTCGCCGCCCTGCTCAACGGCATCGGCTACGTGTTCATCGCCCGGATCAACCAGGACCTGGCCGCGCTCCAAGCCACCTGGACGTTGGTCGGCGTCGGCGCCTACGTCGCCACCCTCGCGGTGGTCAGGCGGGTGCGGGATCTCGAGCAGTACCGCTACACCTTCATGCTCATCGGCATCGGGCTGCTGCTGCTCCCGCTCGTGCCGGTGCTGGGCCGCACCATCAACGGCGCCCGCATCTGGGTCAGCTTCGGCCCGCTCAACTTCCAGCCGGGTGAGTTCGCCAAGATCGCCCTCGGCGTCTTCTTCGCGTCGTATCTCGTCGAGCGTCGCGAGCTGCTGGGAGTGGCCGCCCGCCGGATCGGGCCGATCTCCCTGCCGGAGCTGCGGCACTTCGGACCGGTGCTGTTGGCGTGGGGCGTCTCGGTGGTGGTGATGGTGTCCGAGCGCGACCTCGGCTCGTCGCTCCTGTTCTTCGCCCTCTTCATCGTGCTGCTGTGGGTCGCCACCGAGCGGGCCTCGTACCTCGCCGTCGGCGGCGTGCTCTTCATGGCCGGCGCCCTCTTCGCCATCGCGTCCTTCCAGCACGTCGCCGACCGGGTGTCGGTGTGGTTCGACCCCTGGTCGGTCGCCGACAGCAAGGGCTTCCAGGTGGTGCAGGCCACCTTCGCCCTTGCGTGGGGTGGCATCGCCGGCACCGGGCCCGGGCTCGGCAGTCCGGGCCGCATCCCCGCGGCGACCACCGACTTCATCTACGCCGCCATCGGCGAGGAGCTCGGCCTGCTGGGCGCCGCCGCGGTGCTCATGGCCTTCCTGCTCATGGCTGGTGCCGGGTTCCGCATCGCCACCCGCGCCGAGCGGCCGTTCGAGACCCTTCTCGCCACCGGGCTCACCACCATCCTCGCGGTGCAGGCGTTCATCATCATGGGTGGCGTCACCCGACTCGTGCCGCTGACGGGCGTGACGTTGCCGTTCGTCTCCTACGGCGGGTCGTCGCTGGTCGCCAACTACGTGCTGCTAGCGCTCCTGGTGCGCATGTCGAGCGGCGACATGACGACCGAGGCGGCCGAAGCGATCGACGAGACCACACTCCGAGCGGCGTGAACCGTCAGATCCGGCGCCTCGGCGTCGCCATGCTCGTGCTCTACGGCGTCCTCTTCGCCTGGCTCAACGTGGTGCAGGTGCTCCGCGCTGATCACTACAACAAGGACCCGCGCAACACGCGCGCCGTGGTGCGCGACTTCGGGCGACCGCGCGGCCAGATCATCAGCGGCGACGACCCCGGTGTCGTGCTGGCCCGCTCGAAGGACGTCGGGAGCCACTTCGGGCGCGCTCGCCTCTACCCGGAGCACGACCTGTTCGGGCACATCACCGGCTCGTACTCCTTCACCTTCGGGAGCGACGGTGTCGAGAAGTCGTACAACACCGATCTCACCGGTCGGGGACCGGCCCGGTCGATCAAGCACCTCGTCGACCTGCTCCGCGACCAGGAGACCACCGACGACGTGGTGCTCACCGTCCGCAAGAGCGTGCAACAGGTCGCCAAGGCCGCGCTCGGCAACCGGCGGGGCTCGGTCGTCGCCATCGACCCGCGCGACGGCTCGATCCTCGCCATGTGGAGCTTCCCGTCGTACGACCCCGAGACCGTCTCGCAGCTCGACCAGAACGCGGCACGCGACCGGCGGAACGCCCTCCTCGCCAACCCCGCCAACCCGCTGCTCGCCCGCAGCTACCGCGAGACCTTCTTCCCGGGGTCGACCTTCAAGGTGGTCACCGCGACTGCCGGCCTTGCCAGCGGGAAGGTGACGCCGGCCCAGCCCGTCTATCCGAACCTGCGCGAGCTCGACCTCCCCGACACCAAGGAGACGCTCGCCAACTTCGGCAACGAGAGCTGCGGCGGCGCCCTGTTCGACGTGCTCCGGGTGTCGTGCAACACCTCGTTCGGCCAGATGGGCCTCGACATCGGCGGCGACGCCCTGGTGTCGACGGCCCATGGCTTCGGCTTCGGCTCGGTACCACCGCTCGACCTCCCCCAGGCCACGGCGTCGACCATCGCCGACGCCGGGTTCTTCGCCCACAACCGACCCCTGCTGGCGTTCACGGCCATCGGCCAGACCACCGTGCGGGCGACACCCCTGCAGATGGCGCTGGTGGCGGCGGCGGTCGCCAACGGCGGTTCGGTGATGGCGCCCCATGTCATGAAGGAGGTGCACGACGTCGAGGGTGATGTGATCCGCCGGTTCCGCCCCGAGGTGTGGACGACGGCGATGTCGCCCGAAGAGGCGTCGCTCCTGCGCGACGCCATGGTCGGGGTGGTCACCAACGGCACCGCGGGACGACTGGCCGTGCCGGGCGTCCCGACAGCCGGCAAGACCGGCACTGCCCAGATCGGCAATGGCAGCTCGCATGCCTGGATCATGGGGTTCGCCCCCGCCAACGCCCCGCGCGTCGCGGTGGCGGTGATCGTCGAGAACCAACGCGGTGCCAGTGAGGCCACAGGCGGGCGGGTGGCCGCCCCCATCGGCCGAGCGGTCCTGGAGGCGGCCCTGGCGGTGACCAAGTGACCCCTATGGTGCCCTCATGACCGACTCGGGATCCGGACCGGAGGTCTACGGCGGCCGCTACGAGATCGAGCGCCGGCTCGCACGCGGTGGGATGGCCGACGTCTACCTCGCCCGCGACACGCTGCTCGACCGCCCAGTCGCCCTGAAGGTCCTGTTCCCCGAGTTCGCGACCGACCACTCGTTCGTCGAGCGGTTCCGCCGTGAGGCCCAGGCCGCCGCCAACCTCAACCACCCGAACATCGTCGCCGTCTACGACTGGGGTGAGGAAGGGAGCACCTACTTCATCGTCATGGAGTACATCGACGGGCGCAGCCTGTCGCAGATCGTGCGCGACGAGGGCCCGCTCGAGCCCACCCGGGCGGCCGAGATCACCCAGTCGATCGCCGGCGCCCTCGGCTTCGCCCATCGCAACGGTGTGATCCACCGCGACGTGAAGCCGGGCAACGTGCTGCTGGCGCCACAGGGCCAGGTCAAGGTCACCGACTTCGGCATCGCCCGCGCCGTCTCAGCCAGCGAGAACCTCACCCAGACCGGCACGGTCATGGGTACCGCGACCTACTTCTCGCCCGAGCAGGCCAGGGGCGAGCCGGTCGATCCCCGCAGCGACGTCTACTCGCTCGGCATCGTGCTCTACGAGCTGCTGGTGGGCGCGCCGCCGTTCACCGGCGACAGCCCGGTGTCGGTGGCCTACAAGCACGTGTCGGAGCAGGCCGAGCTCCCCCGGCGGCGCAACCCCCGCATCCCCGCACCGCTCGAGGCGGTGACGATGCGGGCCCTCGCCAAGAACCCGGCCAACCGCTACGACAGCGCCGACGACTTCGCCGCCGACCTGCGCCGGTTCATCGAGGGTGCTCCCGTGCAGGCCGAGTCGGTGCTGGCGGCCGAGGACTTCACCCAGGCCGTCGGGACCACCGCTGCCGGCGAGGCCACCCGGGCAATCCCCCTCGCCGACTCCACCCGGGTCATGACCAGCGTCGGTGGCGGCACGGCACCGCCTCCGGCCCGGCGCAGCCCGCTGTTCTACGTCGTCGTCGGGCTGATCGCCCTGCTGATCGCCGGTGGCGCGGCCGCCATCGCCGCCAGCCTCAGCGGCGACGGAGGGGGCGGAGGTGGCACCGTCACCGTTCCGTCGGTGCTCGGGCTCACCAAGAACGACGCCCGGATCAAGCTGAAGGACGCCGGCTTGCACGCGGACTTCCAGGACGAGTCGAGCGACACCGTCCCCGAGGGGGCGGTCATCAGCCAGGACCCGGCGCCGAACACCAGCGCCGGCAAGGGCAGCTCGGTGACGGTGAAGGTGAGCACCGGAAAGGGACCGGTCACGGTGCCGGATCTCGTCGGCCGGACGGAGGCCGATGCACTCGCCGCGCTGCGGGCGGCCGGGTTGGAGGCCGGCATCAGCCGCGTCAACGACGACGCCCATGACCCGGGCACGGTGCTCGACCAGAGCCCGCAACCGGGTGAGCAGGCCCAGCGGGGCTCGGCCGTGCGCATCACCGTGTCGCAGGGACCGGGCCAGGTGCAGATACCCGACGTGACCGGGCTCAGCCCGACCGACGCGGCCAACCAGCTCGGCCGGGCCGGCTTCGTGGCCGACAGCAGCACGACCGACGAGCCCAGCAACACCGTCGAGGAGGGCAAGGTCACTCGCACCGATCCGCCGGCCGGTACCGCGGCCGACAAGGGATCGAACGTCCACATCTACACGTCGAGCGGCCCCGCACCCGAGGTGCCCAACGTCATCGGCGAGAACCACATCCAAGCGGGCGCCGAGCTGCGCGCCGCCGGTTACAGCGTGCAGCGGACCTTCCAGGAGGTCAGCGACCCCGGCCAGGACGGCGTCGTGCTCAACCAGTCGCCCGCGGGCGGGACGCAGGCGGCCGAGGGCTCGACCGTCACCATCACCGTCGGTTCCTTCCGTACCAACGGGTCGAGCTCCACGACGACGACGGCCGCCACCGGCTGAAACCGATCGGGCTCGGGCTAGGCGACCTGGGCGAGGAAGTTGCGGAGGAGGTCGTGGCCGGAGCCGGTGAGGATCGACTCCGGATGGAACTGCACCCCTTCGACCGCGTGCTCACGATGGCGAAGGCCCATCACGATGCCGTCGTCGGTCTCGGCGGTGATCTCGAGGGCAGCGGGGACGCTGGCCCGGTCGACCACCAGTGAGTGGTAGCGGGTGGCCTCGATGGGGTCGGGCAGGCCGCTGAAGACACCCACCCCGGTGTGGTGCACCTGGGAGGTCTTGCCGTGCATGACGGCCGGCGCCCGCACCACCTCGCCACCGAAGACCTGGCCGATGCACTGATGGCCGAGGCACACGCCGAGGATCGGCAGCCGCCCGGCGTAGGTGCGGATGAGGTCGTTCGAGAGGCCGGCGTCCTCGGGCCGCCCGGGACCGGGCGAGATGAGGATGGCATCCGGAGCCATGGCCTCGGCGTCGTCGAGCGTGAACTGGTCGCAGCGGTGCACGACCGGCTCAGCGCCGAGCTCACCGAGGTACTGGACGAGGTTGTAGACGAAGGAGTCGTAGTTGTCGACGACGAGCACGCGAGCCATGACCGGCCCCTTTGTATCCTCTCCCACCATGCCCGAGCGCAGAAAAGGCGGACGCGTCACCCCGAAGGCCGGATCGCGTCCCGGCGCCCGCCCGAGCGCACCCGACACGAGGGGGCGCTACACCCCGCCGATTCCCCGCGAGGAGCGGGTCAGCCCCACGTGGGTCCCCGTCCTGATGTTCATCCTGCTGGGGCTGGGCGTGGTGACGATCGTCTTCAACTACCTCAACCTGCTGCCGGGCGACGCCGACAACAAGTACCTCCTCCTCGGCCTGGTGTTCATCACCGCCGGCTTCATCACCGCCACCAACTTCCACTAGGCGGCGGCATGTGGTTTGCCCTGAAGCTCCTGCTGGCCGGGGGTGCGGCGTGGCTGATGGTGCGGATCGGCATCACCTTCCTGCGGGGCTTCGGCCGGCCCGTGCCCGAGCCCCCACCGGCCGGGGAGCTGCGCAAGGTCAGGCTCCGGTACCGGTGCCCCACCTGTGGGATGGAGCTCCGGATCGAGTCCTCGCCGCTCGACGACCCGATCCCGCCCCGTCACTGCATGGACGAGATGGACCTGGTCGCCCGCCTCGACGACTGACCAACGTCAGGTGACCGTCGAGTTACAAGCGTGTGACTACCCCCAGGGTTGTTGACAGGCTGGGGAAAAGTGTCAGACGGGGTCAGAGCCGCTCGATGATGGTGGCGTTGGCCGTGCCACCGCCTTCGCACATGGTGACCAGGCCATAGCGGCCGTCGATGCGCTCGAGCTCGTTGAGCAGAGTGGCGAACAGCTTGGCGCCGGTGGCCCCGAGGGGGTGACCGAGGGCGATCGCCCCGCCGTTCACATTGACCTTGCTCATGTCGGCGTGGTGCTCGGTCGCCCAGGCCAGCACCACCGAGGCGAAGGCCTCGTTGATCTCCACCCGGTCGATCTGGTCGAGCGTGAGCCCGGCCTTCCGCAGGATCTTCTCGGTGGCGGGGATGGGGGCGGTGAGCATGAGGCGGGGGTCATCGCCGGCGAGGGCGAAGCTGTGGAACCGGGCGCGGGGCCGGAGGCCGAGCTTCGACGCCGTCTCCTCGCTGGTGATCAGCATCGCCGAGGCACCGTCGGTGATCTGCGACGAGTTGCCGGCCGTGATCCTGCCCTCGGGAAGGAAGGCGGGCTTGAGGTTGGCGAGGGTCTCGACCGTGGTGTCGGGCCGGATGCCCTCGTCGGCGGTGACCGTGGTGCCCAGGCCCACCGAGGTGCCCTTCTCCTGGTCCCACTTCTTGCCGGCCATGGGCACGATCTCGTTGTCGAAGCGGCCCTCGTCACGAGCCCGGGCAGCCCGCTGTTGCGACTCGGCACCGAAGGCGTCGAGCTGCTCCCGGCTGAAGCCCCAGCGCTCGGCGATCAGCTCCGCCGAGATGCCCTGCGGCACCAGCCCGCCGGCCGGCTCGTAGCGGGCCTCGAGGGTCCGCCCGAACGGCGAGACGCCGGGCACCAGGTTCGAGCCGAACGGCGTCGTGGTCATGACCTCGATGCCGGCGGCCACCACCACGTCGTAGGCGCCAGCCAGCACGCCCTGGGCCGCGAAGTGGGCAGCCTGCTGGGACGAGCCGCACTGGCGATCGATCGTGGTGCCCGGCACCCCCTCGGGCCAACCCGCTGACAGCACGGCGTTGCGAGCGATGTTGAGCGCCTGCCGGCCCGCCTGGTGGACGCATCCCATGATCACGTCGTCGACGAGCCCTGGGTCGATCCCGCTGCGGGCCACGAGCGCGTTCAACGTCTCGGCGGCCAGCTCGACCGGGTGCCATCCCGACAGCGAGCCGTTCCGCTTGCCACCGGGGGTCCGGACGGCATCGATGATGACTGCAGTGGGCATGACCAAGTATGTGCCCCGTCGTCGCGCTACCGCATGTGCGGCACCGCCGTTGACCATGACAGGAACGGCCCGTCGTGGTCATGGTGGCCGCGGGTCCCATTCGCCACAATGATCCCAACGATGACGACATCGTCCCCCCCGCCGGACGAGAAGCTTCCCGACCGCCACGAGCGGCTCGAGCGGGTGTCGCGCGTGCTCAACCAGGTCAGCCGCGACATCGGGCCCGCACTCAACCTCCAGGCCGTCCTCCAGATCGTGCTCAACGGCATGCGGTCGCTCGTCTCGTTCACCACCGGCTCGATCGCCATCCTCGGCGACGACGGCCTACAACTGGTGGCGTCCGATCCACCGACCAGGCGCGAGCTCGACCAGGACCGCGTCCCCATCGGGCAGGGCATCGCCGGTCGGGTGCTCGCGACCGCCCAACCGCTGCTGTCGGGCAACGTGGCCGACGATCCGCGGATGGCCGTCGACGGAGCCGAGCGCAGCGCTGCCGCCGGCGTGGTGTCGATCCTCGCCGTGCCGCTCGTGGCCCTCGGCCAGGTGATCGGGACGCTCCAGGTCACCACCACCGAGATCGACGCCTTCACCGAAGACGACCTGATGTTCCTCGAGGCCCTCGCCACCCAGGCGGCCGGTGCCATCGAGAGCGCCCGCCGCTACGAGTCGGTGGCCGAGCTCGAGGTGATGAAGAGCGATTTCATCGCCCGGGTCTCACACGAGCTGCGCACGCCGATCACCATCGTCAGCGGCTTCGTGAGCACGCTGCTGACCGAGGACGAGGCACTCGGCCCCGACGAGCGCCGCCGGATGCTCCAGCGAATCGACGGCGCCGCCGCCCGACTGTCCGGCCTCATCGACGAGCTGCTGATGCTGGCCCGGCTCGAGGCCGGCGTGGTGGCCGCCGAGATCAGGCCCGTTGGGCTGGGGCCGGTGGCCTTCGATGCCTGCCGGCAGTCGAGCCACCCCGAGCAGGTGACCGTCGAGGTGCCGGCGAAGGACGTGATCGTGGACACCGACCCCGCCCTCCTCGGCCGGGCAGTGGGATTCCTCGTCGACAACGCCCTCAAGTACGCGGGGTCGTGCCGCCTGATCGTGACCGAGGAGCCGTCGATCGAGGTGGTCGACGACGGGCCTGGCATCGGGCCCGACGAGCGGTCGCATGTCTTCGAGCGATTCACCCGGTCCCAGGAGCACACCACCGTGCCGGGCATGGGGCTCGGGCTGCCGATGGCCCAGACCCTGTTGGGGGCGGTCGGTGCCGCCCTGACCCTCGACGAGCCGGTCGACGGGATGGGCACCCGCATGGTGATCCGGCTGTAGGAGGGACGCCGCATGGACGTGACCCGGGAGAAGATCGACAGCCTGGCCGAAGGCCACACGGTCGCCAGCCTCTTCCTCGACACCGTCGAGCAGCTGGGCGACGACTACGTGGCGCTGCGCGAGCGCGCCGGTGCAGGCGACGGGTGGACCGAGCTGAACTGGACCCAGTACGCCGACGCGGTTGCCCGCGTCGCCGGTGGTCTCCGCGCCGCGGGACTCGAGCGGGGTGACCGGGTCATCCTGATGCTGCACAACCGCATCGCCTTCCAGATCGCCGACCTCGGCGTGGTCTTCGCCGGCGGTACGCCAGTCTCGATCTACATCTCGTCGTCACCAGAGCAGGTCCGCTACCTCGCCGACCACTCGCAGGCCACCATGGCCATCGTCGACGGGCCGGCGATCGCCGACCGGTTCCTGGAGGTTCGCGACCAGCTCCCGGGGCTCCGCGAGATCGTGGTCGTCGACGAGGGCTGCCTCGAGTGCATGCCCTGGGAGCACCTGACCTCGGGTGAGCCCATCGACATGCACGCCACTGCTGGCCGGGTCACCCCCAACGACCTCGCCACCATCATCTACACGTCCGGCACCACCGGCCCGCCCAAGGGCGTCATGATCTCGCACCACAACGTGGCCTGGACGGTGGCCAGCCAGGAGATCGCCTTCGGTCGCCGCCCGGCCGGCTTCCGCGCCATCAGCTACCTGCCGATGGCCCACATCGCCGAGCGCATGGTCACCCACTACGACGCGCTGGCCTCCGGGTACCAGGTGACGACCTGCCCCGACCTGGCCCAACTCGGTGAGTACCTCCGCCTGGTGCACCCCGAGCTGCTGTTCGGTGTGCCACGGGTGTGGGAGAAGCTGCGGGCGGGCGTGCTGGCGGCGGTAGCGGCCGACCCCGACAAGGCGCATGCATTCGAGGAGGGTGTGGAGGCAGCGCTGCCCCTGCGGCTGGCCCAACGCCAGCGGGAGTTGACCCATGACGAAGAGGTCACGCTCGACTTCCTCGACGAGGTCGCCTTCAACCAGGTGCGCGAGCTGGTCGGCCTCGACGCCTGCCGGCTGCCGATCACCAGCGCGGCGCCCATCCCTCGACAGGTCGTCGAGTGGTTCATCGCCGTCGGCGTCCCGCTGTTCGAGGTGTACGGCATGTCGGAGTTCACCGGACCGCTCACCTGCAACCTCGATGACGGCAAGCTCGGCACTGTGGGAAGGGCGATGCCCGGCTGTGAGATCCGGGTCGCCGACGACGGCGAGGTGCTGGGCCGGGGCGGCAACGTGTTCGCCGGCTACCTCGAGGACCCGATGCGCACCGCCGAGTCGGTCGATGCCGACGGGTGGCTACACACCGGCGACATCGGCGAGCTCGACCACGACGGCTACCTCCGGATCGTCGATCGCAAGAAGGAGCTGCTGATCACCGCCGGCGGGGAGAACATCTCCCCGGCCAACCTCGAGGCGGCGCTCAAGACCATCCCGCTGGTCGGCCAGGCCTGCGCGGTCGGCGACGACCGGCCGTATGTGGGTGCGCTGTTGGTGCTCGACCCCGACGCGGCACGGGCCTGGGCCGCGGCCCACGGTCTCGCCGGTGCAGCCCTGGCGGAGCTGGCAGCGAACACCGACCTCATCGCCGAGGTGGAAGCCGGCGTCGAGGAGGCGATGGCGCCGTTCAACAAGGCCGAGCGGGTGAAGCGGTTCGTGATCCTGCCGAACGAGTGGTTGGCCGATTCGGAGGAGCTGACGCCGACGCTGAAGCTGAAGCGGCGGGGCATCCACGCTCGCTACGAAGCCGAGATCGACCAGCTCTACGCCGAGCAGCGCTGAGGAGAGGCCAGCCGAAAACGAGGATGGCCCCGAGTAGCCGAGTGGCCGAAGCCACCCCGCTTCTCGGGGCCCACTCCCCCGGTCCGCCGGGTGGTTGGGTCGCTCTTGCGAGCGCCCCTCCCGGGCCGACGTCCCTCCGCCTCCTGCCTTGGCTGACTGGCTCGTTCCTGTTGCCAGGTCCGTCCCAGCCGGCCCTGCGTGGGTGGCGTAAGCACAGGATCCACCCTGCGAAAGCCCTGGTCAAGGCCTATTTTCTAAGTCACAGGGTTGTCCCCCAACCTTTTCGGTTGGTCCCCAGATCGCGGCTCGAAATCCCCACCGGGACCGTCGTTGTGCACAACGTCATCCACAGGGTGGGGACTTCTCTGCGTGGTGTGTACCCCGCTGCTCGCGACCGAACACCAACCGCCAGCGAGAGGCCCCGCCGGCACGGCTCAGCGCCTAGTTGTTCACCGCGGGCGCCAACCTTCGCCAGGAGGTGAGCGGCAGACCTGGTTGCGACGACGGATCGGTGATGCGTAGGCCGACGTGGTCCGCTCCAGCATCGAAGTGCTCCTGCACGCGGCAAGCGATGGCGTGCTCGTCGCCCCACGCGACGATGGTGTCGATGAGCCGATCGCTGCCGCCGCCGGTGAGGTCCTCTTCGCCGAAGCCGAGCGATCGCCAGCTGTTCACGTAGTTCGGTAGGCGGAAGTAGCCCTCCAGGGTGGCCCGTGCCGTTGCACGCGCTGCTGCTGGGTCGGTTTCGAGGACGGCGTGCTGCTCCACGGCCAGCTGGCGCTGGCCGCCGATGGCAGCGCGGGCCGACGCGGTGTGCGACGGGGGCACGAGATTGGGGAAGGCGCCGGCGGTCCGGTCGCGCGCCAACGCGAGCATCTTCGGGCTGAGCGCGGCGATCATCCGCCGCTCGACGGGTACGACCGAGGCCGCTCCGTCGAGGGCGTCGAGGAAGCCCTCCATCGCAGCAAGCGGACGGCGGTATCGGCCCGGCTCCGTCGTGCGATCGACCAGGGATGCGTGGCCGACGCCAAGGCCGAGGAGGAGGCGCCCTGGATGCGCGCGCTCGACGTCGGCGAACTCGGTCGCGACAGCAACCGGGTCGTGCAGCCAGATGTTGAGGATGCCACTGGCGACGGTGATCGACTGGGTCGCACCGAGCAGAAGGCGGAGCGGCCCGAACAGATCGCCGCCGGTGTCGGGTAGCCACAGCGCGGTGAAGCCCAGCGACTCGAGCTCGGCCGCCGCGTCGGCACGCTCGCCCTCGTCGCTGTATCGCAACTCGGGCCCGCAGATGCCGACACCTGTGACATGCATGCGGTCTGCTTACCGGTCGAAGGACCTTCGACACCAGGATCCTCGGATCGTGCTCTCGCTGTTCCGATCCCGCCGGTCACATCGGCCGCAGTACCGACCGCAGAAGGGGCCAGGTCGTCGCGCCGTGAGACCGATGTGGTGGAGACGATGGGACTCGAACCCAGGACCCCTGCTTGCAAACCGGGATCGCCTGATCCCGCTACCAGCGGTTTCGCGCGAAAGACCTGATCAAGCGGCCGCGTGAGGAGGCAGGATGATCGACGTGCAGGACGAGCCGAGCATGGAGCTGCCCGTCGAGGAGTTGCTTGACCGCGCTCGTCCGCTGCCGCCGCACGACGAGATGGTCATCGACGAGCTGAGCGAGGAAGAGGGACGGGCGTTCTCGAAGAGCTCGCCCGGGCTCGGGGTCGTACGCTGTGAGCCAAGGAGGACCGACCGATGCGCTACGACCGGATCACCATCGAGCCCGACAAGATGGGCGGCGTTCCCTGCATCCGCGGCCTGCGCATCCCCGTCGCGACCGTCGTCGGGATGGTCGCGGAGGGCATGACCTCCGAGGAGATCCTCTCCGACTATCCGGACCTCGAGGCTAATGACATCCGCCAGGCGCTCGAGTACGCCGCTGAAGCCGTCCGCGAGCGCGAGCTCCCACTCCGCCAAGGCGCTTGAGGTTCCTCCTCGACGAAGGACTCTCGCCACGCGTCGCTGGTTTGCTCGGCGAGGCGGGTCACGACGTTCTCCACGTGCGCGACATCAACCTGAAGAGCGCTCCCGATCCGGTCATCCTCAGCCACGCCGTCCAGGACCAGCGCGTGTTGATCACCCTCGACACCGACTTCGGCACCCTCGTGGCCCACGCACACGCGACGGTGCCGAGCATCGTGTTGTTCAGAGGCGAGTTCACCCGTCGAGCAGAGCGCCAGGCGGCCCTGCTTCTGGCGAACCTCGACGCGGTAGCGGACGATCTCAGCGAAGGTGCGATCGTCGTCATCGGCAACGATCGAATTCGGGTGCGTCGTCTGCCGATCGGCTGATCAGGTACTCCGCACCGATCTCGCTCGGTAAACGCGCTCAGCGAACCAGACGACGACAACGAGGAACGGCCCGAGGAACCAGCCCGTCCCCTCCCGGCCCGAGCGATGCCGTCGAGTGCCAGTCGGTCGCGGACGACCACCATCCCCAGACCAAGAGCACGATGACGACACAGCCATCAATCACAATCGCGAGTCGGGACCGCGCAAGCAGCATGTACAGGACGAACGTAGGCGCGGCCCAGAACAAGACCTCGGCTACACCGCCGGCGAAGGAGTCGACGCGCAGAAGCGCTTCCGCGGTCTGCCGGAGCCACAAGACCGACGCCGCCGAAAGGACGGCGACGGCGATGAACGCAGCTTTCGTCGCCAGTCGTGGACGCGAGAGAAGTTTGTCCATCGATCCGTGAGTCTGATCAGTCCACCACGACACGATGCAAGACCCGAATCGCATCGACGGCGTGGTTGCCCCAGTGGCTCTCGAACGAGAACCTCCATTCCCAGAGCGCGTCAGGTGCAAAGCCGGCTGACGCGATCGCCAAGCCGCGGCGCAGATCACGGTAGATGTCGCTCAGGTCGTCGATCAGGCTGCCCGCGACCGGCTCATCCATGAGCCGAGGGTCGAACACCTCCCAGTAGGGGTCGTGGCCTCGAACCGCTTCGCCGATCCGAGTAGCGACGAGCCGGCAGTCGTCATCGAGGTCGTCGGGGTCGTCGTAGTCGGCCTCGCTCGGCTCGATGTCCGGCAGCTCAAGCGCCGCTGCGATGAGTGCAACGGCAGAAGCCAGGATGGCCCGTAGCGGAGCCCGCTCGGACTCGACCAGCGTGCAGAACCGCTCGGCTACGGGCCTGAACGCCTGGATCCCTGCTCTCTCGCGTTCCAGCCCGTCCGAATCCATCCATGGATTCTCGCGTCGCGTCACGCCAACCGTCGTACTCTGGCCGTTGTGGCACGGAAGTGGGACGCGGACGCCAGGGGCTCCGCCCGAGACGCCAGCACGACGCGATCGCAGCGCCGTGATCAGGCCCTTCGTGGTGGAGACGATGGGACTCGAACCCACGACCCCCTGCTTGCAAAGCAGGTGCTCTAGCCAGCTGAGCTACGTCCCCGAGTTGGGTTCCTGAGCCTACCGGCGAGGTCGTGAGGCCTCGGCAGCACGGCTGACCGGTGCCATGAACTCGCCGACGAGGTCGCGGTGCCACCAGGCGCCGCCGGTTGCCTTCCGCTCGGCGGGCGTCGTGTAGCGGTAGCGAAAGAACCGGGCTCTGATCTCCTCGGGGGGTCGATCGGGGAAGGGGTTGGTGCGCAGGAGCCGGAGCGTCGGTTCGTCGTTCTCGAGCAGCCGGGTGACGAAGGTGGGCCACCATCGCTCGGCGTAGCCAGGTGAGAGGGCGGCGAACCACAGCAGCCAATCGAGCCGAAGGTGGTAGGGCGCCACCTGCGGGGGGCGGCGGTTGACGTCTCCCGGCTTGCCCTTGAACTCGTAGGGCCGCCACTCGGAACCGAGCCTGCCCTCCACGATGATCTCGTGGCGCACCTTGGTGATGCTGCCGAAGGCGCCATAGGTGTTGACCAGGTGGAGCTTGTCGAAGCTGGCGTTCATGAGCTGGCGGCGGGACACCAGGTTGCGGGCCGGCCGGCGACTCAGGACCGCGATGACGGCGGCGACGGCGACCAGGATGGCGGCGAACCATCCCGGCCCGTCGTGCACCAATGCTGGAGGGTCCACACCGAGGAGCGGGCCCACCACCGGACCGCCCACCACCGAGAGCCCCACGACGATCGTGACCGTGTTGAGCCAGGCGAAGTTGCCACTCAGCAGCAACCAGCACTGGGTGATCACCATGACGCTGGCCCCGATGCCGGCGATGGGTTGCGGCAGGAAGAGCAGGAAGGGCACCGCCAGCTGGGTCACGTGGTTGGCGCCCACCTCGATGCGGTGCAACGACATCGGGAGGTGGTGGAAGTACCAGCTGAGCGGGTTCGGCATCGGCTGGGTCTCGTGGTGGTACCGCAGGCACGTGAGATCGCGCCAGCACTGGTCGCCGCGGATCTTGATGAGGCCGGCCCCGAACTCCACGCGGAAGAGCAACCACCGGAGCAGCAGCAGCACCAGCCACGGTGGCGCCATCGAGCGAGGGCCGAGGAAGATGGCGAGGAAGCCGGTCTCCAGGAGCAACGACTCCCAGCCGAAGCCGTACCACTGCTGACCGACGTTGACGATCGACAGGTAGAGCGCCCACAGCACGAACCAGCCGAGCATCGACACCCCGATCGGTCCGGCGTCGATCACCCCGATCAGCGCGGCGGCTGCCAGCGCGGCACCGAGCCAGGAGACGGTGACCCACAGCCGGTCGGAGTACCGCACCGTGAAGAGGCTCGGGAGGTCACGGAACCGGCGGCCCCGAACGAACTGTGGCACCGGCAACAGGCCGCGCTCGCCGAGGAGCGCGGGTCCTTGCCGGGCCGCCGCCACGAAGGCGAGCACGTAGACGAGCGCCAACCCCCGCTGGAAGAGCAGCCGGCCCAACCAGTCGCCCGGCGACCACAGCCACGTCATCGTCCTGCCCCTACCCCGCCCCGCCGCCGGAGCTGACACGCTCGCGGCGGTGGCCACCAGCGTGACGATCGGTGATCCCGGCGATCCGCGAGTGGCCGACTACGTCGGGATGACCGACGGCGAGCTCCAGCGGGCCGGCCATGTCTTCGTCTGCGAGGGACGGCTCGTGCTCGAACGGGCGATCGCCAACGGCGCGATCCTCCGCTCGGCTCTCGTCGCTCCGTCCCGGGCCGCAGGGGTGGCCTCCATGCTGGCCGGCATCGACATCCCGCTGTACGTCGCCGACCAACCGGTCCTCGACGCCGTCGCCGGCTTCCCGCTGCATCGGGGCATCGTCGCCGTTGCCGACCGCCCGCCCCTGCGCCACCCCGACGAGGTGCTGCACGGCGCCCGCACCGTGGCCGTGCTCGAGGGGGTCAACAACCACGAGAACCTCGGCGTGCTGTTCCGCAACGCCGCCGCCCTCGGCGTCGATGCCGTGCTGCTCGACCCGACCTGCGCCGATCCGCTCTATCGCCGCACGGTACGGGTCTCGCTCGGTCACGTGCTGGCGGTGCCCTTCACCCGCCTGGGCGACTGGCCTGGCGATCTCGACCTGGCCCGGCGGGCGGGCCTCACGGTGGCCGCACTCACGCCAGGCGGCGACCACACCATTGCCGACCTCGACGACATGGAGCGGGTGTGCTTCGTCCTCGGCGCCGAGGGCCCGGGCCTGAGCGATGCGGCCCTGAGCGCGGCCGACGTCCGCGTGCGGATCCCGCTCGCCGGCGAGATCGACTCGCTCAACGTGGCGACGGCCGCGGCCATCGCCTTCCACCGCCGGTTCGCGGGCTGAGAGCCCCGGGGCGGCCCTAGCCTCCTCCGCGAGTGACCGATCCCCTCGCCATCGCCGAAGCGCTCCTGTCGCTGCCCACGGTGCCGTTCCTCGAGGACCTCACCGCCGGGTTCTGCGTCGACTTCGCAGCCGAGCGGGGGCTCGACGCCAGCCGGGACGCCGCCGGCAACGTGCTGGTGAAGTCGGGCGCCGCCAACGGCCTGCCACCGCTGGTGCTCGTCGCTCACCTCGACCACCCCGGCTTCGTCGTCACCTCGGTCGATGCCGGCCAGGTCAGCCTCGAGTTCCGCGGCGGGGTCCGCCCGGTCGGCGACATCGCCGGCACACCAGTCGATGTGTTCCGCCCTGGCGAGGTCGACCGTGCCGGGCGAGCCCGACTGACCGCCGCCGAGCTCCGGCCCGACGGGTCGTTGACCGGCGCCACCGCCGAGCTCCTCGAGGGTGAGGCCGGCGCCGGCGACCTCGCCATGTGGGGCTTTCCCGGCTGGTCGATCGACGACGGCCGCATCACCGTGCGGGTCTGCGACGACCTGCTCGGCGTGGCCGCCATCCTCGCCTGCCTCGACCGGGTGCCCGAGCCGGCCGTGCCGGTCTGGGGCTTGTTCACCAGGGCGGAGGAGGACGGGCTGCTCGGCGCGTTCGAAGCGGCCCGGCTCGGCACCGTGCCGAGCAACGCCAGCGTCGTCTCCCTCGAGTGCTCGAAGGCGCTGCCCGAGGCGCCGCAAGGAGCGGGCGTGATCGTGCGCGTCGGTGATCGCATGAGCGTGTTCGACAACGGCCTCACCGAGGCCCTCCGCGCCGCGGCCGAGCGCGCCGGTGTGCCCTACCGCCGCAAGCTGATGGACGGCGGCGTGTGCGAGGCGACAGTGTTCTCGGCCCTCGGGTACCGGGCGTCGGGCCTGGCGGTGCCGCTCGGCAACTACCACAACGCCGCTGACGCCGGCGAGGGGATCGCGCCAGAGACGGTGCTGGTCGACGACTGGCTGGCCGAGGTCGAGCTGCTGGTGTCGCTGGCCACCTCCGGGCTGCCGCCCACCCTCGACGGGCTCCCGGAGAACCTGGCGTCACGCGCCGCCCGGGCACGCGAGCTCCTCGGAGCTGACGATGCCTGAGCTGCCGGAGATGCAAGCGCTGGCCGAACGACTCGATGCCGCGGTGGCGGGCGGCGAGCTCGCTGGTTACCAGCCCTTGCAGTTCGCCGCCCTCAAGACCTTCGACCCCGACCCGGCCTCCCTCGTGGGGCGCACCCTCGAAGGCGTCGGGCGGCGCGGCAAGTACCTCGTGTGGGACTTCGGTGCCGGGCTGCGGCTGCTGATCCATCTGTCCCAGGGCGGGCGGGTCGATGTCGAGGACCCACCCAAGGCCACCAAGCCCAAGCAAGGCGTCGTGCGCCTTCGCTTCACCGGCCGCCCCTCGGTGCTCGTCAAGGAGTTCGGCACCGAGCGCAAGGCCGGGTGGTGGGTGCTCGGCCCGGGCGATGACGGCCCGATGGCGGGGTTGGGCCCAGAGGCAACCAGCGACGAGTTCGCCGAGCTCGTTCGCCACAGCGACGACCGGCGCCGGGTCCACACCATCCTCCGCGACCAGCGCACCGTCGCCGGCATGGGCCGGGGCTACACCGACGACGCCCTTCACCGGGCCAAGCTCTCGCCCTACGCGTCACTCGCCTCGCTCAGCGCGCCGCAACGGGAGGGCTTGCTGACCGCCATCCACGAGGTCCTCGAGGAGGGTCTTGACCACGAGCGGGCCAGGCGTGGCGGTCTGCCCGCCAAGGTCGGCGACCACTGGATCGTCCACCACAAGCACGGCCAGCCGTGCCCGGCGTGCGGCGAGACCATGCAACGGGTGTCGTACGAGTCGTACGAGGTGACCTACTGCCCCGCGTGCCAGACCGACGGCAAGGTCCTGGCCGACCGACGTCTCTCGAGGTTGCTCAAGTGAAGCTCCCCGTCATGCCCCCCGTGAAGCCCATGCTGGCCAAGCTCAGCCGCGAGCTGCCGACGGGCGACTCCCTGGTCTACGAGCCCAAGTGGGACGGCTTCCGCTGCATCGTGTTCAAGGACGGCAGCGAGATCGAGCTCGGCAGCCGCAACGAGAAGCCGCTCACCCGCTACTTCCCCGAGCTGGTGATCGCCCTCGGTGAACAGCTTCCCGATCGGGTGGTGCTCGATGGCGAGATCGTGATCGCCTCCTCCCACGGGCTCGACTTCGACGCCCTCCAACAGCGAATCCATCCGGCCGCATCACGCATCAAGCTGCTGGCCGAGCAGACGCCGGCGTCGTTCGTCGCCTTCGACCTTCTCGCCCTCGGCGATGACGACCTCCGCGGTCGACCGTTCTCCGACCGCCGAGCCGCGTTGGAAGCCGCGCTCGCCGACGCCGTCTCACCGGTGCACCTCACGCCGGCGACGACCGACCCGACCGTGGCCTCCGACTGGTTCGACCGCTTCGAGGGCGCCGGGCTCGACGGTGTCGTCGCCAAGTCGGTCGACCTCCAGTACCAGGAGGACAAGCGGGTCATGCTGAAGGTGAAGCACGATCGCACTGCCGACTGCGCGGTGGCTGGCTTCCGGTGGCACAAGGACGGCGAAGGCATCGGCTCGCTCCTCCTCGGCCTCTACGACGACGCCGGCCACCTCAACCACGTCGGCGTGGCGACATCGTTCTCCGCCGCCCGCCGGCGAGAGCTGGTCGAGGAGGTGGCACCACTGCGGGACAACGCGCTCGACGGGCACCCCTGGCGCGACTGGGCCACCGCGGTCATGGCCGAGCAGGGGCAACGGCTTCCCGGCGCCGGCAACCGGTGGAACGCCAACAAGGACATGTCGTGGGAGCCCCTGCGGGTCGAGCAGGTGGCCGAGGTCGGCTACGACAACCTCCAGGGCAACCGCTTCCGCCACGCCACCAAGTTCGTGCGGTGGCGCCCCGATCGCGAACCGGCCTCGTGCACCTACGACCAGCTCGACCGGCCGGTGCCCGAAGAGCTGGCCAGCGTGTTCCGGCCGTCCTGACCGACCTTTACGCTGCGCTCGCCATGGACGAGCGGGTCGAGATCAACCGGCGCCTCTGGGACGAGCGGGTGCCCTCGCACGTCGCGTCTGACTTCTACGACGTCGACAGCTTCGTCGCCGGCCGCTCGACGCTCGCCCCGTTCGAGGTCGACGAGGTCGGACCGGTCGACGGCAAGCGCCTGTGCCACCTCCAGTGCCACTTCGGGCTCGACACCCTCACCTGGGCGCGACTCGGCGCCGAGACGGTGGGCGTCGACTTCTCGGCGCCAGCTATCGACGCCGCCCGGCAGCTGGCCATGCGGATCGACCTCGCCGACCGGGCCAGCTTCGTGGTGTCGACCGTGGAGGACGCCCGGGCCACCCTCGACGGCGACTTCGACATCGTCTACGTGTCGTGGGGCGCTCTCATCTGGCTCCCCGACCTCCGGCGGTGGGCCAAGGCCGTGGCGTCGCTGCTGCGATCAGCTGGGTTCCTCTACCTCGCCGAGATGCACCCGTATGCGACGGCGCTGCGCTGGGGCGAGGGGTACGGCGGGGGCTCAGCGGCGTTCTTCGACGAGCCCGACGGCACCTACGCCGATCGCGAGGCGGTGTTCGAGCACAACGCCAGCTGGGAGTTCAGCCACGGCATCGGCGACGTGGTGACCGCGGTGGCCACAGCCGGGCTCCGCATCGAGTGGCTGCACGAGTGGCCGTCCACGACGTGGAACCTCAACGACGACACCATGGTGCGCCGCGAGGATGGGATGTGGTCGCTGCCCGATTCGACGGTTCCGCTCTCGTACAGCCTCAAGGCAACCAAGCCGTGAAGCAACGGGTCGGCATCACGACCTGGCCGCGCGACGTGCCCGTCGGCACGATCGACGAGCCCAACGACACCGTGCCCCGCGCCTACATCCGCTCGGTCATCAAGGCCGGCGGCCTCCCCGTGCTCCTCCCGGTCGTGGACCCCAGCGACGCCGTCGAGCTGCTGGCGTCGGTCGACGCCGTGGTCATCGCCGGGGGCGGTGACGTCGACCCCGCCTTGTACGGCCAGGAGACGCAACCCGAGACCGACGGCATCGACACCGACCGGGACGCGTTCGACGTGGCCCTCTGGCAGGCCGTCCTCGAGCATGGGACGCCGGCCCTCGCCATCTGCCGGGGCGCCCAGATCCTCAACGTCGCCCTCGGCGGCTCGCTCATCCAGCACATCGACGGGCATCGCTCGGTGACCCACCACATCACCTTCGACGACGGGCGCGAGGCCGAGGTGAACTCCCTGCATCACCAGGCCCTCGACCGGCCGGGGGCGGGCGTCACGGTCACGGCCTGGTCCGACGACGGCACGATCGAGGCGATCGAGGTCAGGCAGGCGACGCACATCACCGCCGTCCAATGGCACCCCGAGCTGCTGCGCCACCAGCCCGACCAGCTGGGCCTGTTCGAGCGCCTCACCCGGCCGTAACCAGCGGCTCCTACAGATCGGGGCCCGACCGCCGGGCCTCCTCGACGTGGGCGAGCGCGTCGCGGAGCTGGGTGATCCAGTCGCCCTGGTGACGGTCGACCAGCCGCACGCACCAGGCCAGCGCCTCGCTCCGGCTCCGGGCGACGCCGGCGTCGATGAGGGTGTCGAGCACCACCCGCTCGCTGAACCGCAGGCGGGTCATCACCGGGACGGCCAGATGAGTGAACAGGTAGCGGTCGCCCCTGATCTCGACGCCCCAGGCCACCTTGCGCCCGAACCGGTGCTCGGCCTCCTCGGCGATCGCCACCCGGGTAGCTCGGGTCTCCTCGCGGAACCGCTTGGCCCGGGCCGCACAGGCCGCGGCCACCGCGTCGTCGCTGCCCTCGACCTCGGGCGGGACGAGGGTGCCCACCACCAGGATCTCGTCCCGGTCGGCGTCGACCTCGGGCGGCGCGGTGAACCACCCATCGGGCAGCCGGCCGGTGAACCATCCCGCGATCTCACTCATCACTTACAGAATTACACAGTTACAGCTGGACGTCTAGAGGCCGGGGGCCGACCCCTCGAACACGGCGGCCTTGACCCCACGGCGGGCGAGCTCGGCCAGGAACGGCACCGGCTCCACCAGCTCGGCCAACCCGGCCGCCCCGGCGCGGCGCAGCCGTCCGGCCCCAGCCTCCACGGCGGCGAGGGCGGCCACCGCGCCGGCCGCCACCGCCGGGCGGTCCATGACCCCGAACACCACGACCTCCCGGACCGGGCCCCGCCGCCCGCGCAGCTCGACCCGGATGGCGCCGATGCCGCCTTCGGGATGGGGCGGCCGCAGCATCGGGAGGCGGGCGGTGAGGCGGTCACGGCGGTTGGCCGCGACGCGCGCCGTCACCCTCGACACACCGGGAAACGCCGGCACCAGCAGCAGCGCATCGGGCGCAGCAGCCCGGTAGCAGTCCTGGGCCCGCACCGGGTCGGGGAACCAGCACAGCTCCCGACCGGTGCCCGCCCGCCGGTGCTGCCAGACCCCGTCCCGCCAATCGGTGGCCTCGCCGGCGAGGGCGCCATGGTGGGCCCGGGCGCAGGCGGGGCCGCCGGTACCCACCTTGGCTACGTGCACCTCGTCGACGCCGTCGAACTGGGCGGCGGCATGGGCTGCCAACACGTCGGTGAGCCCGGGCGCGAAGCCGGCCCCGGCTACCACCGAGACCTCCGCGCGCCGAGCCGCGCCATCGAGGGCCAGCAGGGCCTGGACGTCGTCGACATCGTCGCTCACCGACACCACGCTCACCCCGGCCTGCACGAAACCCTCGGCAAGGGCGCCGTGATCGCCGCCGGGGTGGCACAGGACGACGACGTCGGCACCGTCGGCCCAGCTGTCGTACGGCACGGCCCGCACCCGCGACCGGTCGTCGATGGCATCGGCCACCGACTCGGCCCGCCGGCCGATGGCATCAGCGACCTGTACGGACTCGACGGCGTCGGTCGACGCCAGCTGGCGTGCCGTCCGGGCGCCGACGGCGCCGGCACCCAGGACCGCGATCCTCATCGGGTCACCTCAGCGAAGGTCGGGACCGCTGAGCTCCCGCCAGCCTCCCGACTGGGGCGGCACGCCACCGGTGCCCCGTAGCCGCAGGACGGCGGCGATCAGTCCCGTCACGCCGAGGGCGACCAGGGCCCGTCGCAGGAATCGCATGGGTGCCGACGGTACCCCGCTCGCAACCGACTGGAGGGCAGCGGGATGCTCGGTGCCGACGCGGGCACCGACCCCGCCAAGGATCGGTGCCCGCGCTCCCGCACGTCAGAGCGTGCGGGCCCCCCCGAAGGCCAGCAGGCTGCCGCTGGCTGTCAGCAGCCAGTAGCCGTCGTTGGGCGCGGCGACCATGCCGACGACGCGATCGCCGGCGGCCAGTCGGCCGACGCCTGCGCCATGGAAGGCGGCGTCGAAGGAGTACACCGCGCCGTCAGCGGTGGCGAGCCAGTAACCGACGCCATCAGGGTCGGGCGCCATGGCCACGACCGCCTGCTTGAGATGCATCGACGCCGTCGAGCCGGAGAAGCGGGCATCGCCGTAGGTGAAGACGCCACCGTCCTTGGCGACGAGCCAGTAGCCCTTGCCCGTCGCTGTCGAAGCCATTCCGGTCACGTCCTGCTGCAGCTTGATGGCACCACTCGAGCCGAAGTACGGCGCACCGAAGCTGAACACACCACCGTCGGCTCCGGTCAGCCAATACCCACGACCGGCCGGGTCGGCAGCCATGCCGACGATCTTCTTCGCCAGCCGCACGCCGCCCATCGAGCCGTGGAACGGGGCATCGCCATAGGTGAAGACGCTCCCGTCCTCACCTGCCAGCCAGTACCCCTTGCCCGACACCGTCCTGGCGATGCCGGTGATCGGCTTCCGCGGTGCCGCTGGCGACGCCGACCCGTAGAACCCCGCAGCGGCGCCATGCGTCGTGACGCCACCGCCGGCATCGGCCACCCAGATGCCATCGCCGCCTGCAGCGGCCGCCATGGCCACGGCCGGGGTCGCCGCAGTCGTTCCCGGCACGTCCAAGAAGGGCACCGCGACGGCCAAGCCGACCGCCGCAGCACTGATCCAGTGCTTCCTTCCCATCGCCAACCTCCTGCTGTGTCGCTGGCTCTCGCGATGAGGGCGCGCGCTCGCGTGCCCAACAACGTGAGGAACGCAAACGCACAGGAAGATGCCGGCCGCACGGTCCGTGCGGGGGTGCCGCCGGAACGACGGCATTCGTGGCCGCCGATGATCTTCTCGGTGCGGCGGGGGTGTGTCAGCCGCCGAGCAGCTCGGCCAGTCGACGGCCACCCTCACGGAAGAACTCGATCCGGTCCTCGCGCTTCATGCGCATGCCGTTCTCGTTCTCGTACCAGCCGGTGTAGCCGGCAGCCTCGAGGGCCCCGACCAGGGTGGGCAACGGGATGGCGCCGTCACCGAGTTGGAGACGGGTGTAACGGAACTCGCGCAACGTCACCGGATCGACGTCGTCGATCTGGACCGACACGATCTGGTCGGCAAGGGTGGCGATGTCGTCGAGCACATCGCGGTCCCACCAGAGATGGCCGACGTCGACCAGCACACCGGTGCCCGGTGCCGCGCCGGTGAGGTCCACCGCGTGGCGAAGCGTGTGGACGTAGCTCACCCAGCGCAGCAGCGGGTGCACCGGCTCGAGCATGAGTCGCACGCCGCCCGCCACCGCGATCGGCGCCATCCGTTCGAACCACGCTCGGCACTGGCGGTCGGCCTCGACCGCACTGGTGCCCGACCCGTCGATCGGACCAGTGGTGATCAGCACGGCCGGCGCGCCCAACGCGACGCAGAGCTCCACCGCCCGGGCCACCTGCTGCTCCTGCACCTCGATCGGGTCATCGGCCAACACCGAGCCGACGGCCCGCTCGATGCTCGACACCGCCAACCCGTGCTCGGCGAGCAACGCCTTGGTCGCCTCGACGCCGTGGGCCTCGACCGCATCACCGGCGAGGCAGATCCCCGTCGCCCCTGCGGCGGCTGTCCACGCAACATCGGTGGCGAAGTCGTGTCCCCGCACAACGGCCTGGCAGATGGAGTACCGGGGAACGCGCACCGGCGGTGAAGCTAGCGGCGACCGGGAACGTGCGAGTGGGGCTAGCAAGAATCGAACTTGCGACCTCATCCTTATCAGGGATGCGCTCTAACCGACTGAGCTATAGCCCCAACCCCGAGTTCTGGAGGCTCAGTCCCGGAAACCGGGCGTCACCTTCCTGAACCCGGCGAGCGGGGGGTCAGCGTAGCGGGGGCGAACCGGGGGACCGCTACCGCCGTGGCCCGGGCGACGGAGTCGCCGACCTGCACCCGGACGGCGACCTTGGATCCCGACTGGCGGTACGCCACCAGGTCGCCGTGGTTGGCCTGGGCCAGCTCAGTGGCCGCCCGACGGCCGTCGGCGGCGCCGGCCAAGGCCGCGGCGTCGGCCGCCGTCTGGGCCCGGGCGGCATCATCGAGGCGGCCGCCGAACCGTCCGAGCTGGAGGCACAGGCCGCCCATGGCGACCACCAGCACTGCCACCAGCGGCATGATCGAGCCTCGCTCGCGTGTGTCCATCGGTCCTCCGTCAACGCAGGTTGTGCGGGGGAAGTGATGAAGACGAGGTCAGACGGTGTCGTCGGTGGCGAGCACCGGCGCCACCGAGGCAACCGTCTCGCCGTCACCGACGTTCATGACCCGAACGCCGGTGGCGTCACGGCCCTGCGACGAGATCTCCCGCACGCTGGTGCGGATGACCGTGCCCTGGGACGAGATGAGAATGATGTCGTCGTCGAGACCGACCATGAACGACGCGGCGACGCCGCCCCGCTTGGCGGTGAGCCTGATGCCACGCACGCCTTGGCCGCCGCGGGCCTGGCGGTTGAACCGCTCGAGCTTGGTGCGCTTGCCGTAACCGGCCTCGGTGACGATCAGGATGTCGGCATCGTCGCGGGCGACGTCGCACGACACGACCTCGTCACCAGGCTTGAGCTTCATCCCCCGCACGCCCGCCGCCGCCCGGCCCATCGCCCTGACCTCGTCCTCGGCGAAGCGGATGGTCATGCCGTTCTTCGACACCATGAAGATGTCGTCGCCCCCGTTGGTGGGGATGACCCGCACCAGCTCGTCCTCGTCGCGGAGGTTGACGGCGATCAGGCCGGACCGGAGCGACGAGTCGTACTCGGTGAACTTGGTCTTCTTGACCTGGCCCGACTTGGTGGCGAAGAACAGGAAGCGGTGGCTCTCGTAGTCGCGCGTGTCGATGATGGCCCGAATGCGCTCGTCGGGCTGGAGCGGCAGCAGGTTGACGATGGCAGTGCCTCTCGCCGTCCGCTCCTTCATCGGGATCTCGTGGGCCCGGAGCCGGTAGACCCGGCCACGGGTGGAGAAGAACAGCAGATAGGCGTGCGCCGTGGTCGTGACGATGTGGGTCACGTAGTCGTCGTCGCGCAGCTTGGTGCCGGCCACGCCTCGACCCCCACGCGCCTGGGTGCGGAAGGCGTCGAAGGCCACCGTCTTGACGTAGCCCTTCGCCGACAGGGTGACGACGAGCTCCTCGTCGTCGATGAGGTCGAGGTTCGACAGGTCGCCGGGATCGAAGGTGATCTCGGTGCGACGGGGCTGGGCGTGCTCTGACCGCACGACGGCCAGCTCCTCCTTGATGACGCCCCGCAGCTTGTTCGGATCGTTGAGGATCGACTCGAGCTCGGCGATGGTCTGGCGCAGCTCGGCCAGCTCGCCCTCGAGGTTCGAGCGCCCCAACCGGGTGAGACGCGACAGCTGCATGTCGAGGATGTGGTTGGCCTGGATCTCGGAGAACTCGAACGGCGCCGCCATCAAGCCGGCCCGGGCCGAGGGGGTGTCGGCCGAGCCCCGGATCAGGGCGATGATCGCGTCGATCATGTCGAGCGCCTTGATCAGGCCCTCGACGATGTGGGCACGCTTCTGCGCCTTGTCGAGCCGGTCCTGGGAGCGGCGGGTGACGACATCGACCTGGTGCTCGATGTACACCTGGAGCATCTGGACGAGGTTGAGCGTGCGGGGGATGCCGTCGACCAGGGCGACCATGTTGACCGGGAAGTTGGTCTGCAACGACGTGTGCTTGTAGAGGTTGTTCAGCACCACGTTGGCATTGGCGTCGCGCTTCAGCTTGATGACGAGCTTGGTGGTGGTACCAGACGACTCGTCGTTGGCGTCGGCCACACCGTCGAGCTCGCGCGCCTCGGCCAGCTCGGCGATGCGCTGCAGGATGCTCGACGGCGACGCCTGGTACGGCAGCTCGCTCACCACGATCCACGTGGCGCCCCGGTGCTCCTCGATCTCGGCCTTGGCCCGCATGCGCACCGAGCCCCGCCCGGTGCGGTAGGCGTCGAGGATCCCGCTGCGGCCGAGGATGTAGGCGCCGGTCGGGAAGTCGGGGCCGGTGACGAACTGCATGAGGTCGTCGGCCGTGGCGTCGGGATGGTCGATGAGATGGGTGACGGCGTCGATGACCTCGCCCAGGTTGTGGGGCGGGATGTTGGTGGCCATGCCGACGGCGATGCCCTGGCTCCCGTTCACCAACAGGTTGGGGAAGCGACTGGGGAGAACGGCCGGCTCTTCGAACTCGCCGGAGTAGTTGGCCTGGAAGTCGACGGTGTTCTCGTCGATGCCCTCCAACATCAGGTTGGCGAGCCCGCCGAGCCGCGACTCGGTGTACCGCGCCGCGGCAGCGCCCTGGTCGACCGACCCGTAGTTGCCGTGGAAGTCGATCAGCGGATGGCGCAGGCTGAACGGCTGGGCCATGCGCACCATGGCGTCGTAGATCGCGCTGTCGCCGTGCGGGTGGTACTTGCCCATGACGTCACCGGTGACGCGGGCCGACTTCATGTGCGGCCGGTCGGACCGGGCCCCGACGTCCCGCATGCCCCACAAGATGCGCCGGTGCACGGGCTTCAGCCCGTCACGGGCGTCGGGGAGGGCGCGAGAGACGATGACCGACATGGCGTAGTCGAGGAAGGAGCGCTCCATCTCCTCCTGGATCTCGATCGGTTCGACGCCAGCGACGGATGTGGTGCCCTCGTCGGGCGGCGGCGTGTCGGTCATATGTCGAGGAACCGAACGTCGGTCGCGTTCGTCGTGATGAAGTGCTTGCGCAGGTCGACGTCGTCACCCATGAGGATCGAGGTGACCTCGTCGGCCAAGGCCGCCTGCTCGACGTTGATCTGCAGCAGCGTTCGCTTGGTCGCGTCCATGGTGGTCTCGCCCAGCTCCTGCCAGTCCATCTCGCCGAGGCCCTTCAACCGGTTGAACTCGTGCTTCTTGTTGGGGTTCTCGCTGACGTAGCGCTCGCGCGCCACCTCGTCCTTGAGATAGATCTTCTCCTTGCCGACCACGGTGGAGAACAGCGGGGGCTGAGCGATGTACACGTGGCCTTCCTCGACCAGTGACTTCATCTGCCGGAAGAAGAACGTGAGCAACAGCGTGCGGATGTGCGAGCCGTCGACGTCGGCGTCACACATGATGATCACCTTGTCGTAGCGGATCTTGGTGACGTCGAACTCCTCGCCGATGCCGGCACCGATCGCCTTCACCAGCGTCTCGATCTCGGCGTTCTTCAGCATCTTGTCGATGCGCGCCTTCTCGACGTTGAGGATCTTGCCGCGGATCGGGAGGATGGCCTGGGTCTGCGGGTTGCGGGCCCGTATCGCCGACCCACCAGCGGAATCACCCTCGACGATGAAGATCTCGGTCTCGCGTGCATCCCGCGACGAGCAGTCGGTCAGCTTGCCGGGCAGGCCGGCACCCTCGAACGCCGACTTCCGCCGGGTGGCGTCACGAGCCTGCTTGGCGGCGACGCGGGCCCGGGCAGCCTGGATCGCCTTCTTCACGATCTGGTTGGCCTCGGTGGGATGCTCCTCGAACCAGTCGCCCAGCTTCTCGTTGGTAGCGCGCTCCATGAGCGAGCGCATCGGGACGTTGCCGAGCTTGGTCTTGGTCTGCCCCTCGAACTGCGGGTCCTGCAGCCGAACGCTGACGATGGCGGTCAGGCCTTCCCGGATGTCCTCACCGGCGAGGTTGTCGTCCTTCTCCTTCAACGCGCCCTTGGCCCGGGCGTACTTGTTGACCACGTTGGAGAGCGACTTCTTGAAGCCCTCCTCGTGCATGCCGCCCTCGGTGGTGGCGATGCCGTTGGCGAAGGAGTGGATGCCCTCGTGGTAGCCGGTGTTCCACTGGAAGGCGACCTCGACCTCCTGGGTCTCTTCGCTCGACGTGTAATACCCGACCCGCTTGAACAGCGACTCCTTCGAGGCGTTGACGTGACGGACGAAGTCTTCGATGCCGCCGGCGTACTTGAAGACCTTGGGCTCGTTGTCGTGGCCGGGCCGCTCGTCGACGAAGCGGATCTCGAGTCCCTTGTTCAGGAAGGCGTAGATCTGCACCCGCTCGAGGATCGTCTGGGCCCGGAACTCGATGCCCTCCGCGGCGAACACCTCGGCGTCGGGCCAGAAGGTGATGGTGGTGCCGGTGCGGCCGCGCGGCGCGTTGCCGACGACCTCCAGCTTCGTCATCGGGCGCCCGCCGCTGGCGAACTCCATCCGGTGGTGCTTGCCAAGCTGGTCGACGTCGACGGTCAGGCGACTGGAAAGGGCGTTGACGACGGACACGCCGACGCCATGCAACCCACCGGAGACCTTGTAGCCACCACCACCGAACTTGCCGCCGGCATGCAGCATCGTGAGCGCCAGCTCGACGCCCGACTTCTTGTGCTTCTTGTTGATGTCGGTGGGGATGCCCCGCCCGTTGTCGGCCACCCGGCAGCCGCCGTCGGCGAGGAGCGTCAGCTCGATGCGGTCGCAGTGCCCCGCCATCGCCTCATCGACCGAGTTGTCGACGATCTCCCAGACCAGGTGGTGGAGCCCGTTGAGACCGGTCGAGCCGATGTACATCCCGGGGCGTTTGCGGACCGCTTCGAGGCCTTCGAGGACCTGGAGGTCATCGGCCCCATACGACTCGGTCACTGCTTGTACCACGGGCGCGTCCTTCGAGATCAGTCAGTCGAGGCGAAGGCCCGCTGCGGCGTGAAATCGCAGGTCAGCGGCCGGATTCGCAATGCCCAAAGTGTACCAGCGAGGTGTGTCAGCGCCTCGCGACCGTGACCTCGATTCGAGCGATTTCGCCGCTTCCCAAGACCTCGGCCAGGCGGGCCAGGAGGTCGGCTTCCAGGAACCGCAGCTGGGTGGCCCACGCCGGTTCCTCCACGGCCACGACGAGCGTCCCGGCACGCAGCGAGCGGGGCCGGGCATTGGCGGCGACCGACTCCCCCACCAGATCGGGCCAGGCGGCGAACACCTTGGCCAAGGTGCTCGACCGAGGGACGCCGAGCGACGTCGTGACGCGGTCGAGCGAGTCCCCCACCCGGCGAGGACCGGGACCATCACCGGGCAGCGGGCGGATCACGGGACGATCGTGCCGCCCTGCACGCGCACGAGCAGCTCCGGCACCGCGCCGGGCGGCAAGGCGCCCGCGGTGGTCAGCAACGCTTGGCCCGCGGGCAGCGAGCGCAGCAACGCGGCGCTGCGGAAGCCGTCGAGCTCGGAGAACACGTCGTCGAGCAGGAGCACGGGTGGGCTACCGGCCGACTCCCCCACCACCTCGTGGGTGGCCAGGCGCAATGCCAGCGCCAGCGACCGTTGCTCGCCCTGCGAGGCGTGGGTGCGGGCGGGCAACCCACCGACCGAGAGGGCCAGCTCGTCGCGGTGGGGCCCGACCGTCGACACCGAGCGCCGGACGTCATCGGCCCGGGCCTTGGCCAGCGCGGTGGCCAGTCCCTCGTCCCGCCACGGAGCCTCGTAGCGCAGCCCCACTCGGGCCGGGCGGGGGGCGACGGCGTCGTAGGCAGCCGCGGTTGAGGGGGCCAGGCGCGTGGCGAGCTCGTCGCGGGCGTCACCCAACCGTTCGCCGGCATCGGCCAACTTGGCGTCCCAGACCTCGAGGGTGGCCTCGATGTCAGCCGTGAGCCGTCCCCCAGCCTGCTTGAGCAAAGTGGTGCGCTGGCGCAGCACACGATCGACGTCGGCGCGAAGGGCGTCGTGCTTGACCGCGCAGGCGACCAGGGTGTCATCGAGCAACCGGCGCCGCTCGGCCGGCCCTCCTTTGACCAGCGCGAGGTCGTCGGGGGAGAACACCGTGGTGCGCACCGTGCCCAGCAGGTCGCGCGACCGCCGCAACGGTTGGCGGTTGACCAGCACCCGGTCGCGACCGATGGCGTGGAGCTCGGCCTCGACCGATGCCACCCGACCGTCGTTGTCGACCTCGGCCCGGACGATCGCCCGCTCACACCCCGACCGCAGCAACGCGTCGCCCGGGGCCCCCCGGAACGACGAGAGCGTGGCGAGGTAGCCGATCGCCTCGAGCAGGTTCGTCTTGCCCTCGCCGTTGTCACCGACGATGGCGGTGAGACCGGTGGCCGGCGCCAGCTCGGCAGTGGCGTAGTTCCGGAAGTCGGTCAGCCAGAGATGACGGAGGAACACACCGTCACGACACCCGGACGGGCATCAACAGGTACAGGTAGTCCTGGCTCTCGACCGAGCGAACGACCGCCGGCTTGAGGGCATCGACCGTCTCCAGGGTGACCTCGTCACCTTCGACGGCCTCGACGCCATCGGCGAGGTACTCCGGGTTGAAGGCGATCACCATCTCGGTGCCCTCGTACTTGGCATCGAGGTCCTCGTGCGCCTGACCGACGTCCTGGGTGATGGCGGTGAGCTCGATGCCCTCGCCCTTGAGCGTGATGCGCACCGGCGTGGCCTCCCGGGCCAGGAGCTTGACCCGGCGCAGGGCGTCGAGCAGCGGCTCCCGCCCGACGGTGAGCCGGTTGGGATGCGTCGACGGGATGAGCTGGCGGTAGTTGGGGAACTCGCCCTCGATCAGGCGGGTGGTGAGGCGCGTGTCGCCCACCACGAAGGTGGCGTCGCGCTCACCGAGCCGCAGCGTGACCGTGCCGGTCGTCAACACCCGACCGAGCTCGCCCAGTGCCTTGGAAGGCACCAGCACCGCCTGGCCCTCACGGAGGACACTGGCACCCGGCAGATCACGCACGGCGAGGCGATAGGAGTCGGTCGCCACCAGGCGCAGCCCATCGCCTTCGGCCGCCATGAGCACGCCGGTGAGGATCGGTCGGGCATCGTCGTGGCTGGCGGCCCGCACCACCTGGCGCAGGGCCTCGGCCAGTGCCGCGGCGTCGAGGGTCACCTCGTCGGCTGCCGACTCGGCCAGCCGCGGGAAGTCGTCGGCCGGCAACAGGCGAACGGCGAACTGCGAGCGGCCCGACGAGATGCGCCCCTCCTCGCCCTCGACCTCGATGTGGACCGCACCCGGCTCGAGCGCCCGCACGATGTCGGCGGTCAGCCGCGCCGGCAGCACGGCCACCCCGTCGGCCTGACCGGCGACCTCGACGCCGACCTGGATGGTCAGGTCGAGATCGCTGCCGGAGAGCACCAACCGGTTGCCGATCAGCTCGGCCTTGACGCCCGAGAGCACCGGCAGCGCGCCACCGCGACTCGCGACGGCCCGAGTCGCGGTGCCCAACGCCTCGACGAGCACGTCACGCTCACAGCGGAACTTCACCGTCGCTCCTGTCCTCGGTTATTGCTCTTACTAAGGAGAGATCTCTCTAGTGACAACAGTAAGACCTGTGGATCGTGGATAACTCCGCGATGTGGCTGCTGGGAGTCACTTTCACTGTCCGACCTCTGTCCCCAGCGTCGCACAGCGGTGTGACACGAACGGTGACCTTCGTTCCGATCCTGTGTGGTCAGCGCCGCTACCCACAAGTCATCCACAGGGCTCTGCACAAGGTTGTCCGTCGCGCGGTGGTCATCCACAGGGACTACCTGTGCCTGGTCAGTCACCCGGAGCGGATCGACTGGATGAGCTCGGTGACCTGGTCGTAGATCTGCCGACGCTCCTTCATGAGGGCACCGATCTTCTCCACGGCGTGGATCACCGTGGTGTGATCACGCCCGCCGTACTCACGGGCGATGGCCGGGTAGCTGAGGTCGGTCAGCTCGCGGCAGACGTACATGCCGACCTGCCGGGCGGTGACGAGCGGGCGGCGCCGGCTCTTGCCCTGGAGCTCCTCGACGGGGAACCCGAACATCTTCGACGTGGCGTCCAGGATGATGCCGGCGGTGATCGCCCGGGGCTGTGAGTCGGTGAGGATGTCACCCAGCACCTGGGCGGCGAGCTCGGCGGTCATCGGTGCCCGGTTGAGGCTGGCGAAGGCCGAGACCCGGATGAGGGCGCCCTCGAGCTCGCGGATGTTGTTCGTGATGTGGGTCGCGATGAACTCCAGCACCTCGGCCGGCGGCGGGATCGGCTCGCGCTCGGCCTTCTTGCGCACGATGGCGAGCCGGGTCTCGAGGTCGGGCGGCTGGATGTCGGTGATGAGGCCCCACTCGAACCTGCTGCGGAGGCGGTCCTCCAGGGTGGCGATGGCCCGGGGCGGCCGGTCCGACGACAGGACGATCTGGCGGTTGGCCCCGTGGAGCTGGTTGAACGTGTGGAAGAACTCCTCCTGGAGCCCCTCCTTGCCCTCCATGAACTGGATGTCGTCGACCAGGAGGACGTCGTTCTCCCGGTACTTGCGCTTGAACGCGGTCATCGAGTTGGTACGGATGCCGTCGACGTAGTCGTTCAGGAACGCCTCGGTGGAGACGTAGCGGACCTTGTACGCCGGATAGTTCTCCTGCACGTAGTGGGCGATGCCGTGGAGGAGGTGGGTCTTGCCCAGGCCGGCGACGCCGTAGATGAACAGCGGGTTGTACGACCGGGCCGGCGTCTCGGCCACTGCCAGCGCCGCCGCGTGGGCGAAGCGGTTCGACGCACCGGTGACGAAGGCGTCGAAGGTGTATCGGGGGTTCAGCGTCTGGGGGCGGGGCTCGTCGGCCCGGGTCTCGGTCAGCGCCAGCTGGGTTTGGCCATTCGCCGGCGCCGGGGCACTGGCGAAGCCGGCGGCGGCGACGGTGGGCTCGTCCTCCTGGTGCTGGTCGGTGCGGACCTCGAGGGCCACGGTCAGGCCGGGCCGGCCGAGGTCAGCCAGCGCGCTGGTGACCGGGGCGAGCCAGCGACTCTCCAGCCGCTCCTTGACCAGCGTCGAGGGCACGGCCACGACCAACAGGTCCTTCTCCAACGAGACCCCGACCGCGGCCTGGAAGCAGCTGTTCCACACCGACTCCGGCACGTCGGCTCGCAAGGCCTCTGCGCAGGCGCTCCACAGCTCTTCCGCCTCGACCACTCGCTCGTACTCCCTGCCACCGACCCTGCCGCCCAGAGAACCCACAAACCCGTCCACACCTGTGGAAAACGCCGGGTTCCCGGCCTCAGGCCGGCCCGCTCCCCCCGGTGGACGCGTGCCGGCGAGTGAACGAAGGCGCACGGTACCACCGGCGTCCCCGCCGAAAGCAAGGGCTCGTACCAGGGTTTTCGGAGGAATCTTCCCCGGTTGCCGCGCGCCGCCCGCAGGCTCTAGCCTGGCCGCTGGGACGTCGGCTGCGACCCCTGGTTCCGTCGCGCCACGTCGTTGCATTTTCCGTCCAGAGAGGGACGCGTCGTGAAGCGCACGTTTCAGCCCAACAACCGCAAGCGGGCCAAGAACCACGGGTTCAGGCACCGTATGTCCACTCGCGCCGGCCGGGCCATCCTGGCCGCCCGGCGCCGCAAGGGCCGCCACCGCCTGTCGGCGTAGTGCCGGCGGGAGTGATGGCCGCTGAGGTCTGGCGCATCCGCGATCGATCGACCTTCGCTGAGCTTCGCCGGCACGGTCGCCGGGGACGAGCGGGTTCGGTGTCGGTCACCTGGCTGCCCGCACCCGTCGGCCCGCCCCGGTTGGCGTGCGCCATCAACCGCCAGGTCGGTGGCGCGGTGGTCAGGAATCGCACCCGTCGTCGGGTTCGTGCCATCTTCGCCGATCTGTCGGAAACGTTGCCGGCGGGGGCCTACCTGGTGCGAGCGTCGCCATCCGTCGCCACCATCGATCATCGAGCATTGGAACAGCACGTGAGAACCGCCATCGAACACGCCGTGGCCGCGCCGGAGCGGTCATGAGCGCCCGCCGCCCCAGCCCCCCCGCCCGTGCGCTGCTCGGACTGTTCCGGGGCTGGCAGCTGGTGCGCTCGGGCAAGCCCTCCCCCTGCCGCTTCGCCCCGACCTGCTCGGAGTACGGGCTCGAGGCAGTGGCCGCTCACGGCGCAGTCCGTGGTGGCTGGCTCACTCTCCGTCGCCTCGGTCGATGCCGGCCCTTCGGTCGGTCGGGGTGGGACCCGGTGCCCGAGCGGAGGATGGCGTAGATGTTCAACGCGCTGGCCGGTGTCCTGGCCTTCTTCTACAAGCTGTGGCCGTCGTACGGCGGGGCCATCGTGCTGTTCACCCTGGCGATCATGGCGTTCACCACGCCGCTGTCGATCAAGAGCACGCGATCGATGATCCGGATGCAGCGGCTCCAGCCGGAGATGAAGCGGCTGCAGCAGCAGTACAAGGGCGACCGCGAAGCCCTCAACCGGGAGATGATGGCCTTCTACCAGGCCAACAACGTCAATCCCATGGCGTCGTGCCTGCCGATGGTGCTCCAGATGCCGGTGTTCTTCGTGCTCTTCCGCATCTTGCGGGGCCTCACCGGCCACAAGGACGTCACCAGCGGCTTCTTCCGCCCGTCGTATCTCGACCACCAGTCGGACCTCTACCAGGCCCTGTCCCACACCAAGAAGATGATGTCGTTCGGGATGGACCTGTCCCGGAGCGCGACGCAGGAGCTCACCGATCGCGGGTTGGGCACCGCCTTGCCGTTCTTCGTCCTGGTGGTGCTGGTCGTGGCCACCCAGTGGTACCAGCAGCGCCAGATCCAGGGCCGCAACCCTTCGGCGATCACCAACCCTCAACAGCAGATGATGACCAAGATCATGCCGTTCATCATGTTGCCGTTCGCCATCGCCATGCCGGCCGGCGTGGTGATCTACATGCTCATCTCGAACGCCATGCGTGTCGGCCAGCAGGCGGTGGTCACCAAGCTGGAGTACGGCGGTGACGCCCCGCCCATCAAGACGCCGCCGCCGATCAAGCCGCCTCCCAGCCCCAACGGGAAGGCCAAGCCCACACCCAAGGGCACCACGAACTACTCGACGGGCCGAGTGACCTCCGCCGGACAGCCCCAACATCGCCGGCGCAAGCGGAAGTAGCACCAATGGAGTGGGTTGAAACGACGGGGCGAACCCTCGACGAAGCGAAGGAAGCGGCCCTCGATCAACTCGGGGTCGACGAGCAGGATGCCGAGTTCGAGGTCCTCGAGGAGCCCAGGAGCGGACTTTTCGGCCGCCTGCGCTCGGAGGCGCGGGTGCGGGCGCGGGTGCGCCCGACCACGCCCCGGCCGAAGGTCGAACGGCGGGATCGCAAGCGTCGGAGCGACCGGACCGGCGAGCGTGCTGAGCGCCGCCCGAAGGACACCGCCGATGGTGCCGACGATGAGGGATCCCCCTCGGCGCCGGCGCCGGCAAGGCCCAAGCGAGCGCCCCGTGCGCCCCGAGCAACGGCGCCGGCGCCTGCCGCCGTCAAAGGAGACACCGTGGACGATGCGCCCGATCTGCCGACCGTGGCCGCCGGCCTGCGGACCTTCCTGGAAGGCGTCATCGATGCCTTCGACATCGAGGGTGAGGTGGCGGTCGCCACGCTGGACGACGAGGTCGTGGAAGGCCTGGTCACCGGGGACGACGTCGGCCTGCTGATCGGCCCGAAGGGGGCGACGCTCACTGCCCTGCAGGAGCTGGCCCGCAGCGCGGTCGCCCATGGCTCGTCGACCCGCCTGCGCATCGACGTCGGTGGCTACCGCGAGCGCCGCCGGGAGGCGCTGGAGAAGTTCACCCGATCGGTCGCCGAGCAGGTGCTGGCCAGCGGGAACGCCACCGCCCTCGAGGCTATGGGGGCGGCCGACCGCAAGGTCGTGCACGACACCGCCAACACCATCGATGGCGTCCGGACCACGTCCGAAGGCGAAGAGCCGCGGCGCCGCGTGGTCATCCTCCCCGACGCCTGATCCCTTGCTGTCAGCGGTCCGGGATGTCCTCGGAACCGCTCGTCACCTGGGCTTTCTCGGCCCGGGCCCGGTCGAGGACCACATCGACCATGCGCGGGCCTTCGCCGGCGCCCTTCCGGCGACGGGTGTCTGCGTCGACCTCGGGAGCGGCGGTGGCGTGCCCGGCCTCGTCCTGGCGGTGCTCCTGCCGGCGACGACCTGGTTGCTGGTCGACGGTGGCCAGCGCCGGACCGACTTCCTGATCGAGGCGGTGGCACAGCTCGGGCTGGGCGACCGAGTGGCGGTGCACGCCGGGCGGGCCGAGGTCGTCCCGGCTGACCGGCGAGAGCTGGCCGACGCCGTGACGGCCCGGGGCTTCGGGCCGCCACCGGTGCTGGCCGAGTGCGCCGCCGGTTGGGTGCGGCCAGGCGGTCGGCTGGTGGTCTCCGAGCCGCCGGGCGGGGAGCCCGGACGGTGGGTGACCGGCCCGCTGGCCGAGCTGGGGTTTGCGCCGCCGGTGATCCACCCCGGTCCCCCGGCACTCGCGGTCCTGGCCAAGGTCGAGGCCACCCCCTCCCGGTTTCCCCGCCGGGTCGGCGTACCGGCCAAGCGCCCGCTCTGGTAGGCCGCTCGACGTTTCACGGGAAACATCGCCGGGACAGGCGGCGCCGACCCTCGACTGACGTTTCACGGGAAACATCGGGACAGTCCTTGCGGAACCGGGCCCAAGCGGTCAGTATCGCGCCCGTGGTTGAGGGTTCGCCGGAATCGGCAGCGTCGATCTTCGAGCGGCTGCGGGCCGACGAGGCCGAGGCGGCCGCCGCCCCTGCCCCCCCTGCGGCCCCCGCTCCCCCGGCGCCCACCGAAGCTCGACCGTTGCCAACGGTGGCGGCCGACGAGTTGGTCGTCCCCGCTCCCCCGGAGCCGGTCGCCATCCCCGACGAAGCCCGCTCGCCCTCGCACTTCGCCCGGCCCCTGCCCCGGATCATGGCGGTGGCCAACCAGAAGGGCGGCGTCGGGAAGACCACCACGGCCGTCAACCTGGGTGCCTGCCTCGCTGACCTGGGCTACCGGGTGCTGGTCTGCGATCTCGACCCCCAGGGCAACGCCACCACCGGCCTCGGGCTCAACCCTCGCAACCTGACGTCGTCGATGTACGACGTCATCCTCAACGACGTCCCCTTGGAGGACTGCGTCGAGCCGTCGTCGGTGCGCAACCTGTTCGTCGCCCCGGCCAGCCTCGATCTGGCCGGCGCCGAGATCGAGCTGGTGCCGGCCTTCAGTCGAGAGCTACGACTGAAGCGGGCGTTGGAGGCCGTGGCCGACGACTACGACTTCGTCCTCATCGACTGCCCCCCGTCGCTGGGGCTCCTGACGGTGAACGGCCTGGCCGCTGCCACCGAGGTGGTCGTGCCGATCCAGTGCGAGTACTACGCCCTCGAGGGCCTGGGCCAGCTGCTGCGGAACGTGGCCCTGGTACAGCGCAACCTCAACCCCCAGCTCGAGGTCAGCGCCATCGTCTGCGTCATGTACGACGCCAGGACCAAGCTCTCCGACCAGGTGGTGGCCGAGGTCAGGACCCATTTCGGCGACAAGGTGTGCCGGAACGTGGTGCCCCGGACGGTTCGCCTGTCCGAGGCGCCGTCGTTCGGGCAGCCCATCATCGCGTTCGACCCGACCTCGCGGGGCGCCATCGCCTATCGCGAGCTGGCCAAGGAGGTGAGCGGTGGCACGCCGCAGCGGGCTCGGTAGGGGACTCGGGGCGCTCATCCCCCCCGACTCCCCCAGCGCACCGGCCACCGACTCAGCCTTTCGTGACGTCCCGGTGGCCAGCATCCGCCCCAACCCCCACCAACCTCGCCGCCACTTCGACGAGGAGTCGCTGAGCTCCCTCTCCGCCTCCATCCGGGAGCTCGGCGTCCTCCAGCCGGTGCTGGTCAGGGAGGTCGCCGACGGCGACTACGAGCTCATTGCCGGCGAGCGCCGCTGGCGGGCGGCCAAGCGGGCCGGGCTGACGACCATCCCGGTGCTGGTCAGGACGGCCGACAACCAGGCCTCACTGGAGCAGGCGGTGGTGGAGAACTTCCACCGCCAGGACCTGAACTCGCTGGAGGAGGCCGCCGCCTACCAGCAGCTCATCGAGGACTTCTCGCTCACCCACGACCAGGTCGCGACCAGGGTCGGCAAGAGCCGGGCGACGGTCACCAACATGCTGCGACTGTTCCAGCTGCCGCCGTCGATCCAGAAGCTGGTGGGGGAGGGGTCGCTGTCCGGCGGTCATGCCCGGGCGTTGCTCGGCACGCCCGACCGCTCGTTCCAGGAGGCACTGGCGACCCGGGCGGTCAAGGAGAGCCTCTCGGTCCGAGCGGTCGAGGACGCCGTGCGGGCCCGGGTCGAGCTCGACCCGACCAGCGAGCCGAAGCCGTCGAGCGGGCCCCGTCTCCGCCAGGCGGGCATGCACGAGCTCGAGCAGCTCCTGTCCGAGCACCTCTCGACGAGGGTCAAGGTCCAGGAGGTCGCCAAGAGCGGCGGCAAGGTCGTCGTCACCTTTGCCGATCTCGACGACCTGGAGCGGATCTACCGGGCGATGACCGAGCCCCGACCCTCAGCTGAGGGTTGAGACTGCCTCACCCTTCACTCCACCCACACCCTGTGGACAATTCTGTGGATTCTGGTGCCGAACTGATGTTCGACGTCTGACCAGGCCTTTTACAGGAACTCAGCCAGCTCTTCGAGCAGTTGGCCCTTGCCCTTGGCGCCCACGAGGCGCTTCTTGGCCTCGCCGTCCTTGAAGACGATCAGGGTCGGGATGCTCATGACGTCGAACCGGCGAGCCAGCTCGGGGTTCTCGTCGACGTTGAGCTTGGCGATGCGGACCTTGCCGGCCTGCTCGGCGGCGATCTCGTCGAGCACGGGGGCGATGAGCTTGCACGGCCCACACCACTCGGCCCAGAAGTCGACGACGACGGCCTCGCTCGCGCCCTTGACCTCCTCGTCGAAGGTGGCGTCGGTCAGCGTGATGGTCGTTCCCATGGGGCTCCTCTCGGGTGATGCAGAAGGATGGCCGCTCACCATTCGGTGGGCGTCTCGTTGATCGTCTCGGGGGCGTCGCCCACCGCTTCGAGCCAGCGCTCGGCGTCGATCGCAGCCATGCAGCCGCTCCCGGCAGCGGTGATCGCCTGGCGGTAGGTGTGGTCCTGGACGTCGCCGCAGGCGAAGACGCCGACGACGTTGGTGAGGCTGCGACCGGGCACGGTCTTGAGGTACCCGGCCTCGTCCATGTCGAGCAGATCGGTGAACAGGTCGGAGTTGGGCCGGTGGCCGATGGCCACGAACAGGCCGGTCACCGGCAGCACGTGGGTCTCCCCGGTCCGGACGTCGCGGACCACGGCGCCCTCGAGGCTCTTCTCACCGACGAGGTCGTCGACGGTGTGGTGCCAGAGGAAGGTGATCTTGTCGTTCTTGAACGCCCGCTCCTGCATGATCTTCGACGCCCGCAGCTCGCCCCGCCGGTGCACGATGGTGACCCGGTCGGCGAACTTGGTGAGGAAGATGGCCTCCTCGATGGCGGAGTCGCCGCCGCCCACCACGGCGATCTCGTGGCCGCGGAAGAAGAACCCGTCGCAGGTGGCACAGGTCGAGAGTCCGTGGCCGAGCAGGCGGCGCTCGGCCTCGATGTCGAGCATCAGCGAGCGGGCGCCGGTGGCGACGATCACGGCATGGGCCGTGTAGGAGGGCTCCGGCGCCGAGGGGTCGCCGGTCCAGACCTTGAACGGCCGGGAGGACATGTCGACCCTGGTGGCCCGCTCCTGGACGAACTCGGTGCCGAACCGGGCGGCCTGGGCCCGGAAGTTGGCCATGAGCTCGGGGCCCTGGATCCCGTCGACGAAGCCCGGGAAGTTCTCGACCTCGGTGGTGAGCATGAGCTGGCCGCCGGGCTGGTCGCTGGTGGACGACAGCTCGCCCTCGAGGACCAGCGGCGCCAGGTTGGCGCGCGCCGAGTAGATGGCGGCAGTCAGCCCGGCCGGGCCGGAGCCGAGGATGATGACGTTGCGGGGATCGGGCACGGGTTCCTCAGTCGTGAACGTCGGGAACTACAGCTTGACGGTCTTGACGGTTCGCTTCCGCCACAGGAACAGCCCAGCCACGGTGAAGATTCCCCCGGCCACCAGGTCGGCCGACCACACCTCGCCGGGGATGACGATGTCGAGGGCCCGGACCCACAAGATGGCGAAGAGGACCAAGGCGGCGACGCCGACGATGGCGGCGAGCAGGCCGAACACCAGGACGCGAGCGAGTCGCTCGAGCGGCGCCGTGGTCTTCCCGCGCACGGCGAGCACGACCCGGTCGATGGTGTCGGCAGCCTGGGCCGCCCAGTCGGTGCCTGCCACTCCCGGAGCCTACCCTCGGCCCCGTGCGGGCCATCCTTGCCCTGGTGGCGGTCACCGGGGCCGCCGCATTGAGCGCGTTGATCCTGGGGGAGTACCAGCTCACCCTCTTCACGGCGGTCGCTGCCGGTGTCGGGGTTGGGCTGGCGCTGGGTGAGATCGCGCTGGCGGTCGGCCGCCAACGGGGCGCGGCGCCGGCGGCTGCCGTCGCCGTCCTTGCCGCCGCCTCGATCGTGTGGGCCGCCTGGATCGACTCGGGCCGGGGGCTCGAGCCGATTCGGGGAACCGCGTGGGTTGGCGTGGCCCTAGCCGCGGTCACCGCCGGCGCCCGGTTGCGCCCGGTGTCGGTTCGCTAGAGGTCGACCGACTCGACGATCTCGCAGGTACTCGTCGTCATGACGTCGGCGTGCTCGGCGCCGCCGCTGCGGAGGACGATCACGACGGCAGGCTCGCCGTTCCACGTGGCGGTGGCCGAC
>JAEKLB010000017.1 GCA_019510095.1 Acidobacteriota bacterium | reverse complement strand
CGTCGTCGACGCTGATCGACGCCTGGGACGTCACCACGACTGCTCGGGGCGCGGCGGACCCCAGCAACAGCGGCCGCAGGCCCTCGAGGGTGGCCACTGCGCCGAAGAAGTTCACCTCGGCCGTGCCCCCCGACGTGACGCCGGCGCAGGCGACCACGGCGTCGAGGGAGCCCGCTGCGAGCGTCGTCACCTCAGCGACCATCGCCTCCCGGCCGGCGACCGACGAGAGGTCGACCACCACCTCGACACCGGCGTCCTGTACGTCGACCCCGATGACATCGGCGCCCCACGCCCGCAGCAACCGCACTGTCGCCGCCCCGATGCCCGACGCCGCGCCCGTCACCGCGTAGCGCCTGCCGGACAGCTCTACGGATGCGTCGACCACCAGCGGAGCGTATGGGCCAGACCCTCGTCGAGGGCCGTCCAGGGCGACCAACCCAGCTGGATGCGGGCCCGGCCGGCGTCGACGATCACGCCCCGGGCCGGCCGCCCGTCCGTCGACGGTGCCTCGGGCAGCCCGGCCTGGGCGGCAGCAGCCCGGAACACATCGGACAGTGGGGCCGCGATGCCCGAGCCGATGTTGCACAGCAGTCCCCCACCCCGACCGGCGGCCCGCACCAGCGCATCGACGGCATCGTCGACGTAGAGCAGGTCGAGCTGGCCATCGGGCACCGGCGCCGCCACCCGGTCGAGCACGGCCGACACCAGCTGGCCCACCACGCCTTCCCGGTCGCGTGGCCCGTAGACGGTCGAGAAGGCGAGCGCCGTGAACTCCAGCCCGTGCGCCTCCCGGGCCAACCGCAGGTGCTCGACCACGGTGCGGTTCGACACGCCGAACGCCGACTGGGGGGCAGGCGGGTGCGCCTCCCGCACCGGCTGCGCCGCCGCCTCGACCTCGCCGTAGATGGCGGTGGCGTCACAGGCGTAGACCACCTTGGCCGCCGCACCCCGAGCCCCGGCCAGCACCCGCAGCGAGCCCACCACGTTTGTCTCGGCGTCGTCGACCGCGCCCGCCAGGTCGGGCCGGGCCGCGAGGTGGAACACCACCTCGGGCGCCCGCCGGGTGATGAGATCGGTCACCTCCGGCGACCGCAGGTCGGCCTGGTGGATCCGCAGCGAGCCGGTGTGGTCGGACCGGGCATCGGCCAGGTTGCTGAGCGACCCGGTCGACAGGTCGTCGATGACGTCGACGTCGTGGCCCTCGGCCACCAGCCGCTCGACCAGCACCGACCCGATGAAGCCGGCTCCCCCGGTGACGAGGGCCCGCACCAGGCCGGCCCCTAACCCTGCTCGGGGTCGGGCAGCCGCACGCCCGAGAGGGTGCTCCCCGGCTCGGTCCGGACGCCGTCGCCGAGCACGGTGAGGTCGTCGACCGTCGATCCGGCCGAGACCACCGCGCCGGCCCCGACCATCGAGCGGCGTACCGACGCGCCCGCCTCGACCACCGCTCCCGCGAGCAAGACGGACGACTCGACCACCGCGTCAGGCGCGATCACGCAGCCCGCCCCCACCATCGTCGACGGATCGTCGACAGCGGCGTCGAGGTTGGCCTGGAGGTAGCGCTCGGGCGTGCCCACGTCGATCCAGTAGCTGGGCAGCTCGACGGCGAACAGCGACTGGTCGGCCACCATCGCCGGGAAGGTCACCCGCTCGATGTTGATCCTCGCCTCCTCCGGCACCCGTTCGATCACCGACGGCTCGAGCACGTAGTAGCCGCCGTTGATGAGGTTGGTCGGCGCCTCGCCGGCTGGCGGCTTCTCCACGAAGGCGAGCACCCGCCCCGACTCATCGGTGGGCACCACCCCGAAGTGCGATGGATCCTCGACCGGGGTGAGGAAGATCGTGCCCTCGGCGCCCGACGACTCGTGGAACGACATGAGCTGCGACAGGTCGACCGACGTGAGGATGTCGCCGTTGACCACCACGAACCGCTCCGAGATCCCGGCCGCCCGGGCGGCGAAGGCGATCCCCCCGGCCGTGTCGAGCGGCGTCGGCTCGACGGCGTACGACAGGTGGACACCCGCACAGACGTCGTCGGGATAGGCGGCCATGAACGCATCGGGCTTGAAGCCGAGCGAGAGCACCACGTCGTCGATCCCGTGCTCGGCCAGGTGACCCATGATCCGCTCGATCATGGGCACGCCTGCCACCGGCAGCATCGGCTTCGGTGTCGTCAAGGTCAGTGGCCGCAGCCGGGTGCCGAAGCCCCCGACCAGCACCACCGCCCTCACGGCGTCGAGGACGTCGAAGACGGAGCGGTCGTGCTGCTGGTTGCGGCGGGCGGGAGCTCGGAGGTCGGCGGCACGGTGGCCGTCGGCTGCCCGGTCACGTCGGCGGGCGCCTGCAGGGCGGCGATGGCGCTGTCCGGCGGCTTCGGGATGGTTGCGCCCTCGGCCACGAACGCGATGGTGATCAGGTTGAAGTTCTGGGGCGCGTACTTGGCCAGGTCCTTGGTGATGACCGTGCCGGTCGTGTCACTCGGGTCCTTCCAGACCTTCATGACGACCTTGCCCGGCTTCCCGTCGCACTTGTCGCCGTTCTTCACGTCGATGCCAGCGGCCTTGATCGACGTGTCGGTCAGCTCGAGGCCGGTGGTGTTGCCCCAGTTGCCGATGTTGGCGCCCTTGCCCGTGTACTTGGTCGAGAACGGGTGGATGTGCATCAGCGAGTCGCCGTGGGTGTGGAGACCGGTCGTGTCGTCGACCACGTCGTTGAGCGGGTTGATGAACGACGAGCAGTTGAAGATGCCGTAGGCGGCGTGCCAGTGGTCGCCGATGGCCGGCGGCTCCTTGCCCTTGTTCGGAGCGGCGACGGTGACGGCGACCAGCAACACCCCGAGGATGACCACCGCCCCGATGGTGAGCGGCCAGACGAGGTTGCGGCCGGAACCCGGCTTCCCCGCGGCGCGTGCGGCTCGGGCGACCTTCTTGCTTGACGATGCTTTCCCCATGGCGGGGGCGCAGGGTACTAGGGCGCAGCGTGGGGTCGACCCCGCACCGCTCGCTGGACCATTGCCAGCACTGTCCGCAGCGCCACGGCGGCCGCCGCCACGGGCAGGAGCCCCCGCCGCCGCCCCGTCCAGGTCTTCGACACGTACCGGTAGAGCGACTGGTGGTGGGCCAGGATCATCCGGTAGGGCGTCTGGTCGGTCGACCGGCCGATGTCGTGCACGACCCGGGACGCGGGCTCGTACCGCACCCGCCAACCGGCCTGACGAAGCCGCCAGCAGAGGTCGACGTCTTCGAGGTACATGAAGAAGTCCTCGTCGAAGCCGCCCACGGCGTCCCATGCCACCCGGCGGATGAGGAAGTGGGTGCCGGCCACCCAGTCGACGTCGGCGGCAGTGGCATGGTCCCAATCGAGCATCTTGTAACGCCGGCTGAACGGGTTCGACGGCCACACGAAGTGCAGGAAGGCGTGACCGGTCGCATCCAGCAGGTTGGGGAAGGTCCTGGCGTTCGGGTAGAGCTGGCCCTCGGGTGTCTCGATGAGGGGCGCCACCAGGCCGACGTCGGGCTGGCCCTCGAGCAGCTGCACGAGGGCCTTGGTGCTGCCCGGCTCGACCACGACGTCGGGGTTGACGACGAGGATGCTGGTGACCGACGGCGACAGCCGGGCCACGCCGTAGTTCACGCCCCCACCGAACCCGAGGTTGCGGCCGGTCTCGTAGACGGCGACCTCGGGATCGTTGCGGCGCACCGCATCGGCCGAGCCGTCACGCGACTGGTTGTCGACCACGATGATCTCGTCGACGCCATCCTCCCGCAGCGCGGCGATGCACCGCAGGAGCAGCTCCCTGACGTTGTAGGAGACGATGACCGCGGCGACCGACTCGCTCACGCCAACGCCCGGAACCACTCGGCCGTGCGAGCCAGGCCGTCGCGCAGCTCCACCGCCGGCTCCCAGTGCAGCAGCTGGCGCGCCAGCGTGATGTCGGGGCGACGCCGGGTCGGATCGTCGACCGGCAGCGGCTCGAACACGATCTCCGAGCTCGACCCGGCCGACGTGGTCGCTGTCGAGCAGGGCCAGGAACCCACGGATCTCGTCGTCGACGTAGCAGAAGCTCCGGGTCTGGCTCCCGTCGCCGTACACGGTGAGCGGCTTGCCGGCCAGCGCCTGGGTCAGCAGGTTCGACACGACTCGGCCGTCGTCCGGTCGCATCCGCGGGCCGTAGGTGTTGAAGATCCGGACGATGCGCACGTCGACGCCGTGGTGGCGGTGGTACGCCATGACCATCGCCTCCCCGAACCGCTTGGCCTCGTCGTAGACACCACGAGGACCGATGGGGTTGACGTTGCCCCAGTAGGTCTCGGGCTGCGGATGGACGAGCGGATCGCCGTAGACCTCGCTGGTCGAGGCCAGGAAGAAGCGGGCGCGCTTGTCCTTGGCCAGGCCCAGCAGGTTGTGGGTGCCGAGGCTGCCGACCTTGAGGATCTGGATGGGGATCTCGGTGAAGTCCTTGGGCGACGCCGGGCTGGCCAGGTGCATCACGGCGTCGACGTCACCGGGCACGTGCACGTGGTTCGACACGTCGTGGCGTTGGAACACGAAGCCGGGTTGGCCGAACAGGTGGGCGATGTTCTCCAACCGGCCGGTGATGAGGTTGTCGATGGCGACCACCTCGTCGCCGCGCGCCAGCAACGACTCGCACAGGTGCGAGCCCAGGAATCCGGCCCCACCCGAGACCACGACGCGCCGGGTCATTGCCGACCCAGTCCTTCGTAGGTGAAGCCCCGGCGGCGCACGCCGGCCGGCTCGAGCAGGTTGCGGGTGTCGACGATGCGGGGTGTGCGCATGAGCCCCGCCACCTTGGCGAAGTCGAACCAGCGGAACTCGTCCCACTCGGTGAGGACCACCAGCACGTCGGCGCCTTCACAGGCGGCGTACGGGTCGTCGAGCACCTCGATGCCCTCGTACAGCGGCGACGCGCTGGGGGCGCCGGGGTCGTAGGCCCGGATGCTCGACGCACCCCGGTCGCGCAGCTTGTGCAGCACCTCGATGGCGGGTGAGTCACGAAGGTCGTCGGTGCGGGCCTTGAAGGTCAGGCCCCACGCCGCCACGGTGGCGCCGGACAGGTTGCCGCCCACGACCCGCTCGACCTTGTCGGCCATCCGCTCGTACTGCTCGTCGTTGACGGCGATCACACCGCGCAACAGGTCGAAGTCGTAGCCGTGGTCCTCGGCGATGCGCACCATGGCCCGCGTGTCCTTGGGAAAACAACTTCCCCCCCACCCGGGGCCGGGCTTGAGGAACTCGAAGCCGATGCGCTTGTCGTAGCCCATGCCGAGCACGACCTCGCGCACGTCGGCGCCGACCGCCTCGCACACGTTGGCCAGCGCGTTCACGAAGCTGACCTTGGTCGCCAGGAAGGCGTTGGACGCGTACTTGATCGTCTCCGCCGACGCCGGGTCGGTGACGACGAGCGGCGCCTTCAACGACTCGAACAGGGCTGCCACCCGCATGGCGGCGGCCTGATCGTCGGCACCGATGACGATGCGGTCGGGGTGCAGGCAGTCGTGCACCGCCGAGCCCTCCCGCAGGAACTCGGGGTTCGACACCACGAACACGTCGTCGCGCCCGATCGCCTCTTCCACCACTCGGGTCGAGCCCACCGGCACGGTCGACTTGTTGATCACGATCGCCTCGGCCTCGAGCACCGGCCCGATGTCGATCGCTGCCTGGCGCAGGTAGGTGAGGTCGGCGGCGCCGTCCTCCCCCTGGGGCGTCTGCACGCACAGGAACACGAACTCGGCGCCGGGCACGGCGGCGGCCGCGCCGAGCACGAACGACAGCCGGCCGCTCTCGAGCCCCTCGGTCACCAGGTCGTCGAGACCGGCCTCGAGGATGGGCACGTCGCCCGCCGAGAGGCGCTCGATCTTCTCCGGCACCACGTCGGCGCATACCACCTCGTTGCCGAGATGGGCCAGGTAGGCACCGGTGGTGAGGCCCACGTAGCCGGTGCCGACGACCGCGATGCGCTGACTCATGCCGTGAGCTCCTTGACGATCCGCTCCAGCGGCTCGCGGTGGTCGGGCAGCAGCGGGATGCCGCTGAGGCGCAGGGCGGCGTTGTCGAGGGCCGTGTTCACCGGCCGGGTGGCCAGCCACTCCAGCGCGCTGCTGGGGATGGGCTCGACCCGCGCCGGGTCCATGCCCGCCGCCCGGAGGATCTCCCGGGCCTGCTCGTAGCGGTTCGTCGGGCCGCCGTTGGTGGCGTGGAAGAGGCCGGGCAGGCGCTCGACGGCCAGCCGGCGCAGCAGGCGGGCGAGGTCGTCGGCGGCGGTGGGGCTGCCCACCTGGTCGTCGATGAACCGCAGGGGCTCGCCGGCCGCCGCTCGATCGAGCACCAGCTGCACGAAGTTGCCGCCGTGGCGGCTGAAGACCCACGACGTGCGCACGACCGTCCAGGCCGGGTCGACCTCGACCTCGCCCGCCAGCTTCGACCGGGCGTAGACCGACAGCGGGCCGGTGTCGTCCCACTCGTGGTACGGCAAGCCCTTGTCGCCGTCGAAGACGTAGTCGGTCGACACGTGCACGAGATGGGCGTC
>JAEKLB010000196.1 GCA_019510095.1 Acidobacteriota bacterium | reverse complement strand
GGGTTGATCTTGTCGGTGGCGTCCGTTATGATCGAACACATGTTCGGTCTGGCGATCGAGGAGGCCCGAGGGTTCGAGCCCGGGCTGGTCCCGTTGCCGGAGGCGGCCGCGGCGTGGCATGTCTTGGATCAGCTGGAGCGGGCGGTGGTTGGTGCGAAGTTGGCGTTGGCGTGCCGGGTGGAGGAGTCGAGCATCTGGCTGGCGAAGGGGCATCGGTCGGCGGCTGACTATCTGGCCAAGGTGTCGGGCATCTCGGTGGGTTACGCCCGGGGGTTGTTGGCGGCGTCGAAGCAGTTGGCCGAGCAGCCGTTGGTGGCCGAGTCGTCCCGGGCCGGGTTGTTGTCGGGCCCGCAGACGGTGGCGATCGCTGATGCGGTTGCCGTCGCGCCGGAGGCGGCGTCGGAGCTGATCGGGATCGCCGGCCGCCAGAGCCTGCGCGAGCTCCAAGAAGCGTGCGCCCGGGTGAAGCAGGCGGCGCAGCCTGATCCCGAGGAACGGCATCGCCGGATCCACAAGGCGCGGTTCGCACGGAAGTGCCGCCGGGCTGACGGGTCCGCCGAGATCCAGTACCGGTCCACCCCCGAGGAAGTGTCCGAGGTGTGGAACGTGCTGTTCGGCTATGCCGAGCGCGCGTTCAGGGCCGCACAGAAGGACGGCACCCGGGAGTCATCCGACGCCTATGCCGCTGACGGGATGTTGTTGATGGCCCGCGCTGCGAACGGCAGCACCACCGTGAAGCCCGCCGTGAAGAAGGCCATCATCCGGATCGACTGGGACGCCTTCATCCGCGGTTACCCCATCGCCGGTGAGGTCTGCGAGATCGCCGGCATCGGCCCCGTTCCCGTCGAGGTCGTCCGCCGCATGGTCGCCTCCGGCGACCTGTTCCTCACCGCCGTCGTCACCAAAGGTGTCGACGTCGTCAACGTCGCCCATCTGGGCCGCCGGGCCAACGCCTACCAGCAGACCGCCCTCGAATTGCACGACACCGTCTGCAAGCGCGAAGGCTGCGGACACCGCGACCACCTCCAGATCGACCATCGCGTCGACTGGGCCCACACCAAGATCACCGCCCTCCGCTGGCTCGACTGGCTCTGCCCCCACGACCACCAACTCAAAACCAACCACGGCTGGGCCCTCATCGACGGCGCCGGGAAACGACCGATGGTCCCACCCGGCCACCCCGACCACCCCGGCACCTCACGAGACCTCGCCGCCGCCCGCGCCGGACCCGCACCACCCGGATGATGTGGTCACCTCGCTTCCCCCTCAGGCAACGCGCAGCTCACGTCGCATCACCACGGGCACCAACCAGCCTTGCCCCTCG
>JAEKLB010000195.1 GCA_019510095.1 Acidobacteriota bacterium | reverse complement strand
CCTTCAAAGGAACCGGGCCAGCGCGTCGAGGAGGCGTTGCCGAGTGACCGGCAGAGCGTAGGTGGCGAGCCGGCGGTGGCCGGCGGCCACCAGCGAGTCGTGCAGACCGCGGTCGGACATTGCCTTCCACACGGCGGCGGCGACGGTGGCGGCATCCTTGCGCGGCAGCAACAGGCCACCGTCGCCGAGGGTCTCGGTGACCGCCGTGCAGGAGTAGCCGACGACGGGCACGCCGTGGTGCCACGCCTCGAGCACCGGCACGTTGAAGCCCTCGTGGTCCGACACGCACACATACACGTCGGCCGTCCGGTAGTGGGCCGCCAGCTCACCGTCGGAGACGCCGCCGGTGATCTCGACGGCGTCGTCGAGCCCGAGCTTGGCGATGAACTCGCGCACCGCTGCGGTGTACGACACCGAGTCGGACGAGCCGACGATGCGCAGCTGGGCGGCCGGGTCGTAGGCGGCGCGGTAGAGCGCGAACGCCTTCACCAGGTCGGCCTGGGCCTTGTTGGGCACCACCCGGCCGACGAACAGCCAGACCGTTGCGTCGGTGGTGAGCCGCGCTTCGGCGGCGGCGTCGACCTCGCGGTCGAAGGTGTCGAGGTCGAGCAGGATCGGCACGACCGCGGTGTCGGTGAAGCCCACCTCGACCAGCTCCGACGCGTTGAACGCCGAGTCGGCCATGCCGAGCACTGCCCGTTCGGCCAGGCCGGCGAGCTGGCGGCGGCCCCACAGGATCCCCGGGACCCGATGGGGCTCCCACGCGCTGAAGAACTTCGCCGGCGTGATGTTGTGGTGGTCGACCACCAGCGTCTCGGGGCGGTTGCGCACCCAGTCGGCCAGCGATGCCCCCTGGGCGACGTGGTAGAGCAACACGTCGTCGGGCTTGGCCTTCACCGAGCGCCCGTAGTCGTGGTACGGCCGCCCCTTCCTGGCCATGTTGGGCCGCACGTTCTCGGCGAAGACCTCTGACTGCAGGCCCAGGTCCCGCAGCACGGACTGGATCTCGAGCACGTGGTCGCCAACCGCGCTGCGCTCGAGCGTCGGCAAGAACTGGTGTAGGGCGTTGACGGCGCTCACGGCGAGACCACCGGGAGCAACGCGTCGGCGAAGCGCTGGCGGGCATTGGCGAGCGACAGCTCCTCGACCCGCTTCCGGCCGGCAGCCACCAGCTGGTCGCGCAACGGCGCGTCGGTGAGGACCTTGTGGACCGCCGCCGCCAGCACCGCCGGCTGGGCCGGCGGCACGCAGAGGGCGCCGCCCCCGACCGTCTCGGGCACCGCCGCCGCCGCGGCGGCGACCACCGGGATCCCGTTGTGCATGGC
>JAEKLB010000082.1 GCA_019510095.1 Acidobacteriota bacterium | reverse complement strand
GAGATCGAGGACGCGCCCGCGGTGGCGCTGTGGGCCGGGCGGCTCCCCACCGCAGTGCCGGTGCGGCTGGACGGCGCGCGCGGCCTGCCGTCAGTGGCCGAGCTGCCGCACGACGCGGCGGTGCTGGTGCTGCTGGCCGACCCGTTCACCTTCCCGACCGAGGACACGATCGTCGCCGCACCGCTCCCCGTGATCGGCGGTCTCGCCTCGTCGGGCGTGCGCCCTGGGGGCAACCGCCTCGTGCTCGACGGCGCCGTCCACGCCGACGGCGCGGTCGGCGTCGTGCTCGGTGGGATGGACGCCGAGATGGTCGTGTCCCAGGGCTGCCGCCCGATCGGCCAACCGATGATCGTGACGGCCGGCGACGCCAACCTGGTGGCCGGCCTGGGAGGCCAACCGGCGCTCGACCGAGTGCAGTCCGAGCTCGGCCGCCTCGGCCCCGAGGACATCGAGCTCGTCCAGCATGGCCTGCACATCGGGCGGGTGGTCGACGAGCAGCAGGAGACGTTCGGGCGGGGCGACTTCCTGGTGCGCAACGTGCTGGGTGCCGATCCCCAACGGGGTGTGGTCGCGGTGGGCGACGACGTGGTCGTGGGCGGCACCGTGCAGCTCCATGTGCGGGACGCGGCGACCGCCGACGAGGACCTCCGCCACCTCCTTGCCGGCCGCCAGGCCGACGGTGCCCTCCTGTTCACCTGCAGCGGGCGGGGCACGCACCTGTTCGGGATCCCCGACCACGACGCCACCCTCGTCGACGACGCCCTCGACAGTTCGCCCGTGGCCGGCATGTCCTGTCAGGGGGAGATCGGCCCGGTCGGCGGTCGCTCGTTCCTCCACACCTTCACCGCATCACTGCTGCTCCTTCGCGATCGCAAGTAATGGCGGGAACGCCGAAGGCAGATGGGTAGGGTCGTGCCGGTGGGCGTGAGCGACCTGGAACAGCGCGGCATCAACGTCATCCGGGGCCTGGCGATGGACGCGCCCCAACGGGCGAACTCAGGCCACCCGGGCACCGCGATGGCCCTCGCGCCGCTTGCCCATGTGCTGTGGACGCGGGTCATGAGCTACGACGCGAGTGAGCCCGACTGGCCCGACCGCGATCGCTTCATCCTCTCCGCCGGCCACGCGTCGATCCTCCTCTACTCGATGCTGTACCTCACTGGCTTCGGCCTCGAGCTCGCCGACATCGAGGCGTTCCGGCAATGGGGTTCGCGCACACCTGGTCACCCCGAGCGCCACCACACCAAGGGCGTCGAGGTCACGACCGGCCCGCTCGGGCAGGGATTCGGCAACGGCGTCGGCATGGGCATCGCCGAGCGGTGGCTCCGCGCCCGGTTCGGGCCCGACCTCTGCGATCACCACACGTTCGTGATCTGCAGTGACGGCGATCTCGAGGAGGGTGTCAGCCACGAGGCCGCCTCGTTGGCCGGTCACCTGGGGCTGGGCCGCCTCGTGTACGTCTACGACGACAACCACATCACCATCGACGGCGACACCGAGCTCGCCTATAGCGACAACGTGCCCGAGCGCTTCCGCGCCTACGGCTGGGACGTCGACGACATCGGCGAGGTCGCCAACGACTGCGACGCCCTGGAGGCGGCCTTGCTCCGGGCCAAGGCGGTCGAGGACAAGCCCTCGCTGATCGTGCTGCGCAGCCACATCGGCTACCCGTCGCCGAAGTTCACCGATACGGCCGACGCCCATGGCAACCCGTTGGGCGAGGACGAGATCCGCGTCACGAAGGAGCTCCTCGGCCTCCCGGCCGACAAGCAGTTCTGGGTGCCCGACGACGTGCTCGCCATGTACCGCGAGGCCGGCCTCCGCGGCGATGGCCGCCGCCGGGCGTGGGACAGGAGCCAGGCCGCGCTCACCAACGAGCGCGATGCGTTCGAGGCCTGCCTCACCGGCCACGGGCTGGCCGGCTGGGAGACGAAGCTCCCGACCTGGCAGCCCGGCGAGAAGGTGGCCACCCGGGTCGCCAGCGGGAAGGTCATCGAGGCCATCCTCGACGTGGTGCCCGGCCTGATCGGCGGCGGGGCCGACCTGACCGGCAACACCGGCACCGTCATCAAGGAAGGCGTGCAGGGCGCCAACGAGCCCGGTGGCCGCCAGGTGTACTTCGGCATCCGCGAGCACGGGATGGCGGCTGCCATGAACGGGGCGGCCATGCACGGTGGCGTCATTCCGGTCGGCGGCACCTTCTTCGTGTTCAGCGACTACATGAAGCCGGCGGTGCGGCTGGCCGCCATCTCCGGGGCCCATGCGGTGTTCGTGTGGACACATGACTCGGTCGGCCTGGGCGAGGACGGCCCGACGCACCAACCGATCGAGCAGCTGGCCGGCCTCCGTGCCATCCCGCAGCTCCGCTTGCTGCGGCCGGCTGACGCCAACGAGACCGCCCAGGCGTGGCGGGTGGCGATTGACGACGACATGCCGGTCGGCCTGGTGCTCAGCCGCCAGGCCCTGCCGGTCCTCGAGGGCACGGCTGGCAACGAGGGTGTCCTCCGGGGCGCCTACGTCCTCGAACGGGGCGCCGACCATCCCGACCTCGTGCTCATCGGCACTGGGAGCGAGGTGCACCTGTGCGTCGCCGCCGCGGCCCTCTTGCGGGCGGAGGACGGGATCACCGTGCGAGTGGTGTCCATGCCGTCCTGGGACCTGTTCGAGGAGCAGGAGGAGGCGTACCGCGACGAGGTCCTGCCCGTCGAGGTGCCGACCCTCGCCGTTGAAGCAGGCGCGTCGCTGGGCTGGGACCGGTGGGCCGACGACGTCGTGGCCCTCGACCGGTTCGGGTCCTCCGCGCCCGGGAGCGAAGCGCTCGCCAAGCTCGGCTTCAGCCCCGAAAACGTCGCCGAGCGGGCACGGGAGCTGTTGGCCGACCTCCAGGAGGAGGAGTAGCGGTGACCCGCCTCCAGGACCTCTTCCTGCAGCAGGGACAGAGCCCGTGGCTCGACAACCTCCGCCGTGACTGGCTGCGTGACGGGACCATGCAGGAGTTGATCGACCGTGGCATCCGCGGCTGCACCTCCAACCCGTCGATCTTCCAGAAGGCGATGACCGCAGGTGACGCCTACGACGCGCAGCTCCAGGCGCTGCTGGCCGAGGGCAGCTCGGTCGAGGACGCGTACTGGGCCATGGTCCGCAGCGACATCGACGACGCCCTCGCCCTGTTCCGACCGGTGTACGACGGGGCCGAGGGCGGCGACGGCTTCGTCTCCCTCGAGCTCGCTCCCGACATGGCCAACGACACGGCAGCCAGCACCGCGGCGGCCCGCCAGTTCTTCACCGAGATCGACCAGCCCAACCTCATGGTGAAGATCCCGGCCACCGCCGAGGGCATCCCGGCCATCGAGGCCATGACGGCCGAAGGGCGCAACGTCAACATCACCCTGATCTTCGGCCTCGAGCGCTACGCCGAGGTCATGGAGGCCTACATCGCCGGGCTCGAGGCGTTCAGCGGCGACGCCGGCTGGGTGCGCAGCGTCGCTTCCTTCTTCATCAGCCGCGTCGACACCGAGGTCGACCGGCGACTCGAGTCGATCGGCAGCCCCGAAGCGCTGGCGCTGCGCGGAAAGGCGGCAGTCGCCCAGGGCAAGCTCGCCTACCGCCTGTTCCGCCAGACCTTCAGTGGCCCTCGCTGGGAAGCGCTCGCCGAGCGGGGCGCCCAGGTACAACGGCCGCTGTGGGCGTCGACCTCGACCAAGAACCCCGCCTACTCGCCGACGCTCTACGTCGACACCCTGATCGGCCCCGACACCGTCAACACCCTGCCCGAGGCGACGATCGAGATCTTCGAGCTCGAGGGAACGGTCGCCCCCACCGTCACCGAGGGTGTCGACGAGGCCCACCGCGTCTTCGACCAGCTGGCGAAGGTCGGCGTCGACATGGATGACGTGGCACTGGTCCTCGAGGACGAAGGGGTTGCCGCGTTCGCCAAGGCGTTCGACGAGCTGGCGGCCTCCCTCGGGGCCAAGGCCCAGAAGACCGCCTAGCCATGGGTTCGCCCCGCTGACCACTCGGACGCCGCCGGCGGCAATCGTCATCTTCGGAGCCAGCGGCGATCTGGCCCACCGCAAGCTGCTGCCTGCCCTCCACGCGTTGCGGGCCCAGGACCTGCTCGATCCGGCGACGGTCATCGTCGGGGTCGGGCGGGCATCGCCCCCGCCAGGATGGGACGGGCTGTGGGTGACGGGCGACTACGGGGATGGCCGCACCTACGAGAACCTCGCGCAGACACTCGCCGGTGTCGACGCCACCGGCTGCGGCGGCAATCGCCTCTACTACCTCTCGGTCCCGCAGGCGCTGTTCGGCACCATCGTCGCCAAGCTCGGCGCCCACGCACTCCACCGGCCCACCCATGACGACGGGTTCGTGCGGATCGTGATCGAGAAGCCCTTCGGCAGCGACCTGTCGTCGTCGCGTGCCCTCGACGCCGAGCTCCATCGCTTCCTCGACGAGGCGCAGATCTTCCGCATCGACCACTACCTCGGCAAGGAGACCGTCCAGAACCTCCTTGCCCTGCGCTTCGCCAACGCCGTGTTCGAGCCGGTCTGGAACCGGCAGTTCGTCGACTCCGTACAGGTCACGGTGGCGGAGGCCGACGGTGTCGGCCACCGCGCCGGCTTCTACGAGCATGCGGGCGCGCTCCGCGACATCGTCCAGAACCACCTTCTCCAGGTCGTGGCCCTGATGGCCATGGAAGCACCGGTGCAGATGACCGGCGACTACATCCGGGACGAGAAGGTCAAGGTGCTCAACAGCGTCGACATCCTCGATCCGAACGAGGTGGGCAACGAGGTCGTGCGCGGCCGCTATGCCGGCTACCTCGACGAGCCGGGCGTCGCACCCGACAGTCGTACCGAGACGTCGGTTGCGATGCGGCTGCACATCGACAACTGGCGCTGGGCCGGCGTGCCGTTCTACCTGCGCACGGGCAAGCGACTTCCAAAGCGCGCCACCGAGGTGGTCCTCCGGTTCTCGGCCGTCCCCCACCTCCCCTTCGCCCCGGTGCAGGCACGGCGAGTCGGCCCCAACCAGCTGATCCTGCGCATCCAGCCCGACGAGGGCATCACCCTGTGCTTCGCGGCCAAGGTTCCCGGGCCGGAGTTCGTACTCCGCACGGTCGCCATGGACATGACGTGGGCCGAGGAGTTCGGCACCGAGCCGCCGGAGGCCTACGAGCGACTGCTGCACGATGCGCTCGAGGGCGATGCGACGCTGTTCATCCGGAGCGACGAGACCGACGCCGCGTGGCGCATCGTCCAACCGGTGCTCGACGCCTGGCGCGACGACCCCAGCCCGCCCGTCACCTATGCAGCGGGGACGTGGGGACCCCGCGAGGCCGATCGCCTGCTCGAGCGCGATGGCCGCGCCTGGCGCAACCCCTAGTCCGTCACCGCGAACGGCGAGCGCAGGTGGCCGGATAGGCCATGGTCGCCATGGCCGAGCCACCCGGGTCGACCACGGTGCAGTCGAAGGTGCCGTCGCTGATCACGACCTTCACCATTCCCTTCAGGCCACCGTCGGCGCTCTTGCCGGTGCGGAGACAGCCATCGCCCGGACGAGGTGGGTGGGTCCAAAGCGCTTGCTGCCCGTCGGCCTCGAACGTGCCGCAGCCGCCGACCGTCGCCGACCACGTATAGGTCAAGGGATCGTCCTGCGGATCGACAGCATCGACGGTGTAGACGTTGGCCTGATCGCCCTGGCGCCAGCTGACGACGAAGTTGGTGACGAAGGGCGCGCCCGCGAGCGAGTCGTCGCCGCCGCCCGTGTCGCGGGCGAGATACAGGAGGCCGGCCACCAGCACGCCGAGACCAACCACGAGGGCGATCGCCCGCGCCCGGCGACGGGCCCGTTCGGCCTCCTCCGCGCGCTCCTCGGCGGGAGGCTCCTCGGGGACCAGCGGTTGGGCCACCACGTCGCCAGCCATGGCGGCAGGGTACGACGGCCGGGGTCGGTGGGCCCGTCATCCAGAGGGTTGCGTTTCGCAACTGACGAGCTAGGGTGCCCCGGTGGCAGGGGGCCAGGCCGACAGCTCGATCGCAGGGACGTTGGAGCTCATCGGCGACCGGTGGACCTTTCTCATCCTGCGGGATGCCTTCCGGGGCATCCACCGCTTCGACGAGCTGCAACACGACCTCGGGATCGCCCGCAACCTCCTGACCGACCGGCTGCACAAGCTGGTCGACCACGGCATCCTCGCCAAGCACCAGTACTGCGCCCATCCCCCGCGCTACGAGTACCGCCTCACCGCCAAGGGCATCGATCTCTCACCTGCCCTGGTCGCCCTCAAGCGATGGGGCGACAAGCACCTCGCGGGCGGCGAGCCCCCGATCGTGTTCGTGCACGACCAGTGCGGCGAGCCCCTCGACCAGACGTTCGTGTGCTGGCACTGCGACCAGACCGTGACTCCCGGCGGCATCCGCAGCCGGGCCAGCCGATGACCGGAGACGTGATGACCGGAGATGCAACTGCCATGGATCTGCTGCACGCCCCGCTGGACGAGCTGCTGGCAGCCGCCGGTTCGGTGCGTGATGGCGCCTTCGCGACCCGGATCACCTTCTCCCCGAAGGTGTTCATCCCGTTGACCATGCTGTGCAACGACCGCTGCGGCTACTGCACCTTCGCCCAGCCGCCGGCCCGCCTCACCTCGCCCTACCTCTCCCCCGAAGAGGTCCTCGCCATCGCCCGTCACGGCGCCGCTGCCGGCTGTCACGAGGCGCTCTTCACCCTCGGCGAGCGCCCGGAGCTGCGCTATCCGTCCGCCCGTGGATGGCTCGACGACAACGGGTACGCCTCCACGGTCGACTACCTGGTGGCCATGTGCCAGCTGGTGCTCGACGAGACCGGGCTCCTCCCCCACGCCAACGCGGGCGCCCTTCACCGCGACGAGCTGGCCCAGCTGCGGCCGGTCAGCGCGTCGCAGGGGATGATGGTCGAGTCGCTCCGCGCCGACCTCGACTGCCACCGGGGCTCGCCCGACAAGGAGCCGGCGAGGCGGCTGGCGACCCTCGAGGCCGCCGGCGAGCTGGCCATCCCGTTCACCACCGGCATCCTCGTCGGCATCGGCGAGGATCGGCAGGACCGGCTCGATGCCCTCACGGCGATCGCCGCGTCGCATCGCCGCCACGGCCACGTGCAGGAGGTGATCGTCCAGAACTTCCTGCCGAAGCCGGGCACCGCCATGCACACCTCGCCGCCGTGCCCCACTGACGAGTACCTGTGGACCGTCGCCGCCGCCCGCCTGGTGCTGCCGGCCGACGTCCACCTGCAGGCGCCCCCCAACCTCAGCGAGGACTTCGGCAGGCTCCTCGACGCCGGCATCGACGACTGGGGCGGCGTCTCCCCGGTCACGCCCGACCACGTGAACCCCGAGCGGCCGTGGCCCGAGCTCGACCGCCTGCGGGAGGTCACGGAGGCACGCGGCTTCGCGCTGGCGCCCCGGCTCACCGCCCACCCCGAGTTCGTGATGGCTCCCGAGCGCTGGCTCGACCCAGCCATGCGCTTTCCCGTGCTCGACCGCAGCGACGCCGAGGGTCTCGGCCGCGATCACGCGTGGGCACCCGGCGCCGACGTGCACGCGCCCGCCATCCTGCCGTCGGCCCCAGCGGCACGGGGCGCGCTGCGCGAGGTGCTCGACGGCGTGCTCGCCGGGCAAGAGGTCGGCATCGACGAGATCGTCACGTTGTTCGGCGCGCGCGGCCCCGAGGTGGCGGCGGTGGCCGAGGTGGCCGACCAGCTCCGGGCGTCGATCGTCGGTGACGAGGTCACGTGGGTCTCGAACCGCAACATCAACTACACCAACGTCTGCACGTTCAAGTGCAAGTTCTGCGCCTTCTCCAAGGGGCCGATGTCGGAGAACCTCCGCGGCAAGCCCTACCTCCTGACGCTCGAGAACGTGCAGGAGCGGGTGATCGAGGCGGTCGGGATGGGCGCCACCGAGGTGTGCCTCCAGGGCGGCATCCATCCGAGCTTCGACGGCGACTACTACATCGATGTCGCCAAGGCGGTGAAGGAGGTGGCGCCGGACATCCACATCCACGGCTTCACCGCGCTGGAGGTGACCGAGGGTGCCAAGCGCCTCGGTGAGCCGCTCGCCGACTACCTGCGCCGGCTCATGGCCGTGGGGCTCAAGACGCTCCCCGGTACCGCCGCCGAGATCCTCGACGACGACATCCGCGCCATCCTCTGCCCCGACAAGGTCAACACCGAGGAGTGGTTGCACGCCCATCGCACCGCCCACAGCGTCGGGCTCCGGTCGAACGTCACGATCATGTTCGGCTCGGTCGAGCGACCGGTGCACTGGGCCCGCCACATGGTGCGCACCCGGGATTTGCAGAAGGAGACCGGTGGCTTCACCGAGTTCGTCCCGCTGCCCTTCGTGCACATGGAGGCGCCGATCTACCACCAGCGCCGCAGCCGGGGCGGGCCGACGTTCCGGGAAGCGCTGCTGATGCACGCGGTCGGGCGGATCGCCTACCGGGGCACCATCGACAACATCCAGGTGTCCTGGGTGAAGATGGGCGTCGAGGGCGTCCGCCAGGCGCTCCAGGCCGGCGCCAACGACATGGGCGGGACGCTCATCAACGAGAACATCTCGCGGGCAGCGGGTGCCGCCCACGGCCAGCACATGACCGAGGAGGACTTCGCCGCTGTGGTCGAGCCGTTGGGTCGGCCACTGGCCCAGCGCACGACCCTCTACGGTCGGGCGCGCCATGGCACGACCGTCAACGGGTGATCCCGCTCTCGACTCCCTGATCGACGGCCTGCTCGACGCCGCCGGCGCCGAGGTCGACCGCGACCAGCTGTTCGACATCCTCGCCTCCGGCGTCGCGCTCGCCGGCGACCGGTCCGACCGGCTCGACCTGAAGATCACCAACGCCGCCCTCAAGGAGATGCGGGCTGCCTTCAACGTGTTCGCGCCCTACCGCGATGTCTCCAAGGTCACCATCTTCGGCTCGGCCCGTACCCGTCACGACGACCCGCTCTACGCCCAGACCGTCGCGGTGGCGAAGGGCTTGGCCGATCGCGGCTGGATGATCGTCACTGGCGCCGGCCCCGGGATCATGGAGGCCGGCATGGAGGGTGCGGGCCGCGACCGTGCCATCGGCGTCCTGATCCGGCTCCCGTTCGAGGGCGGTGCCAACGACTTCATCGCCGGCGACCCGAAGCTGGTCGAGATGAAGTACTTCTTCACCCGCAAGCTGATGCTGATGAAGGAGTCGGGCGCCTTCGTCGCCCTTCCTGGCGGGTTCGGCACCCTCGACGAGACCTTCGAGCTCCTGACCCTGACCCAGACGGGAAAGAGCGTCCCCGTGCCCATCGTGCTGCTCGACACCCCGGGCGGGTCGTTCTGGAAGGCCTTCGAGGAGCTCATCGCCGGCCAGGTCGAGGCCAACGGCCTCATCTCGCCGCACGACCGCTCGCTGTACTGCGTCACCGACTCGGTGGACGCGTGCATCGCCGAGATCGAGGGCTTCTACCGGAACTACGACTCGATCCGGTTCGTCGGTGATCGCCTGGTGATCCGCCTCCGGGCCAAGCCGACCGACAGCGAGCTCGACCAGCTCAACCAGGGCTTCGGCGACCTGCTCGCCGGCGGGAGGATCGAGCGGACCCGGCCGCTGCCGCCCGAGGTCGCGACCGACGACCGGCTCGACCTGCCCCGGATCGCACTCCGCTTCGACCTCCGTAGCCACGGCCGGCTGCGCCAGCTCATCAATGCCCTCAACGCCCTGCCATCGGCCCCCGCGCCCGGGGCAAAGCCGCCCACGGTCACCCAGCAGGCGAAGGCCGCCACCTGACCAGCCCGTCCTGCGGCTCGGTGCCCGTCAGTCGACGTCGCTGTCGTCGGGCTCCCGCAGGATGCCGATGGCCCGCTCGACCTGGCGACGGGCGCGGGTCAGGCGTCGCTCGTCGACCGGGAGCTCGTTGCCACCGGCGTCGATCGACTCCCGGAGCCGGACGATGGCCAGGTCGGCCAGCTCCTCGGAGATGCCCTCGAGCCGGGCCCGGATGTCGTCGAACTCGCCTGCCACGCCGCGAACCTAACGTTCCCGTGTGACAGCACCCCGGCTCGTGCCGTACGTCGACCGCGAGCGCCAGCGGATCACCGACGACCTCCTCCGCTGGTTGCGGATCCCCGCCATCTCCGCCCTTCCCGAGCACACCACCGACGTGCGCGCGTCCGCCGAGCTGTGCGCCACGCTCTTCCGTTCGGCCGGCCTCGAGAACGTCGTCGTGCTGGAGACCGGCGGGCATCCAGCGGTCTACGGCGATTGGCTGCACGCCGGCACCGACGCGCCCACCGCGCTCGTCTACGGCCACCACGACGTCCAGCCGGTCGACCCGCTCGAGCTCTGGCAGCACCCGCCGTTCGAGCCGGTGATCGTTCCCGACGGGGAGCACGGCGCCGAGTGCCGGGCGCGAGGCGCGATCGACGACAAGGGCCAGGTGCTCTACGAGATCGAGGCGGTGCGAGGGCTGCTGGCGGCCGAGGGGAGGCTGCCGGTGAACGTCAAGTTCCTCGTCGAGGGGGAGGAGGAGGTGGGCAGTCCCAACTTCGAGGACCTCCTGATGCGCGAGCGCACTCGGTTGGCCTGCGACGTGGTCGTGGTGTCCGACACCGGCATGTGGGCCATCGACGTCCCGTCCACCTGCGTCGGCATGCGGGGCCTGGTGACGTTCGACGTGCAGGTGCGCACCGCCACCGGCGACCTGCACTCGGGCATGTTCGGCGGGGCGGTGCCCAACCCCGTCCACCTCCTGGCCAGGCTCGTCGCCGACCTTCACGACGAGCGCGGACGGGTGACGCTGCCCGGCTTCTACGACCGGGTCAGGCCCCTCACCAGCTCGGAGCAGGCCAGCCTGGACGGCCTCCCCTTCGACGAGGCGGCGTGGATGGCCAACGCGGGAGTGGGCCGGCTCGAGGGCGAGGCCGGCCAGTCGACGCTCGCCCGGGTCGGGTACCGGCCGACGGCAGAGGTCGTCGGGTTCGGCGCGGGCTACACCGGCGACGGCATCAAGACCATCGTGCCGGCCGAGGGCGGCTGCAAGGTCACCTTCCGCCTGGTCGCCGACCAGGACCCCGCCGAGATCGACGCCAGCTTCCGGTCGTGGCTCGGGGCGCGGATCCCCGACGGTGTCGAGCTCACGGTCACGCCCCACGGCAGCGTGGCCCCGGCGCTGACGCCCGTCGACCACCCCGCGGTCGGTGCCCTGTGCCGGGCCATCGAGACCGTGTGGGGCAGGGCGCCGCTGTTCACGCGCGAGGGCGGCAGCGGGCCCGAGGAGTCACTCGGCCGGCTCCTCGCCGCGCCGGTCCTCTTCCTCGGGGTCGGCCTCCCCGGCGACCGCCTCCACGCCCCCAACGAGCGGATGGTGATGGACCAGTTCTGGAACGGACTCCTCGCTGCCGGCGAGCTCTGGCACGAGCTCGCCGCCGCCCTCCGGCCCTGACAGCCCCCTTCTTCGGCGAGTTGCCCAGACAATGCGCGGGCAACTCGCCAGAGAACAGGTCAGGTCTGGAGGTCGTTGACCGCTGACGCGAGCGACTCGAGCTCGGCCCGCCACGATGCCGGCGTGCCCATCGGGCGGAGGACGAACTTGGAGAAGCCGACGTCGATGTAGCGGGTGAGGAGCTCCCGCACGGCCGGCAGCCCGATCGGAAGGAGCTCGGCGTAGTTGGGGTTGCGGGCCCGCAGGGCGGCGAGGGTGGGCCCGTCGGGATCAAGGGGTTCGCGTGCGTAGCCGATGCTGACGCCGAAGTGCTCGGGATCGATCGCCCTCCCGACCGACGCGGCGGCATCGTCGATGACCTTCCTGCCGGCTGCCGCGTCGTCGGGGCTGCACAGGGACGGCAGCCAGCCGTCGGCCAGCCGGCCGCAGCGGTCGAGCGACGAGCGGTGCATCCCGCCGAGCCACATCGAGAACTCCCGTTGCACCGGTAGCGGCGAGAGCACGAAGCCGTCGACCTCGTCACCAGCGAGCAGTCGCCGCACCTTCGGGAGACCGGCTTCGATCGCCGCACCGCGCTCCTTCACCGGAACGCCGACGGCCTCCCGCTCGGCGCCCTGGGCGATGCCGGGCACGAAGGTCACCAGGAAGCGGCCGTCGCTGAGCACGTCGAGGGTGGCGAGCTGCTTGGCCAACCGGTTGAGGTTGCGACCGGGAAGGAGCATCGTGGTGCCCAGCTTCAGCTTGCGATTGTGGGCGCCGGCCCAGGCCAGCGCCAGCAGCGGGTCGTACGACGGACGGCTCAACACCTCGGGAAGCCAGAGGCTGTCGAAGCCGACATCGGTCATGTCGTCGACGACCCCGCAGAGCGCCTCCGGAGCCATGTCGGCGCCACCCAGACCAATACCCACCCGTACCTTCACGGCGCGTACCCTCGCAGGTTCATGGCTCGATCCGCCACCCCCGACGTCAACGACCGGCATGAGTGGCTGTCGTTCGACGATCCCGAGGAACAGCGCACGTGGGTCTTCGACATCACGTTCCTGCTCAGCCGATGGACGTGCATCTTCGGCCAGGGCTGCCAGGGCGTGCTCACCGAGCCGGCGCCCGAGATGGTCGAGGGCTGCTGCTCGTACGGCGCGCACTTCGTCGACGACGACGACATGAGGCGCACGCAGAAGGCCGTCGACACCCTCACGCCCGACGACTGGCAGTGGGCGAAGGTGGCGGCCAAGAAGGGCGTCATGGAGCAGCACGACGACGGCACCTGGACCACGCGGCTGCACAAGGACGCGTGCATCATGCTCAACCGCCCCGACTTCCCCGGCGGTCCCGGCTGTGCGCTGCACCGTGCCGCCATGTCCCGGGGCCTGCGCCACATGGACCTCAAGCCCGAGGTGTGCTGGCAACTCCCCCTCCGGCGCATCGACGCCGTCGACGAGCTCGGCCACGTGACCTCGACCGTGCGTGAATGGAAGCGGCGCGACTGGGGCGACGGCGGCCAGGAGTTCGCGTGGTGGTGCACCGACTCGCCCGATGCGTTCGTCGGCGACACCACCGTGCTGTCGTCGATGCGGGACGAGATCATCGCCATGACGAACCAGACCGTCTTCGACATGCTGCTGGGTGCCCTGGCCGAGCGGAGCGCACCGCCGATGCCCCACCCGGCGGTGCAGGTGGCGGCGCCGAAGCGCCGGGCCTAGACCGCCGGCTCCCTCAGCGGAGCGGGTTGCGGAAGCCCCGCAGCGCGGGCAGCAGCTTGGCCGGCGTGGTCGGCCAGTCGTAGAGCGAGCCACCGATCACGCCTCGCTGCGAGCTGGCCCGCAGGATGCCGTTCACATCGGCGACCGTGGTCTTGTCGGCGATCCCGCCGACGGCGTGCACCAGCACGTTGGCGCCGATGCTGCTCCGCACCCGGTCGACGTTGGCGGCCGTGTACCTGAAGCCGTCCTTCCACCCCGACTTCGAGGTCCTCACCGACTGGTACGACATCGGCATCCACACGTCGTAGTCGGGCGCCAGGGCGGTCCACGGGAACCCGGGCCACAGCTGCACGTTCATCGACAAGACCACAGGTGGGTACGGGATGGCGGCGATCGCCGCGCTCGGGAGGGTGGCGCGGAGGCGGGTGCTCAACTCCACCAGCCGCTGGTTGCGCAGGGCGCGGTTCGACACCCGGCTCGACTCGATGTCGACACCGAGGGCGTCGACGCCCGGGATGGAGGCAGCGGCCACCAGCCGGCTCAGGTCGCGGTCGACGTTCTCGAACGTGGGCAGATACCACGCCACCACCGACAGGCCCCGTGCCTTGGCCCGGGCGATGAGGGGGAGCAACCGGCTGGCCTCGTGGACGTCGGTGGGGCTGTCCCACTTCCCGGTCTGGATGAAGAGGGTCTGCACGCCGGCGGCCGCCATCCGGTCGATGTCGCCCAGCGTCGTGCGGGTGGATGCCTTCTTGTGCCAGGCCACCGACCAGTCGTAGACGTCGAGCCAGGTGCCGAGCCCGGTGAAGGCGCCGAGGTCCCGCGGGCCACTGAGCATCGAGGCGGGGATGGACACCGGCGGCGTGGGCGCGAGCGCCGACGGGACCGACGTGCTCGGGAAGGCGTAGGGATACGACCCGCCGGGTGACTCCTGGGCGCCCGCGCCCTGGCCCAGCACCACCATTGCCGCCATCACGGCAGCCGTCAGCATGACCCCGAGGGCCTTCGTCTTCATGAGGACCCGACGGTACAGAGGGAACTAGCTCTTGTTGGCGCGGCGGCGATCCTGCTCGCGCAGCTGCCGCTTGCGGACGCGCAGGTGGCGAGGCGTCACCTCGACCAGCTCGTCCTCGGCGATGAACTCCATCGCCGTCTCGATCGTGAGCTCACGCGGCGGCACCAGCTTGATGGCGTCGTCGGCGGCATGGGTGCGGATGTTGGTCTTCTGCTTCTCGCGCACGGCGTTGACGACCATGTCGCCGGGGCGGGAGTTCTCGCCGACGATCATCCCCTCGTAGACGGCCTCGCCCGGCCCGACCAGCATCTCGCCGCGGAGCTGCAGGTTGTCGAGCACGTAGGCCGTGCTCACCCCGGGCCGATCGCTCACCATGGCCCCACCCTTGCGGGACGGCAGATCGCCGACCCACGGGATCCAGCCCCGGTGGCGGGTGTGCAGCAGGGCGGTGCCCCTGGTGGCGGTCAACAGCTCGCCCCGCATGCCGAGCAAGCCCCGGGCGGGCGCCTCGAAGGTGACGACGGTCCGGCCGGGGTCACCGGGGCGCATGTCGAGCACCTTGCCCTTGCGGGGCGCAAGGGTCTGGGTGATGGTGCCGACGTACTCGTCGGGCACGTCGGCCATGCCCTCCTCGAGGGGCTCGTGGCGCTTGCCGTCGATCTGGCGGGTCACGACCTCGGGCCGGCTGACCTCGAGCTCGAAGCCCTCCCGGCGCATCGACTCGATGAGGACCGCGAGCTGGAGCTCGCCCCGGCCGGCGACCTGGATGATGTCGGGCGACTCGGTGTCCTCGAGCTTGATGGCGACGTTGCCGAGCACCTCCCGCTGGAGCCGGTCGCGGATGTGGCGCGAGGTCACGTAGGCGCCGTCCTTGCCGGACAGCGGTGAGGTGTTGGGGCCAAAGGTCATGCGCAGCACCGGCTCGTCGACGGTCAGCCGCGGCAGGGGGTCGGGATCGCTCGGGTCGGCGAGCGTGTTGCCGATCTCGACCTCGGGGAACCCGGCGATCACGAACAGATCGCCGGCGAAGAGCTCGGCGTGCTCACTGCGGCCCAGCCCGTCGATGCCGAGCACCTGGGCCGGCTTGCGGCTGAGCGCGGGGGCGTCGCCGCCCTTGAGCAGGGCGATGGGCCGGTCGGCCCGCAGCGTGCCCCGGACGACTCGCCCGATGGCCAGGCGGCCCATGTACTCGCTGGCGTCGAGGTTGGTCACCAGCCCCTGGAAGGGCTGGT
>JAEKLB010000203.1 GCA_019510095.1 Acidobacteriota bacterium | reverse complement strand
GTTCACCAGTGCATACCCATCGGTGCCGTCCATGGGCCCTCCCTTCCCCCGGTCATCCTCGCGCCGACGGAATGGGTCCCGCCTGGCCGCGGATGACCGCGATGCTGAGGCATGGCCATTGCCCTTACGCCCCAGCCGCCGTACGTCGCGGTGATCTTCAGCGCCGTCCCGATGCCGGACGACGAGGGCTACGACGCGACGCTGTCCGACATGCGGGCGCTGGCGGCCGCTCAGCGCGGCTACCTCGGCCTGGAGAGCGCTGGTGGGCTGGCGACCGGCTTCGAGATCACCGTGTCGTACTGGGCGACGGAGGAAGCCGCCCGGGCCTGGAAGCAGGTGGCCGAGCATCTCGGCGCCCAGCAGGCCGGGCGGGCGCGGTGGTACGAGAGCTACTCGGTACGGGTGGCGACGGTCGGGCGCGCCTACGGCTTCGAGCGGGACCCGGCAACCGGTTAGAGCGAGTCGACCCAGTTGCGGAGGATGCGAAGGCCGGCGGTGCCCGACTTCTCCGGGTGGAACTGGGTGGCCCACAGGTTGCCGGTCGCCACGGCAGCGACCACGGGTCCGCCGTAGTCACAGGTCGCCACCACATGGGCGGAGGTCTCGGCCGCGTAGGAGTGCACGAAGTAGACCCAGACGGGGCGGTCGATGCCGTCGAAGAGGGTCGGCTCGCCGACCAGCGACAGGGTGTTCCACTGCATCTGCGGGCGCTTCACGTCACCAGGGATCAGACGCACCATGCCGGGGAGCACACCCAGGCCGGGGACGCCGGGGTTCTCGTCGGAGCCCTCGAAGAGGAGCTGCATGCCGATGCAGATGCCGAGGAAGGGCCGGCCCGACGTCGCCGCCGAGGTGGCGATGTCATCGAGATGATGCGAGCGGAGTGCCTCCATGCAGCGACCGAAGGCGCCGACACCGGGCAGGACGACGCCGTCGGCGGCCGCGATCTCACTGTCGTCGGCGGTGAGGCGGGCATCGGCGCCGACCGTCTCCAGCGCCTTCTGCGCCGAACGCAGGTTGCCGATGCCGTAGTCGAGGACCGCGACCTTGGGTGCGCCCACCGGTTACAGCACGCCCTTGGTCGACGGCACGCTCGTGCCCTCGACCCGCACCGCGTCGCGCAGGCAGCGGGCCACGCCCTTGAAGCACGCCTCGACGATGTGATGGGTGTTGCGACCCTCGCGCAGCCGCACGTGCAGCGTGATCTGCGCCGACGTGGCGAAGCTCTGCCAGAAGTGCTCGGCCAGCTGCGGGTCGAACGGCGGGGTGCCGAGGGGGATGACCTCGCCGATCTCGACGTCGTAGGCGACGAAGGGCCGGCAGCTG
>JAEKLB010000081.1 GCA_019510095.1 Acidobacteriota bacterium | reverse complement strand
ACAACCAATCGCGCGCCACCGGTACCACCAGCCAGGTGGCTACGACGGCCGCCACCCTCACGCTCGCCGGTCTCGGCACCGCCAACCTGGCCGCGCTCTCCTCGTCGTAGTCCTGCCGCACCTGTGACGGATCGCTGTCGGCCGAGGCGAAGGCCGTCTGCAGGCCGAGCATGGTGTCGTTGTCGGTGCTCGCGGAGCGATAGCCGATGCCCGATGTGGTGACCCGCGATTGGCTGGCCGACGACTGCTCCGACTGGAGGTTGCTGCTCTGGTTCGGCAGGGACAGCACGGCCCGATCGAACGACGCTCCGTCCACTGCAGTTGCTGGATCGGTCGGGCTGGCGCTGATGGTGATGCCGCCTGGCGCGGTCGACGCAGTGGCGTACAGGAAGGGCTGGCATGGTGCCTCGTTGAGATAGGTGACGTAGACGGCCACCGTGTAGGTCGTGCCATCGAGGACCTGTGTCACGCGATGGGGCACCAGCGGCACCACCGGGGCGTTGTCGCCGTGGGGGATGCGCTCGCCCTTGTAGCGGTAGTCCGTGCCCGAAGCGGTGATCAACGGGTCGCCGCTGGCCAGGTCGGTGTTGCCGAGCCCGAGCTTGATCGAGTCGCGTGGCAGGGCCCGTACCTGCTCCAGTGCCTGGTTGGCGAGGGCAGTTGCCGACTGACGCGCCCGCGCGGTGCCGACGTCGGCCATGGCGAGGGTCCCGAGGTAGGCGATCGACGTGAACGCGCCGAACACCACTGTCGCCGCGATCACCAGCTCGAGCAGGCCGAAGCCGCGTTCGTCGGCGATCCGCCGTCGCCAGCCGTCGACGACGCGGTGGTGACGACCAGGCGAGGTTCCCACCGCTACGCCAGTCGCTCGTCGCCCTCGCACAGGCTGAACCGCACGCCGCCGGTGACGAACCGGCCGCAGCGGCCGGTGATGTCGAGCGACTCGACGGTGTAGCGCCCGGCAAAGTCCTGTCCCACGGCGACGGTCTGGGCGACGTCGTTCACCCGCACCCGGGCCAGGGGATGGCCGGTGGCGTCGAGCGAGACCTCCAGCAGTCGCAGGCGGGCAGTGGGGCGCACGGCGATGGCCGGCGGGCGGGGCACCGTGGTGGCGACCGGTGGTGCCACCGCCGGGCTCGCACCGGCGATGGCCACCGTGGGGTTGAAGGGGTTCCGACCCGGCGCCGCCACCAGCGCCGGGTCGGACAGCGCGACCACAGCCGGAGCCGTGGTGGTCGGCGACGTGGGAGCCGCCGCCGATGTTGAGCTCGGTTCGGGAAAGAAGGAGTCACCGGCGGCGCTCTCGCTGCCAGAGCGGAAGAGCAGCCGGGGGCCGACGAGGCCCTGGCCGGGCTGACCTGGATGGGCTGGTTCACGGCGTCGCTCCGGTCTCGGGCACCGATGTCGGCTCGGGCACCGACGTCGGCGTCATTCCTTGCGTGGTGAACACGCGACCGGCGATGGCGGCCCGGAGGGTGGCCGCCGCGCCCTGTCCCTCCGGCGTCAAGCTGATGGTGTCGACCACCATGGCCCGGGGCATGTCGGCCAGCCGGTCGAGGAAGTCGAGCAGCTGGCCGTAGCGACCGGTCACGTCGATCGCCAGCTTGATCTCGGCCGCGGCGCCGGGCACTGACGATGGTGCCGGCTCGGTGGGCGTGACGGTGAGGTACTGCACGCCCGAGCGCCCGGCGGCGTCGTTGGCTTGCAGCAGGAGCAGGCTCAGCTGGGCGTCGTCAGGGATCGCTCCTCGAAGCCGGCCGGCGTCGAGCTCGACCTGGGATGCGTTCCTGGCCGCGGCCCGCAGGCTGGCGAGCTGTGTGTCGAGCGTGGTGACGCGGGCCTCGGCCGTGGCCCGCCGGGTGCGGGCATCGGCGAGGTCCCCGGCCTGCGGTCGCCAGAGGCCGACGAACCAGAGGCCGGTGATGGCCACGGCAGCAACGGCGAGGACCAGGAGGCGCGATCTCACGGCGCCGTCCCGACTGTCGTTGCCCGGCCCGACTCGGCCTGGGCGGTCAGGTTGGCAGTGGCGTTGAACGTGACCAGGCCTGGGGGTCCGGCGTCACGTGTCGACGACGAGATCCAGGCGCCGGACACCGAGCCGAACCCGGCCATGTTGCGCAGGAAGCGGGCCGGCGACGCCTGGTCAGCGCCCTTGGCGGTGATGGTGACGGTGCCGAGGGTGATGCCGCTGCCTCGAGCCGCGCTGAACGACGACAGCCACACGTCGGGCGGCAGCCACCCGCTGAGCTGGCGGACGAAGCGGGTCCAGGCGACGTCACCGGCCAGGCTGGCCTGGAGCAGGCCCTGCCGGCGAGCCAGGTCGGCCTGCTCGTCGGCGACGGCGTCGAGGGTGGCGACCTGCGTCTCGAGCGAACGGACCTGGCGCTCGACCGTCGCCGCTTCAGCTCGGGCATTGCCCACCTGGCGCCGGCGCTCGACCGACAGCCCAGCCAGGGAGACGACGAGGGCGACCACGATGGCAACCGCCGCTACCAGTTGGCGGCGATGGGCCCGCCGCTCGGCCACCTCGGGCGGGACCAGGTTGACCCGGCGCGTCGCAGTGCGCCGCTCGGCTAGGGCCAGGCCGAGCGCGGGTGCGTACCGGCTGGCCGCCGCGCCCATGCTCTCGAAGGCCTGGCGGGTCCGGCCCAGGTCGACCTGGGCGAGGGGGTCGCGCTCGACGACCTCGACGTTGCCGTGCTCGGCGATGCCGGCGCGGATGTCGGCGACGTCGGCGCTGCCGCCGATCACGACCACTCGCTCGATCGGTGCCGATCCCGGCTGGGCGAGGTGGAAGTCGAGCGAGTCGACGATCTCGCCGATCACCGGGTCGACGACCGGCACGGCGGGCACGATGTCGCCCTGGATGTGCCAGCCCATCGGACCGGCGGCGGCGGCCACGCGCTCCCGGCCGAGGCGCTCGGCCACGGGTGCGCCGCTGCTGAACATCGTCCGGGCGAACCGGGCCACGCCGTCGTGGTGCACGACGATGTTGGTCACGCCGACGCCCAGCTCGACGATCGCCTCACGTTGGCCGGGGCCGGCCGCCGGTGACGTCAGCGAGTCGATCAGGGCCAGCGGCACGAGGTCGATCCGGCGGGGACGGAGGCCAGCGCCGTCGAGGGCGGCCAGCAGCGGCCGCAACATCTCCCGCTGGGCGGCGACCAGCAGGACGCGGAGGCGCTCACCACCGTCGTCGGGGCGGCCGGTGACGATGAAGTCGAGCTGAGTGTCGTCGATCGGCCACGGCACCAGGTCGCTGACGTGGAAGGGCAGTGCTGACCGCAGCTCGTTGGCCGGCAGGTCGGGCACCTCGGCGGCCCGGACGACGGCCTTGGCGTTGGCGATGCCCACCACCACCTCGCGCCCGGCCGCCGGCGGCCACTGAGCTGGATGGCGCGGACGGCATCCGTGCCGATCTCGAGCCCGACGATCTGCGTCATGACCCGTACCCCTGCAACACCGGCGTGAGCCAGATGGCCGCCATGATCCCGAAGGCGGCCGCGGTGGCGGCCTCGACGAGCGGGTAGCGGGCCGAGATCGGCATGGCGCACGTGCGGCACCGCCCCCGCAGCAGCAGCCACGAGACGACCGGCACGTTGTCGCGGTCGGCCAGCGGCGTCTGGCAGCCGGGGCAGCGCGAGCGAGGCCGTACGACCGACTCCCGCCGTGGCACCCGGTAGAGCACCACGTTGAGGAACGACCCGACGGCCAAGCCGACGACCACCCCGATCACCGCCGTGAACGCGGTCATCGTGCGAGTTGGGGGGAGGGGCAAGGCCGGGCCCGAAGGCCCGACCATGCCGCACGAGGGAGACGCATCGGAAGGTCAGCCGCCTACCACTTCTCGACGAACTTGGCGTTCGTATAGCCGTTGCAGTCGGCTTGGGCGGTGGCCGTCGAGCTCTTGCAGTAGAGCACCGTGCCCCGGGAGTTGGCGCCGATGCCGAACCAGGTACCCGACGCGCTCCGCTTCTCGAAGGTGACGTTGAGACCTGGCGTGGCCGGCGTCGTGGTCGTATCGCTTCCGACCGCAACGCCGATCACCGAGTCGGTTGCGCTGCCGATGGCGTCGAACTTCAACGAGGGCTCGGTCGCGAGCATCGTGTCCTTGTCGAGAGCGGTTCCGTCGTCCTTCTGGAAATAGCCGGAGTGGTCGGTGGCCACGGTCTTGGCCGCGGTCAAGGCGTTGCGGAGGTCGCTCTGGGCGCCTCGGTCGCGAGCGCGGTCCTGGGCACCCAGGAAGGTCGGGATGGCGATGGCGATGAGGATGGCGATGATCAGGACCACGACCATGAGCTCGATGAGCGTGAAGCCGGCTTCCTCTTCGCGACGAGCGCGAAGTGACTGGATGGACATTGGTGCATCTCCCTTGCTGGTTGGGTTGGTTTGGTGTTTCAGGACGATCACTTGACGAGGTTGATGATCTGGAACATCGGCATGTAGAGGGCGACGACCATCCCGCCGACGGCGCCGCCGAGCACGACGATGAGCAGTGGTTCGAGCAGCGACGTCAGGGCGTCGACGGTCGCCTCGATCTCCTGGTCGTAGAAGTCGGCGACCTTCTCGAGCATGTGGTCGACGGCGCCGGTCTCCTCGCCCACGGCGAGCATCTGGGTCACCATCGGCGGGAACACCGCGCTGGCGGCAAGGGGACCGGCGATCGACTCGCCCCGCTTGACCGCCAGCTGCACGCCCTGCAGCGCGGTCGAGACCACAGCGTTGCCGACGGTGTCGGAGGTGATCTCCAATGCCTCGAGGATCGGCACGCCCGAACGGAGCAAGACGGCCAGGGTGCGGGCGAAGCGGGTCATCGCCGTCTTGTGCACCAGGGTCCCCACCACCGGCGCCTTGAGCTTCGCCGTGTCCCACCGGGCCCGACCCGTCGGTGATGCCAACCAACGGCGCACGCCGAACGCCGCGGCCCCGGCAGCCAGCACGATCAGGGGCAGAAAGCGGGTGGTGAACGACGAGACGCCGAGCAGGATGCGGGTGGGCAGCGGCAAGGTGCCGTGCAGCTCGGCGAACAGTCCCTTGAAGGTGGGGACGACGAAGATCAACATCGCCGCGCAGATCACGAGCACGAGACAGAGCACGGCGACCGGGTAGGTCATGGCCGACTTGATCTTGCGCTTGAGCTCGACCTGCTTCTCGATGATGTCGGAGAGCCGCAGGAGGGTGTCGTCGAGCACGCCCCCGGCCTCGCCCGCCCGCACCATGGCGACGTACAGGGGGCTGAACGCCTTGGGGTGGCGGGCGAGGGCCTGGGAGAGCGAGGCCCCCTTCTCGACGTCGGTCCGGACCTCGCCCACGATCTGGGCGAGGGCCTTGTTCTCGGTCTGGTCGCCGAGGATGTGCAGGGCCCGGATGAGGGCGAGGCCGCTGTTGACCATGGTGGCGAACTGGCGGCTGAAGACGGCGACGTCGCGCTGCGACACGCGGTCAGAGAGGAACGGGATCTTGATGTCGCGCGTGAGCGTGCGCTCGGTCCGGTGCTCGATAGCGATCGGCACGTAGCCGAGTGAGCGCAGCTTCTCGGCGACGAGCAGCGTGCTGTCCGACTCGACTGATCCTTCGAGGAGGCGCCCCTCGTGGTCGCGAACCCGGTAGGCGTAGGTGGTGGCCATCGTCGCCTAGCTCCGGTTGAGCAGCCGGCGGAGGTCGTCCCCGTTGCTGCAACGCTCGAGGGCGGTCTGGAGGTCGACGACGCCGGCCCGCACCAGCTCGGCCAGTGACTGGTCCATCGTCTTCATGCCGTACTGGCCGCCCGCCTGCATCGACGAGTAGATCTGGTACGTCTTGGCCTCGCGGATGAGGTTGCGGACGGCAGGCGTGGCGACCAGCACCTCGGTCGCACACGCCCGCACGCCCCCACCTGGCGTCGGCACGAGCTGCTGGGTGACCACTCCCATCAGCGTCGACGCCAGCTGGATCCTGACCTGCTGCTGCTGATGCGACGGGAACACGTCGATCATGCGGTCGATCGATTGCGGCGCGTCCTGCGTGTGGAGCGTCGCGAACACCAGGTGGCCCGTCTCCGCCGCGGTGATGGCGGTCTGGATGGTGTCGAGGTCGCGCATCTCGCCGACGAGGATCACGTCCGGGTCCTGGCGCAGGACGTGCTTGAGCGCCTCGGCGAACGAGTGAGTGTCGGCCCCGACCTCGCGCTGATTGACCGTGGCCACCTTGTGGTGGTGCAGGAACTCGATCGGGTCCTCGACCGTCATGATGTGCACGGGCTTGGTCGCGTTGATGATGTCGACGAGGGTCGCCAGGGTGGTCGACTTGCCGGAGCCGGTCGGCCCGGTCACGAGCACCAAGCCGCGAGGGAGCTCGGCGAACGAGGCCACCACTGCGGGCAGGCCCAGCTGGGCGAGCGGCCGGATCTCGAAGGGGATGGCGCGGCACACGGCGCCGACGCAGTCGCGCTGCACGAAGACGTTGATGCGGAAGCGGCTGCGGTCGGCGAGCGTGTACGACAGGTCGAGCTCGAGGTCTTCCTCGAACCGGTCCCGCTGCTTCGGCGTGAGGATGGCGTAGACCATCCGCCTGATCTCGTCGCCGGTCATCGACGGGAAGTCCTCGAGCCGACCGAGGTGGCCGTTGACCCGCACCGACGGCTCGATGCCCGCCGTCAGGTGCAGGTCGGATCCCCCGAGGTCGAGCACCCGCCCCAGCAGGTCGTCGAGGCACAGGGACTCGACGATCGGTTCCGCCAGGGCGATCACGCCACCACCCGCAGGAGCTCTTCGACCGAGGTGGCCCCGTTGCGCACGTGCACCAGCCCGACACCGCGCAGGTCCTGCATCCCCTGGGCGACGGCGACCTTGCGGATCTCCTCGACGTGGGCCCGGCCGGCGATGAGCGCCTTGACCTCCTCGGTCACCAGCATCACCTCGTGGAGGGCGAAGCGGCCCTGGTACCCGGTGCGCGAGCAGGCCGGGCAACCCACCGGCTGGTACAGGTCGAAGCCGAGGTCGTCGTCCTCGTCCCAGCCGAGGGCGTCGAAGTCGCCCTTGGTCGGGAACGACGGGATCTTGCAGCGGTCGCAGAGCCGGCGGATCAGGCGTTGGGCGACCACGCAGTCGACGGCGCTCGAGACCAGGTAGGGCTCGAGGCCCATCTCGACCAGGCGGGTCGGTGTCGATGCCGCGTCGTTGGTGTGAAGCGTCGAGAGCACGAGGTGGCCGGTGAGGGCGGCCTCCATGGCGATGTTGGCCGTCTCCCGGTCGCGGATCTCGCCGACCAGCACGATGTCGGGGTCGGCGCGCAGGATCGACCGCAGCGAGCTGGCGAAGGTCAGGCCGGCGCGGGGGTTGATCTGGATCTGGTTGACGCCGGGGAGCCGGTACTCGACCGGGTCCTCGACGGTGATGATGTTCTTGCTCGGGTCGTTGAGCCGGTTGAGGGTGGCGTAGAGCGTCGTCGACTTGCCCGAGCCGGTCGGGCCGGTCACCAGGATCGTCCCGCACGGGCGCTCGAACCGCGAGCGGTAGCGCTCGAGGGTGCTGGGCAGGAAGCCGAGCTCGCCCAGGTCGAGCGGGGTGTTGCTCTTGTCGAGCACCCGCAGCACGACCTTCTCGCCGAAGACGGTCGGGAGGGTCGCCACCCGCAGGTCGATCTGGCGCCCACCGACCACGGCCGACATCCGGCCGTCCTGGGGGATGCGCCGCTCGGCGATGTCGACGTCGGCCATGATCTTCAGCCGGCTGATCAGGCCCGACTGCACCCGCTTCGGCGAGCGCATGACCTCGTGGAGGACGCCGTCGATCCGGTACCGGATCCGGACGTCGTGCTCGGTCGGCTCGATGTGGATGTCGGAGGCCCGGTCCTGGATGGCCTGGCGGATCAGCAGGTTGGCGAGCTTGACGATGGGGGCGTCCTCGGTGATCTCCCGGACCGAGGCCAGCTCCTCACGCTCGTCGACGGCGTCGAGGGCGACGGAGGTGACCGACTCCACGTCGGCATCGAGCCGGTTGGCGCGGTTGATCGCCGCCTCGATGGCCCGCCGGGTGGCAACGACGACCCGGAGGTCGCAGCCGGCGACCGACCGGATGTCGTCCATGGCGAGGACGTTGGTCGGATCGGCGATGGCGACCACGAGGGTGGCGCCGTCCCAGCCGATGGGGAGGGCGTGGTAGCGGCGGGCCAGGCCGTCGCCGATGGTCGCCGCTGCGGTGGGATCGACGGGGTGGTCGTCGAGGTCGATGACGTCGAGGCCGGCCTGGTCGGCCAGGGCAGCGAGGAGGTCGTCCTCGGTGACCACGCCGGCATCGAGCAGCACCTCGCCGAGCGATCCGCCGCCGCGCACCTGCTGGTTCAGAGCCTGCTCGACGGCTTCGGCCGAGCACAGGCCCCGGTCGACGAGGAGGGTCCCCAACGGCACCCGGCTCATGCCTGTCGCGGTCCCTGCAGCGTGGTCACAACGGCAAGGACGTGGCGACCCCCGAAAGGTTGCGGTCACCCCAAAAGAAATCCTGTACCCACAAGATTTCCTCGACAACCACGCTGCGTGACGTGTACAACGCGATTAGTACTCCGCGCGCTTCACCCGAAAGGGGGTGCTGGCCCTGGCCGTCATCGACGATCTCGCTTACGACGACGTCCTGGTCGCTCGCGCCCCGGATGCGGGCATCGCGAGCGCGTCGGAGACCGCCTTGGTCGCCCAGGCCAGAGGGGGCAACGCGACGGCGTTCGCGACGCTGTACGACCGCCACCAGGTCCAGCTCCAGCGCTACTGCCGCAGCCGCCTGACCAGCAAGGATGACGCTGACGACGCCGCCCAGGAGGCCTTCCTCCGGGCCTGGCGGGGCATCGGTTCGTTCAGCGGTGACTGCCCCTTCTATGGCTGGCTGAAGACCATCGCCAGCAACGTCTGCACCGATGTCATCCGCCGGCGGGGACGGACGGTCGTCGTCGACGAGCTCGATTCGGTGGCGCCGGTCGCGGCCGACGGCAACGCCGAGCAGGAGCTGGTGAGCCGGCTGGACGCCGCCCTGGTCTCCGAGGCGATGGGCCGGCTCACCGACCGGCACCGCGAGATCCTGGTCATGCGGGAGTTCACCGGCCTGAGCTACGAGGTGATCGCCGACCACGAGAACCTCGACCTCAACGCGGTGAAGTCGCTGATCTGGCGGGCTCGCCAGTCGCTGCGCCGGGAGTTCTTGCAGCTCAGCCAAGCAGTCACCGGCCTCCTGGTGTTCGCCATCGGCGTGCTGCATTGGGTCAACCGCCGGATCGGGCTCGCCCGCCAGGCCGGTATCCGGTTCGCCACCGAGACGGCCGGTCAGCTGGGCACGACCGCCGGCGCCGCCGCCACCGCTGTCGTCGTGGCCGCGGCCGTGAGTGCACCTGCCCCCAAGGCCCCGCCGCCCGCACTACCGGCCCCGGCACCGGCGGTCGCGGTCGTCTCAACAGCCCATCGGCCCTCGGCGGTCGTGCGCCATGCGGCTCGAATGGCTCCCCCGAGGGTCTTGGCGCCGGCTTTGGCTCCCGATGCCGGTGGCGCGGTCGGCATCGCATCGGTCGCCCCCGATGAGGCGCTCGCTGGGCCCGAAGGGTCCACCCCGTCGTCGGCGAGCGATCCTGCCTCGAGCGCGACCGCGACCCTGTCGGGTGCGCCGGCAGCAAGCCCGCCCGCCCGATCCAGCGAGCCGGCGACGGCCCCGCCCGCCGGGACGACCACGTCGGTCCCGGCTCCCGCCCCCACCTCCTCCGGCTCGGCCAAGTCGTCGTCCTCGCCAGCGAGCGCCAAGGAGGCAGACGCGCCCAAGGCGACCGGCAAGACCAGCGACACGCCGAAGGCCAACGGCAAGGCCGCGGGCGACACGCCAAAGGCCAACGGGAAGGCCGCGGGCGACGCGCCGAAGGCCAACGGGAAGGCCGCCGTCGACCCGCCGAAGGCCGCTGCGAAGGCCGACGACACGCAGGCCACCAACGGAAAGAGCAGCGATGCTCAGAAGCCGAACGCCAAGGACGATGGCATCCCCAACGGGAACAGCCCGGGCGACGACACCTCCAAGGGCAATGGCAAGTCCGGTGACGACACGCCGAAGGCCAACGGCAAGGCCGACGACAGCCCGAAGGTGGCGCCCGGCCAGGCCGTCGTCGAGACCAGGAACGTGACCCAGAGCGTCACCGTGTCCGGGTCCGACCCGAGCACGAGCACCGGTGACGCCGCTGTCGCCAACGGCAACGGCAACGGCAACGGCAACGGCAACGGCAACGGGAACGGCAACGGCAACGGGAACGGGAACGGGAACGGGAATGGCAACGGGAACGGCGCCGAGAAGAAGAGCGCCGGCCCGCCCGAGGGCAAGGGCAAGAACAAGTAACTCCGCCCGGCACGGACGGCCGCCGCTGCGTAGCGTCGCGACCATGGCATCCGGGGGGAGCTCGTCCGACGGGGGAGGCGGCGCGCTCGTGGCGCCAGAGTCGGTCGGGGTCAACCCGGCGCGGCTCCGGCTGCTGCTCGACCGCGTGCGGTCCGATGTCGAAGACGGCCCCCTGCCGTCGGCCCAGGTGGCGGTGGCCAAGGACGGCCACCTGGTGGCCTTCGAGACCTACGGCGATGCCCGGCCCGACACTCGCTACATCCTGCACTCGGGCAGCCGACCGGTCGTCGCTGCCGCGGTGTGGCTGCTGCTCAGCCGAGGCCAGCTCGCCGTCGACGAGCGGATCGCCGACATCATCCCCGAGTTCGCCGCCAACGGGAAGGAGGGCGTCACCGTCTTCCAGGTCCTGACCCAGACCGCAGGGTTCCCACTGGCGCCCATGCGACCCGAGGCCAGCACCGACCGCGACCTCCGCCTTGCGACGTTCGCCAAGTGGCGTCTCACGTACGAGCCCGGCACCCAGTTCGAGTTCCATCTCACATCGGCGGCGTGGGTCCTGGCCGAGATCATCGAGCGGCGAACCGGCCTCCCCATCGCCGAGTACATCCGCACCGAGATCTCGGAGCCGCTCGGCCTCAGCATCGAGCTCGGCGTTCCCGTCGACCGGCAAGCCGACACCGTCGCGCCGATGCTGCCCAAGCGCGATCTGGCCGGCGAGATCGACGACTCGCCCTACAGCCCGTGGTTGATGCGAGATCCCGAGGTCGTCGCCGCCGGCAACCCGAGCCACACCGTCGTCGCCACCGCGTCCGACATGGCCCGCCTCTTCCAGGCGTTCTTCCACTCCGGTCGTTGGGACCCGGCGGTCGTCGCCGAAGCGACGCGGTTGCAGGTCGAGATGGACATCAGCGGCAACTTCGGCACCAGCGGGGTGCACGCCGGTCGCACCGGCTACTTCGTGATGGTCGAAGGCCCGGCATCGGCGTCGAAGGCGACCTTCGGCCACAACGGCGCCCCCAGCTCGCACTCGTGGTGCGATCCGGAGGTTGGTCTGTCGTTCTCGTTCCTGCACAACGGGCATGGCGCCAACGGCTACGACCGCACGCGCTCGGGTGCCAGCCGCAGCGTCGTCATCAGTGGCATGGCCGGCGACGTCGTGGTCTGAGGGGGTCAATCATGAGCGCTGCCGACTACTGGCTCGTCGATGCCGACAACCACTACTACGAGCCGGCCGACGCCTTCACTCGTCACATCGACCCCAAGCATCGCGGCCTCGCTGTGCGGCCCGCCGCCGCTGGCGCCGGCACCAAGGTCGTCGTCGGCGACCGCCCGTTCACGTTCATGGCCAACGGGTTCCCCGCCGAGGTCGAGCGGATCAACCGGCCCGGCTCGCTGCGGGAGATGATCCGTGGCAACACCGGCGATGTCGATCACACGCAGCCGATCCAACGCGAGTACGTCGACCGCGAGGCCCGCCTGGCGGTGATGGACGAGCAGGGTGTCGAGAAGGCGTGGCTGTTCCCGTCGCTCGGCGTGTGCGTCGAGCACTTCATGAAGGACGACATACCGGCCACCTACGCCAACATCCGGGCCTTCAACGACTGGCTGCAGGACGACTGGGGCTTCGCGTACAAGGACCGGATCTACGCGTCGCCGCTGCTCTCGCTGCTCGACGTCGATCTGGCCGTTGCCGAGCTCGAGCGAGTGCTGGCTCAGGGGGCCCGGCTGGTCCACCTGCGACCGGGCCCGGCCGGCGGTCGCTCGCCGGCTGATCCAGTGTTCGACCCGTTCTGGGCGCGGGTCGAGGAAGCCGACGTCGGCGTTGCCTTCCACATCTCCGAGTCGGGTTACAACGAGATGATGTCGGTGCAGTGGGGCGAGGACCCCAACCCCACGTCGAAGACGATGTCGGCGTTCCAGTGGACGTGCTTCTACGGCGACCGGGTGATCAGCGACACCTTGGCCATCCTGATCCTCCACAACCTGTTCGGGCGGTTCCCCGGCCTGCGGGTTGCATCAGTGGAGAACGGGTCGCTGTGGGTGCCGTATCTGCTGAAGGCGCTCGACAAGAACAAGGGCATGGGCCGCAATGGGCCATGGCCTGGTGGCTACGTGAAAGGTCGTCCCAGCGAGATCTTCAAGGAGCACGTGTACATCTCGCCGTACCACGAAGAGGACGCGGTTGCCTTGGGCGAGCTGATCGGTGTCGAGCGCGTCCTCTTCGGCTCCGACTTTCCCCATCCCGAAGGGCTCGCGGTTCCGAGCTCCTTCGCCGACCAGCTCGCCACCCTGTCCGCGGAGGACAGGCGCGCGGTCATGCGCGACAACGCCTTGCGATTCATGGGCGAAGCCGTCTGACCTACAGCTTCACCGCGCGGTCGGTGGGCATGGCCCGGACCATGCCCTCCAAGGCGAAGCTGACGAGCAGGGTGCCGGCCCGGTCGTAGACCGCGCCGCGGCCGTGGGCCCAACCCTGGCCGGCGAACGTGCTCTCGTTGTGCACGAGCACCCAGTCATCGAGGTCGACCGGTCGGTGGAAGACCATGTGCGACGCGGTGATGGCGGCCGTGATCGACTTGTGGGCGAGCGAGAGCCCGAAGCCCTCATGAGGGAGCAGGGCAGCACCGGTGAGATAGGCGCTGGCGTCGAAGGCGAGGAGCGCCTCGGGTGTCACTCCCGCGGCCGCGAGCCCCGGAACCCGTCGCCACACTGAGATGATGGGCGGCAGCACCTGGTCGGTGGGGCTGAGCTCGATGCCGTCGACCACCTTCGACTCGCCGGGATGGTTGGCGTTGGCGGGCGTGCCCTGGTCGGGCCCGGCCACCGCCGGCATCGGGGCGCCGTGCGCGACGAGGTCGTCGGCCCGGGCGCCGAGCACGACTTGGGCATGCGCACAGGTCCGCCCACCCTGGCTGATCGCCACCGCGACGGCCGAGAGCTGCCCGCCGAGGTGGAGCGGGGAGACCACGATCTCGGCCTCGTCGTCGGCCCGCAGGGCCCGCAGGAACAGGGCGTCGATCGAGCGCAGCTCCTTGTCCGGTACCGCCCGGCTGGCCCCGGTGATCAGGAGCGACGTCAACATGCCGGCGAAGACGAAGCCGCTGCCCTCGGCCCCGGCGGGGCGGAGGTACCGGCCGTCGCCCTCGTCCTTGAGGTCGAGCCCGGTCGCAAATGCTTCGATGTCAGCCATCGCCGGAACCTACTGCGGTCGGTGTCGTACCGTCCGGGGCGGCTTCTGCAGAGACGGCTCGTTCTCGCACCGGACTGCGCCGTGGGACCGCCTGGGGCTCGCCGGCAAGCCGACCGGTCCCCTGATCCCCAGGCCGTAGCGTGACCGTCGTGAACGGAGGCTTCCCGGCGGGCAAGAGCGACGAGCGAGTGTTGCAGCGTCAGGGTCGGGCGGCGCTGTGCGACACGCTCGAGGCAGTCGGCGGCGACGCCCCGACGATGTGCGAGGGGTGGCGGGCCATCGATCTCGCCTCGCACATGGTGGTGCGCGAGCGCGACCCGTGGACCGCCCCGGTGATCATCTGCGGCCGGCTCAACGGGATCATCCAGCGAATGACGGCCAACGAACGGGCCGCCGGGTTCGAGAAGGTGGTTCGCCGGCTGAAGGGCGGGCCGCCCTGGCTCTTCCGGTCGACGCCGCTCGCCGTCCGGCTCAACACCGTGGAGGACTGGATCCACCACGAAGACGTTCGCCGGGCGAACGGGCAGGACCCGCGGCCGTCGTCGCCGTCGCTCGACGACGTGCTGTGGCGGGGGGTGGGTGCTGCCGGGAAGGTTGCCGGCCTCCGACTCGACGACGTCGGACTCGACGCGGTCGCCACCGACGGTCGCCGCCTCACGGTCAAGCGCGGCGCGCAGGTGGTCGAGGTCGTCGGTGATCCCGGCGAGGTGCTGCTGTTCGTGACCGGTCGCATCGCGGTGGCGCAGGTCGAGCTGCGCGGTCCCGGCGAGGCCGTCGACGCCGTTCGCCGGGCAGAGCTGCGTCTCTGAGCGATAGGAATGGGTCGATGGACGCGACCACCAGCCAGGCGTCGCTGCTCACCGCAGCTGATGACTTCCCCCACCCCATCGGTTCCGACCACCGGTTCTGGCACGAGACGTGGTGGTTCTGGTTCTTCAACGCCGAGCGCAACTTCGGCGGCTGGCTCTACAACTACATCCGGCCCAACATCCCGCTCTCGGGCGGTGGCTGCTTCGTGTGGGACGGCAGCACCTGGAACCACATGGAGGTGCCGTACTACGTCAGCTACTCCGCCCAGCCCCTACCCCAGGTCACCGATGACTCGGTGACCTTTGCCAGTGGCACGGCAATCGAGGTCCTGGAGCCCCTGCACCGCTACCACCTCACCCATCGCGATCGCGACTGGATCGATGTCGACCTCGACTGGACCGGTGTCTACGAGCCGTGGGTTGCGACCGAAGGGGAGCCGCCCCGCGTCCGGCACCTCGATCACGTCGGTCGGGTCGTCGGCAACGTGACCCTGCACGGCGAGGTGATCCCGATCGACTGCCTGGCGATCCGTGACCGCACCTGGGCGCCTCGGCAGGAGCGGTGGAAGGACGGCGGCGGGTACGGCTACACCAACGGTGCCACCGCCGACATAGCGTTCCTCCACGGCCGCTACTTCTTCGAGGGCGGCGTCGGGCGCAACCTGGTGTCGACCCGGACAGTCGAGCGCGACAAGCGCGACGGCTACCTCACCAAGCTGGTGGTCGAGGGCACGGACGACACCGGTCGCCAGCTGGAGGCGATCGGCGAACCGACCAGCCGGATGGCGATGCCGATCCCCGGCGTGCACGCCGTGGTCTGGACGTCCCTCGTCCGCTGGACGATCAACGGCGTCGAGGCCTGGGGCGAGGACCAGGAGCCGTGGCCCTTGAACCGGTGGGCCGAGATGCGCCGCCAGATGCGCGCCGGCACCTGGGACGAACAACCCGACGTCCGCCCCCGCGTCGATCACGGTCACTGACGGTTCCGTTCTTTGGCGACTCGTGGGCCCCAGAGGCCCACGAGTCGCCAAAGAACCGTGGGGTCAGCTCAGCTCAGGGGTGCACGCCGGGAGGGTGGCCCACGCGCCATAGCCGCCGAGGACGTCGGCGACCACGCTGAAGCCGTGGGAGCGCACGAGTGACGCGGCAATGGACGACCGATAGCCCCCAGCGCAGTAGACGATGGTCGGCGTGCGGGGATCGAGCTCGAGCTGGCCGGAGACGAAGTCGGCGTGGAAGTGGGTCTCGATCACCCGCCCGATGCGCAGGCCATCGATGACGGCGTCGGCCAGATACTCGTCGATGTCGCGCTGCGGGTCGACGACGACGGTCCGCCCCGTCGTCTCGTCGCCGATCAGGTAGCTGTGCAGCGACAGGCAGCCGAGTCGGTACTGACGGAAGATCATGGGTCTCCTCAGGCCTGCCGCGCGAAGAACCACAGCGCGAACCCCACCAGGATGACCGCGAACGCGCGCCGGATGCTGGCTCCGTGCACGCGCTTGGCGGCGAGCGCGCCGAGCAGGGAGCCCGGCATCACGCCGACAGTGAAGACGGCGGCAACCGGCCAGTCGATGTGTCCGAGGCCCCAATGGGTGGCCAGGGCGTGGATCGTCAGGGCGCCCACGGCGGCGGTGCTCGTCGCCGTGGCCTCACGAGCGCTGAGCCCGAGGAAGAGGACGAACAGCGGCACCAGCAGGAAGCCGCCGCCGTTGGCGAGCAGGCCGCTGACCACGCCCACGGCGGCCGATGCTCCCACCACCAGCTCGGGGCTCGCCCGGCGGGCCGCACACCGCTCGGCTCGACCCTCACCGTCGGGCAGCAGCAGTCGGGCGCCGATCACGAGCAACAGCGCCGCCGACAGCTGGAGCAGCAGGTTGCCGTCGACCAGCGACGACGCCAGTCCGCCGATGACCGCGCCAGGGACGCCACCAGCGACGACCTGGCCCACCAGCCGTCGGTCGAGGGATCCGTCGCGGAGGTAGCGGCGAGCGCCGGCAAGCGATGCCGGCAGCATCGCCGGCAGGGGGGTGGCAACGGCAGCCACCGGCGGCAGGCCCAGCAAGGCCAGCACCGGTGTCGCAAAGGCCGATCCGCCCGCGCCGAAGAGCCCGAACACGACGCCGATCCCGAGCCCGGCGACGACGACGGCGGCGTTGTTCACCACATCATCGGACACCCTCGCCGATCAGAAGTCTAAGACATGGTTCTAGTCATATCCATAGGATTACAAGATGGATCTCCGCCGGTTGGGCCTGTTCCTGGCGGTCGTCGACCATGGCGGCTTCACGGCGGCGGCGAAGGCCACCTACGTCGCCCAGCCGGCGATCTCGTTGGCCGTCCATGAGCTCGAGCGGGAGCTCGGCGCCGCCCTGTTCGTGCGCTCGCGGCGGGGTGCCGTGCTCACGCCGGCGGGCGAGGCGCTCGTCGGCCCGGCCCGCCAGGCGGCCCGCGACGTCGAGAACGCTGCCGCGGCCGTCGCCGAGGTGACCGGCCTGTTGGCCGGGAGGCTCGACGTCGCTGCGCTCCCCACGCTGGCCGCCGACCCGGTTGCCGCCATGGTCGGCCGGTTCCGCAGCGCCCATCCCGCAGTCGTGGTGCGCCTGGCTGCCCCCGCCGACCCGGTGGCCCTCTTCGACGCCGTGCACAGTGGCGCGGCCGAGGTCGGGCTCACCGATGCCAGCGCCGTCGGCGGGCTCGATGCGCACCGGATCGGCAGCCAGGAGCTGGTGGCGATCTCACCGCCGGGCACGGCCGTGCGCGGGATGACGCTCACGGTGAAGTCCCTCGCGTCGTGCCCGCTGGTGCTCACCGAGCCGGGCTCGTCGGTGCGCGCCCTGGTCGAGGCGGCGTTCGCCGAGGCCGGGGTGTCCGCATCACTCGCGGTTGAGACCGCCCAGCGCGACGCGGTGATCCCCCTGGTGCTGGCCGGCGCCGGAACCGCCGTCGTGCCCGCCACCTTGGCAGCCAACGCCGCCGCCCAGGGAGCGGTCGTGCGGGCGCTGCGGCCCCGGCTGCGCCGGGTCGTGATGCTCGTGCACCGGCCCGGCGTGCTGTCACCGGCCGCTCGCCGCTTCGTCGAGCTGGCGGGGTCATGACCGGCGGCGCCTGCTGCGCTCGTACGGTGGGCCGGTGGGCGAGCGCAGCGGGCGAACGATGAGCAACACGCCCTTGGCGAGCCGCTGCGCCGGAAGGGTGGAGCGGTGATCCTGGTCGACCTCGAACGGGTGGCCGCCAGCCGGCCGATGCGGCCGCTCTTCGCCGACCTGTCGCTCACGGTGGCGTCCGGTGACCGCATCGGTGTGGTCGGGCTCAACGGCTGTGGCAAGTCGACCCTGTTGCGGATCATCAGCGGCGTGGCCGAGCCGGAGTCGGGCGCCGCTCGACGCGGTCGTGACGTGCGGGTCGGCTTCCTCGAGCAGGAGCCCCACCTGCCGCCGGGCACCGCGCGCTCGGCGGTCGGTGGTGCGTGGCAAGGCGAGGCGGCCCTCGACCGGCTGGGCATGGGCGGCAAGCTCGACGCCGATGTCTCCTCGCTCTCGGGTGGCGAAGCCAAGCGGGTGGCCCTGGCCCGGCTTCTCGTCGCCCCCACTGATCTGCTGGTGCTCGACGAGCCGACCAACCACCTCGATGTGGATGCCATCGGGTGGCTGGAGGAGCACCTGGCGTCCCACCGCGGTGGCCTGGTGATGGTGACCCACGATCGGCATGTGCTCGACCGGGTCACGACTCGAATGATCGAGATCGACCGCGGCCGCTCGTACGTGCACGACGGTGGCTACGCGTCATGGCTGGAGGCCCGGGTCGAGCGCGAGGAGCGGGCTGCCGCGACCGAGTCCACTCGCCGCAACCTCGCCCGTCGTGAGTTGGCCTGGCTGCGCAGGGGCGCGCCGGCGCGGACGTCGAAGCCCAAGGCCCGCATCGCCTCGGCGACTGCCCTGGTCGAAGGTCGGGCGGAGGCGCCTGCCCGCGCCGGCGAGCTCGACCTGTCGTCGTTCGGGGCCAGCCGGCTCGGCGACGTCGTCATCGAGGCCCACGGCGTCTCGTTCGCGTGGCCGGGCCACGCGCCGCTGTTCACCGGCCTCGACCTGTTGCTCGATCCGCGGGAGCGGCTGGGGATCCTGGGTCCGAACGGTTCCGGCAAGACCACCATGCTCGAGGTGCTGGCCGCCCGCCTGGCACCGACCACGGGCACCGTCCGGCACGGCACCACCGTGCGGCTGGGGATCTACGACCAGCACGGCGCCGATCTCGACCCGCAGCAGCGGGTGCGGGACGCGGCTGCCGGCGGCCAGCCGCCCGGGCCCGAGCACGCCGCCTTGCTCGAGCGGTTCTGGTTCGATCGCGATGCTCAGTTCGCGCCGATCGGGACGTTGTCGGGCGGCGAGCGCCGCCGCCTCCAGCTGGTGCTGGTGTTGGCGGCGAAGCCCAACGTGCTGCTCCTCGACGAGCCGACCAACGACCTCGACCTCGACACCCTGCGCGCCCTCGAGGACTTCCTCGAGGACTGGCCGGGCGCGCTGGTGGTGGTCTCCCACGACCGCACGTTCGTCGATCGAACTGTCGAGCGGACCATCCGCCTCGGTGGTCCGG
>JAEKLB010000198.1 GCA_019510095.1 Acidobacteriota bacterium | reverse complement strand
GTCGGTTACGACCCGGCGCAGGCCCGGATCGAGGCGCTCAAGGGCGGCCATTCCTATGTCGAGGACGTGCCCGATGCCGACGTGGCCGCCGCCCTCGGCGCCGGCTACCTGCCCACCACCGACGACGCCGACCTCGCTGGCTTCGACATCGCGGTGATCAGCGTGCCGACGCCCCTGGCCGAGGGTGCGCCCGACCTCACCTACGTGGAGGCCGCCACCCGCTCGCTGGTCGCCGCCATGCGGCCGGGCGTCCTCGTGGTGCTGGAGTCGACCACCTACCCGGGCACCACCACCGAGCTGGTCGGGCCGATCCTCGAGGAGTCGGGGCTGAAGGCGGGCACCGACTTCCACCTCGGCTACTCCCCCGAGCGCATCGACCCGGGCAACCAGACCTGGACCTTCATCAACACCCCCAAGGTGGTCTCCGGCATCGACGCCGCCTCGCTCGCCCTCGTCGAGGCGTTCTACGGGCGGCTGGTCGAGAAGGTGGTGCCGGTCGGCTCCCCCGCCGAGGCCGAGCTGGTCAAGCTGCTGGAGAACACCTTCCGCCACGTCAACATCGCCCTCGTCAACGAGCTCGCCATGTTCGCCCGGGAGCTGGGCGTCGACGTGTGGAACGCCATCGACGCCGCCTCCACCAAGCCCTACGGCTACATGCGGTTCACCCCGGGGCCGGGCGTGGGCGGCCACTGCCTCCCCATCGACCCGTCGTATCTCTCCTGGCAGGTCAAGCGGCAGCTGGGCCAGGCCTTCCGCTTCGTCGAGCTGGCCAACGACGTCAACGAGCACATGCCCGACTACGTGGTCAGCCGGCTGATCGCCATGCTCAACGACCAGGGCCGGGCCATGAAGGGCACCCGGGTGCTGCTGCTCGGCTTGGCCTACAAGGCGGGCACGTCGGACTTCCGGGAGTCGCCGTCGTTGGCGATCGCCGAGCGGCTGGCCAGCCTCGGTGCCGACCTGCGCCCGGCTCGACATGCCGCTCGTTCCCTTCACCGAGGCCGAGCTGGCCGGCAGTGAGCTGGTCGTGCTGCTGGTCGACCACCCCGAGTTCGATCCCGAGGTGATCGCCCGGGCGGCGCCGCTGGTCTTCGACGCCAAGGGGACGATGCGCAACCTCGCGTTCGGGGGCGAGACGCTCTAGTCACTAGTCACGGGCGCTTCCGGACTAGTCCGTTTTAGGCATTTTGAGCGACTGACGACAGTTCCACAGGTGGCCCGCCGATGATCACCCGGTGCGCCGCGTCCTGATCGCAGCTGTTGTCCTCGCGTTGCTGGGGCTGGCGCGCCCCGCCGCGGCCGAGTCGGGTACGACCAGGCTCATCGTCAAGCTGGACGGATCGCCCTCGATCGCGGTCGACAAGATCCTCGACGACCTGGCCGACGCCCACTCGGCGCCGACCTCGATGCGGGCCTACCAGTCGATCCCGTGGGCAGCCATCGAGGTGCCGACGTCGAAGGCCAACGTGATCGAGGCCTCCGGCGGCACCGATTCGGTGGTGCTCGACGGGAAGTCCCGGCCCTCGCTCGACTCGACGGTGCCGATCGTCAAGGCCGACCAGATGAGCGCCGCCGGTTACGACGGCACCGGTTACAACGTGGCCGTCATCGACACCGGCGTCGACAAGACCCATCCCTTCCTGACCAACAAGGTCGTGGCGGAAGGATGCTTCTCGAACATCGCCCATGACTGCCCGGGCGGCCTGGGCACGTCGATAGCCAGCGGCTCGGGCGCGCCGTGCGCCTACGTCGAGTGCGAGCACGGCACCCACGTGGCGGGCATCGCCGCCGGGCTGCGCGTCTCGGGATCGGCCGGACCGGCTCGCGGCGTGGCGCCGGGCGCGGGCATCGTCTCCCTCCGGGTCTTCACCGGGGATTCGACGGGCGCGTTCGCCTACGACAGCGACATCCTCGCCGCGCTCGACTGGGCCTACACGAACCGCGCCACCTATCACCTCGCCGCGGTGAACCTCAGCCTCGGCGGCTCGGCGCTGTCGAGCGGCGTGTGCCCGAACTCGGCGTACTCGACCATCTTCGGCAACCTGGCGGCGGCCGGTGTGGCGCCGGTGGTGGCGGCCGGCAACAGCGGGAGCACGACGGGCATGACGTCGCCGGCGTGCGTGGCGAATGCCATTAGCGTGGCGGCCACGACCGACGGCGACGCGTTCGCCTCGTTCTCCAACCGCAACGCCCTCACGTCCCTCGCCGCCCCGGGCGTGTCCGTGACGTCGTCGGTGCCGGGCGGTGGCTTCCAGACCTGGGGCGGCACCTCGATGGCCGCGCCCCATGTGGCCGGCGCTTT
>JAEKLB010000016.1 GCA_019510095.1 Acidobacteriota bacterium | reverse complement strand
CCCCGACCCAGCGTCCTCGTCGTCGACCACGACCGGGTCGTGCGCTTCGTCGATGTCCAACCCGACTACACCGCCCGAACTGAGGTCGCCGACATCGTCGCCGCACTCGACGCCCTGCTCTAACCGTCGCACCGAGGCGCGCAGGCGCGTCACACGGTGCTCGGCGGCGAGCCGTGCGATGACCTCGGCGAACTCGGTGACGGTGCGACGAAGGATCTCCTCGACTGGGAGCACCTCGTCGATGTGGCCGGCGACCATCCCCATGGAGGCGAAGCTCGCCTCCATGTCGCCGTTCTCGTAGAGGCGGCGCATGGAAGGGACGAGCTCCTTGAAGGCGCTTCCTGCAGTGGGCTCGAGGTACCGGGCGGTCGTCTCGGTATGCAGGACTCGGACCGGCGCCTTGTGGTGGCGGTCGATCACGACGGTGTCGGTCGCAGCCGCTGAGACCACGGCCCGTTTGTAGTTGTCGTGGATCGCGGCCTCGGCACTTGCGAGCATCCGAGTGCCCATCAAGACGCCTTCCGCGCCCAGCGCGAACGCGGCGGCCATGCCCGCACCGTCGGCGATGCCACCGGCGGCGATCACCGGCAGATCGATGCGGCTCGCGACGAGCGGCAGGAGCACCATCAGGGGGATCTCCTCCACTCCTCGCAACGCCGCGCCCTCGGCACCCTCGACCACCAGACCGTCCACGCCTGCTTCGAACGCTCGCCGTGCTGAGTCCAACGACGTGACCACATGGAACACCCTGATACCAGCCTGCTGCATGCGAGCCACGGCGTTCGGGACGGGTCCGAGGGACGTGGTGACGAAGCGCACGCCGTCCTCGACAAGATCGTCGACCTCGACCTTGTCGGCGATCCGAGCATGGATGTTGGCGCCGATTGGTCGCTGCGTCAGTTGCCGCACGGCGCGAACCTGGTCGCGATCGCGCACCATCGAAGCCGGGATCATGCCCATGGCTCCCGCTTCGGCCATCGCCGCCACGAACGGCGCCGTCACGACGCCACCCATCGGCGCGTTCAGGATCGGTGTGTCAACCCCCAGCAGGCGTGTGACGCGGTTGTCGAACGAGACCTGCATGGCGACCATTGGCTCCCGGTGGCGACGGACGACACACCCTAGGCAGCACGCCTGGCCCCTGAACCAGCGTCCGCTGTCGCCGCGGGTCCCACCGAATGGCTGGGGACAGGAGACACGACGCGCCTCGAGACGCTGGCAGTCGAAGACGTGGCGGGCGAGCCGACTGCGGCCTTCGTCGCGGGTGCCTTGTACGGGGGGCCCGGACACAGAATCTGCTCTGGGCAGCGAAAATGTGTGGCAGCCCCAACGGGATTCGAACCCGTGTCTCCACCTTGAGAGGGTGGTGTCCTAGGCCACTAGACGATGGGGCCGAGCTGCACCCGGCGGGTCGGCCGGGCGAGACATCGTAGCTGGCGAAGGACCTGGTCCCGAAGACGAGAATGCCCCCGGGCTACGGGGGCCATTCTCCTGCGCTGGCTCGGGGGCAGGGACTCGAACCCCGAATAACTGGTCCAGAACCAGTTGTGTTGCCGATTACACCACCCCCGATCGGTGGTCGGAACAGCGTAGCGGGGCCTCGCAGGGGGGCCGTCAGCGGGCGGGGCGGGCCAAGGTGAGCATGAAGTCGCCGTCGGCATCGGTCCACTGCTTGTGGACCTCGAGGCCGGCGGCGGCCAGCTCCTCCTCGATCTGGTCGGGGGTGAACTTGGCGCTGATCTCGGTGAGCAGGTCCTCCCCCTCCTCGAACCGCAGCTCCAGGTCGAGGGCCTGGACCCGGACCGTCTGGGCCCGCGCCGCCCGCAGCCGCATCTCGATCCAGCGCTCCTCCTCGTTCCAGAGCGCCACATGCTCGAAGGCGGCGGCGTCGAAGTCGGCACCGAGCACGCGGTTGACGTGGTCGAGGGCGTTGCGGTTGAAGGCGGCGGTCACGCCGCCGGCATCGTCGTAGGCGGCCACCAGGCGGGCTGGGTCCTTGACCAGGTCGCAGCCGAGCAGGAACCGGTCGATCGGCCCGAGGGTGGCCGCGAGGTCGGCGAGGAAGGACGAGCGCTCACCCGGATCGAGGTTGCCGATGGTGCCGCCGAGGAAGGCGATCAGGCGCCGACCTCGTCGGGGTATGCGATCGAGGTGGCGGTTGAAGTCGCCGACCACCGCCCGCACGGCGATGGCATAGGCCGCGGCGATGTCGTCGGCGGCGGCGGTGAGGACTTCGATGCTGACGTCGAACGGCACGAACCTGTCGAGGCACTCGGCATCGCGCATGGCGTCGAGCAGCAGGCGGGTCTTGGTCGAGGTGCCGGAGCCGAGCTCGACGAGGGTGTCGGTGCCGGCGTGCCAGACGACGGCAGGCGCGTGGTCCTCGAGGATCTGGCGCTCGGTCCGGGTCGGGTAGTAGTCGGGCAGCCGGGTGATGTCGTCGAACAGCTGGCTGCCACGCTCGTCGTAGAACCACACGGGCGGCAACGACTTCTGCTCGGCGGTCAGGCCGGCGCGGGTCTGCTCAGCCAGCGCCCGGCGAGCGTCAGCCTCCTCGAGATGGACCTCGACCTGTACGTCGGCCACGGGCTATCCGGCGTCGACCGCGAGGCGGACGCCGCTGCATGCCCACCTCGCCGACGGGGGGAAGAAGTTGCGGTAGGTCGGTCGGGTGTGGCCGGCCGGAGTGAGGCAGCAGCTCCCGCGCAACACATGCTGGTTGACCATGAACTTGCCGTTGTACTCGCCGACCGCGCCAGCGGCGGTCCGGAAGCCCGGATATGGCAAGTAGGCGCTCGCCGTCCACTGCCACACCTGGTCGTAGGCGTCGGCCAGCGCGCCCTGCGATGCCAGCACCTCCCACTCGGCCTCGAGTGGCAGTCGGCCTCCCGCCCAGCGGGCATAGGCGTCGGCCTCGTAGTAGCTGACGTGGCACACCGGCTCGCCGGGCTGCACCGGACGCATGCCCGACAGCGTGAACTGCGCCCAGTCACCGCCGTCACCGTCGTGCTCCCAGTACAGCGGTGCCTCCCAACGCTCGCCGCACACCGTTGCCCAGCCGTCCGAGAGCCACAGCTCCGGCCGCCGATAGCCACCGTCGTCGATGAAGGCCAACCACTCGGCGTTGGTGACGAGCGTGCTCGACACCGCGAACGGTGCCAGGAGCACCCGATGCCGAGGCGACTCGTTGTCGAACGCGAAGCCGGCGCCGTCGTGGCCGATCTCGACCTCGCCGCCGCCGTGGCTGACCAGTCCCCCGGGGAGTGCCGAGGCTGTCGGGTGAGGCCCGGCCTCGGTGTAGGCGGGTCGCATCGGGTTGCACGACAGCACGTGCTTGATGTCCATGAGCAACAGCTCCTGGTGCTGCTGCTCGTGGTTGAGCCCGAGCTCCACGAGCGCACCGACCTCGTCGTCGACACCGGCGGCAAGCAGCTCGAGCATCGAGCGGTCGACCGCCTGTCGGTACTCGCCGACCTCGGCGGCGCTCGGTCGGGTCAGGAGCCCGCGCTGCGGCCTCGGATGACGGGGGCCGACCGCCTCGTAGTAGGAGTTGAAGAGATAAGCGAACTCCGCTCGGTACGGGTCGCGTCCGCTGGGACCAAGGATGAAGGTCTCGAAGAACCAGGTCACATGGGCCCGGTGCCACTTCGCCGGGCTCACGTCGGGCATCGACTGGACGGTCTGGTCCTCAGCCGAGAGCGGCGCAGCCAGCGTCTCGGTGGCGGTGCGGACGTCGCAGTACCGCGCCGTGTCGGGGCCCACGGCCGTACTGCCTACCCCACCGAACCCCGCGCGCACCAGGTCACGCGAACCGGCGGTGGGTCACCCCAGGTCAGAGGTACGGACTGCAGACATCCTTGAGCTCGGCCAGATGCTGCTTCAGCTCCGCCCGCCGTGTCTTCAGCTGGCTGAGCTTGCTCTTCTTGTCCCGGATGATGATGAAGATGTCGAGGTACGACTTGTCGGCGTGCCGAGCCGACTTCCTGATCTCCTTGGTGCCGTCCTCGGAGAACTTCATCGCCTTGTTGAACGACGACTCCAGGTGCTCGACCTCGTCACGAAGGGGCTTGCGCTGGTCGCTGCTCCAGTCCCGGGGCGGCAAGGTGACCGGGACGCCCTGATCGTTGATCGGGGTGGTCAACCGATCGTCGATCGTCCGGCAGAACCTCTTGGCGTTCAGCTCATGGTTGACACAGCCAGAGAGGAGGAGCACCCCGACCAGTCCGATTCCAGCGATCTTGCGCACCGACGTGCCCCCTTCCGTGACGGGCGGCACAGTACCCGCTGGGCTA
>JAEKLB010000080.1 GCA_019510095.1 Acidobacteriota bacterium | reverse complement strand
TCGACCTCATGGCCCGGCGCCAGCATGGACTGTTCACTCGCGCGCAGGCCTTGGCCTCGGGCTTGTCCGAGCCAGCGATCGGTCGCCGGCTTCAGTCCGGACGCTGGGTTCGCATGCAGCCGGGGGTGTACGCCGGCGCCGCTGTGCCGCCGTCGTACGAGCAGACCGTGCTCGCTGCGGTGTTGGCCGCCGGCCCCGACGCATGGGCGTCGCACCGAACGGCTGCTCGGTTGCATGGCCTGGAGGTGCCCGCGCCGGACGAAATCGATGTCCTCACGTTGCCCCGACACCGGGCCCGGCTTGCGGGTGTCTCGCACCACCGGAGCGCCGAGATCCGACTGCCCGACCTCACCCGCGTGCGGGGTGTCCCCGCGACCTCGGTCGGTCGGACGCTTTCCGACTGCTTGCCGTGGCTCGGGGAACGGCGGTTTGGTCGAGCTCTCGACGATGCGCGACGGCGGAGGCTCATCACCGCCGAAGAGGCCGACGATGCGCATCGCTGGCTCGATCGGGGCCGACGGACCGGTCGCCACAAGGTGGTTCCCGGTCGTCGGCCGTTGGCCAAGCGAGTGGCGGGCCAGCTCGCGGGCGGCAGCACCCGCGAGCTCGACGTGCTTGCCGTTGTCGAAGCCGCTGGCTTGCCTGCTCCGATGCAGCAGTTCCACGTGGTGATCGGCGGGCGTGATCGGTTCCTCGACTTCGCGTATCCCGAGGCCAGGATCGGCATCGAATGGGACGGCTTCGAGACCCACGGCCTGATGCGCGATGTGTTCGACGACGACCGGATCCGCGATTCGGAGCTCCAACTCCTCGGCTGGCTCATGCTCCACGTCACCTCGGAGACCCCGCCCGCCACCCTCGAGCGTTGGCTTCGAACCGGTCTGTCCGCCAGATCCGCTTGAGTTCTGGGCACTTTCGATCGCTGAGCGATCGTTACTGCCCAGAACTCGGCGTGGGTTGGGGGTTGGCGGGTGCGTGGCCGTCGGTCGGCACGTGGCCGTTCGTCGGTGGCTGACTGGCCGGCGGGGGCGTGACGGGGGGCGTGGCGTTGGGCTGCTGGCCGTCGGGGAGGCGTTCGAGGGAGACGGGGCGCGTGGGGTCGGCCTCGGGCAGGCCGGACGGCGGCCGGGCGGCGATGCAGGCCTCGTCCCAGCACTCGGTGACGTCGAGGACCCGGCTCTCCCGGTCACGGCGCACGGCGAAGGTCGTGTCGCTCGACCCGTAGGGGTCGAGCTCCCAGCCCTCGAGCATGAGGACGTTGGCCCGGCGGCTGAAGGCCGTGTAGGCGGCCTCCTTCGTGTCCGCTCCCAGGAACATCACGACCTGCATCTTTGGCGCGAGCAAGCGGGAGCGGCCATAACGCTCAGTCACATGCCAATGGCGGGTAACCCGCACGACCACCCATCCAGTGTGTCTTGCTTCACACCGATCCTCAACGGATGCCCTTCCTGTATGCTCATCGGGCTGCTTCGGCGGCAAGGCGTGGGCTCGGGCCCACGCTTTCTTTTCGTCGGAACCTTGAGAGGGAAGGAGGCAGGACGGTGACGACCACCGAGCACATCGCTGAGCTGGTGGCACCCGTCCTGGCCGACACCGAGCACTCCCTCTACGACATCGAGCTGGCGGGCGCCACGGTCAGGGTGCTGATCGACGGGGCCAGCCTCGAGGACCTCCAGCGGCTGAGCCCGCTCATCTCCGAGGCGCTCGACGACGACGACCTGATGCCCGCCCGGTGGTACCTCGAGGTCTCGAGCCCCGGCCTGGAGCGCACGCTCCGGCGGCCCGAGCACTTCACCGCCGCCATCGGCAGCCAGGTCAAGATCAAGACGACGGCCACCACCGAGGGGGAGCGCCGCGTCGACGGCGTCCTCGAGTCGGCCGACGAGCAGGGGGTGACGGTGGCGGGGCGCACGCTTGCCTATGGCGAGATCGAGCGCGCTCGCACCGTCTTCGAGTGGGGGGCATCGCAGAAGCCCGCCCGTCCGGCCAAGCCCCGGCCGGCCGGCGCCCGTACCAGGAGAGCCTCATGAGCAACCCCGAGATCTTCGACGCCTTGCAGATGCTGGCGGCCGACAAGGGCATCTCGGTCGACACCCTCCTCGAGGCCTTGGCCAACGCGTTGGTGTCGGCCTACAAGCGGATGCCCGGCGCGGCCGAGGAGGCCTACGTCACCATCGACGCCGAGTCCTTCGAGATCCGCGTCTACGGCCAGGAGCTCGACGAGGACGGCAACGTCTCGCGGGAGTGGGACGACACCCCGAAGGACTTCGGCCGGATCGCCGCCCAGACCGCCAAGCAGGTGCTCACCCAGCGGGTGCGGGAGGCCGAGCGCGAGCTCAAGTACGAGGAGTACGCCGGCCGCGAGGGCGACATCGTCACCGGCATCATCCAGCAGACCGACAGCCGCTTCACCCTGCTCGACCTGGGCAAGGTCGAGGCGCTGCTGCCCCAGGCCGAGCAGGTGCCGTACGAGCGGCCCGAGCCTGGCACCAGGCTCAAGGCGTACATCGTCGAGGTCCGCAAGAACCCTCGCGGGCCCCAGATCGTCGTCAGCCGCACCCATCCCGGGCTCATCAAGCGCCTGTTCGAGCTCGAGGTCCCCGAGATCGCCGACGGCATCGTCGAGCTCAAGGCGGTCGCCCGCGAGCCCGGGCACCGCACCAAGATCGCGGTCTGGTCGAACGACTCCAACGTCGACCCGGTCGGTGCCTGCGTCGGCGCCCGTGGTGCCCGCGTGCGCATGGTCGTCAACGAGCTCCGTGGCGAGAAGATCGACATCGTGCCGTTCACCGAGGACACCCAGGACTTCATCATGAAGGCCCTGTCGCCGGCCAAGGTGAAGGAGGTCCGCCTCGACGCCGAGACCGGCACCGCCGAGGTGATCGTCCCCGACTACCAGCTGTCGCTGTCGATCGGCAAGGAAGGCCAGAACGCCCGCCTCGCCGCCCGCCTCACCGGCTGGCGCATCGACATCAAGAGCGAGACCCAGCTCGCCGAGGAAGAGGCCGGCTACGGCGGCGAGGAGTGGGCCGAGGGCGAGTGGGTGCAGGACCCGGCGTCCGGGGAGATGGTGTGGCAGCCGGCCGAAGGTGGTCCGGCGGTCACCGTGGAGGAGTGGTCGCACGGCGGCGGCGACGAGGCGGAGGGTGAGGGAGGCCCGGCAGCGGGCGTTCCCGCACCCCCCACGGCGGTCGGGACGGAGGCCGCTGAGGCCGCCGCCACCGACCCGGCGGGCGAGTCCACCGGTGAAGGAGCCGGTTCATAGGGCCGGTCCGCACCTGCGTGGGCTGCCGGGTCAAACGCCCGCAGGACGAGCTCCTGCGTGTGATTCGACGATCCGACGGCACACTGGAGGTCGGTCGCACGCTGCCCGGACGGGGAGCGTGGTTGTGCCCGGACGAGGCGTGCCTCGGCCTCGCTCTCCGGCGACGTGCGTTGGAGCGGGCGCTGCGGGGCGACCTCTCGGATGGGTCAGTGGCAGCCGTCCGTGCGAGGATGGTGGAAACGAACAGAAGGGCGTAGTACAGAACCTTGGCAGCAAAGATCCGGGTTTACGAGCTTGCTCGTGAGCTTGGCCTCACCAACAAAGAGACGCTCGACCTGTGCATCGGGCTCGGCATTGGGGCGAAGAGCCACTCGTCGAGCATCGAGGATGCCCAGGCCGATCGCGTTCGCCGCAAGGCCGACCGCGAAGGGCTCCGTCGCGACGTCCAGCCCGAGGAAGAGGAGCCGCCGGCCAAGAAGCCGGCCGCCAAGGCTGACAAGGCTGCCAAGACCGAGGAGCACGCACCGGCGGCGGTCGAGCCGGCGCCTGCCCCTGAGCCCTCGCCGAGCCCAGCCCCCGAGCCGGCACCCGCCGACGCCCCGGCACCGGCGCCAGTGCGCAGCGAGGCGCCCGCCCCCGCGGCCCCGCCGGCGCCCCCGGCCCCCGCGCCCCATCGCATCATCACCAGCGACAAGGCCAGTGAGCAGCCCGACCTCGACGGTCCCCGCATCGAGCGGCCCGCGGCTCGCGCCCTGCCGCCCACCCCGGCTGCTCGTCCCACCCTGCCCCGCCCCGAAGGCATGCCGCCGGCCCGGCCCGCAGGCATGCCGCCCCAGGCCCCGGCCGCGCGCGCCGACGCGCCTGCGGCCGCGCCGTCGCCCGCCCGCCCGCCCGCTCCGCCGGCGCCCCCCGCCATGCGTGGCCCGGGCGGCCCGCCGGTCGCGCCGCCTCCCGGTGGCCCGCCCCGCTCGCACACGGGCAAGCCGATCCCGCCGCCTCCTGGAGGCCCGCCCCGGTCGCAGACCGGCAAGGCCATCCCGCCCCCGCCCGGCCAGCGCGTGCCGGGTGGCGGCCTCCGCACCAGCCCCCCAGCTGCCGGTCGTCCCGGTGGTGGCGGCGGTGGCCGTCCCGGCGGCGGCTTCAACGCCGGTGGCGGTCGGCCCGGTGGACCGCCCCCGCTCCGTCCCGGTCAGGTGCCGGGTGCCGGCGGTCGTCCCGGCGGACCTGGTGGTCGTCCCGGTGGTCCCGGTCGCCCCCAACGCCGCCGCGGTGGCGGTCGGCGCCGGCGCAACCGCGACGAGCTCATGCCGCAGGACATGTTCGCCAGCTTCACGGCGGGCAACGCGCCGGTGCCCGAGGGCACCGTCGTCATCGAGCGCGGCTCCACCGCCAAGGACGTCGGTCCCAAGCTGAACCGATCGACGGCAGACGTCGTGCGCTTCCTGCTCCAGCAGGGCGAGATGGTCACGGCCACCCAGACGCTCTCCGACGACATGATCGAGCTGTTCGCCGCCGAGATCGGCGCCGAGATCCGGCTGGTCGACCCGGGCGAGGAGCAGGAGGTCGGGCTGCTCGAGCTGCTCGACATCCTCGACGCCGAGGACGAGGACGAGTCGCGGCTTCGCACCCGCCCGCCGGTGATCACCGTCATGGGCCACGTCGACCACGGCAAGACGCTGCTGCTCGACAAGATCCGCGAGGCCAACGTGGTCGCCGGCGAGGCCGGCGGCATCACCCAGCACATCGGCGCCTACCAGGTCGAGAAGGACGGGCACGTCCTGACCTTCATCGACACCCCCGGCCACGAGGCGTTCACCGCCATGCGGTCCCGCGGTGCCGAGGCCACCGACATCGTCATCCTGGTGGTGGCCGCCGACGACGGCGTCATGCCCACCACCCTCGAGGCCCTCGCCCACGCCCGGGCCGCCGAGGTGCCGATCATCGTGGCGATCAACAAGATCGACCGTGAGAACGCCGACCCCAACCGGGTCCGCCAGCAACTCTCCGAGCAGGGGCTCACGCCCGAGGAGTGGGGCGGCGACACGATCATGGTCGAGATCTCGGCGCTCCAGAACCTCGGCATCGACGACCTGCTCGAGCAGCTCGTCGTCGTGGCCGAGATCGAGGAGCTGAAGGCCAACCCCGACGGCCGTGCCTATGGCGTCGTGCTCGAGTCGAACCTCGATGTCGGCCGGGGCCCAGTGGCCACCGTGCTGGTGCAGCGGGGAAACCTGAAGGTCGGCGACCCGATGGTGGCCGGCCCGGCGTGGGGCCGCATCCGGGCCCTCATCGACGACAAGGGCGACCAGATCAAGGAAGCCGGCCCGTCGTCACCGGTGCAGGTTCTCGGCCTGTCCGAGGTGGCCACCGCCGGCGACGACTTCGTGGTCGCCCCCGACGACAAGACGGCCCGCAAGGTCGGCGAGCGGCGCGGTCAGTACGCCGCCATCCGCGACCGGGCCGCCGACGCCTCGCCGATCAAGGCCGGCGTCCGCCTCGAGGACATCTTCGAGCAGATCCAGAAGGGCGAGGCCGCCACGCTCAACGTGGTGCTCAAGGCCGACGTCACCGGCTCGCTCGAAGCGCTCACCGAGTCGCTCCGCAAGCTCGAACGTGACGAGGTCAAGATCGCGTTCGTGCACCGGGCGGTCGGCGGCATCACCGAGAACGACGTCCAGCTGGCGGGCACCACGGGCGCCACGATCATCGGCTTCAACGTCAGGCCCGACCGCAAGTCGCGCGAGCTGGCCGAGACCGAGCACGTCGAGATCCGTACCTACGAGATCATCTACCAGGTCCTCGAGGACATCGGGAACGCCATGGTCGGCCTGCTGGCGCCCGAGTACGAAGAGGTCGTCACGGGCGATGCCGAGGTGCGCGAGATCTTCAGCGTGCCCCGCATCGGCCGGATCGCCGGGTGCATGGTCACCAACGGCGTCATCACCCGCGGCTCCAAGGTCCGCTTCCTGCGCGAGGGCACGGTCATCTGGAAGGGCGCCATCGCGTCGCTCAAGCGGTTCAAGGACGACGCCCGTGAGGTGCGGGAGGGCTTCGAGTGCGGCATCGGCCTCACCGACTTCCAGGACCTCAAGCCCGGCGACGTGATCGAGACCTACGAAGACCGCGAAATCCCCCGTACCTGATCCGTTCTTTGGCGACTTGCCCCCACACTGTGTGGGCAAGTCGCCAAAGAACGACACACCTACAGCCATGGCACCGCGTCGACCGCCCCGTCAGGACCCCAGTCGCTTCCCGCGCACGGCGCGGGTCAGCGAGCTGGTGCGCGAGATCCTCGCCGAGGAGCTCGAGCGCATCGACGACGAGCGCCTCGTGATGGTCACGATCACCCACGTGCACGTCGATCCCGATCTGCGCCGGGCCGTGGTCGAGTTCTCCTCGCTCGGACAGGGCGAGGACGAGGCGGCCGAGGCCCTCGCCGAACACCGTGTCCGCCTCCAGGGCGCCATCGGCCGGCAGGCACGGTTGAAGCGCACGCCCGAGCTCCGCTTCGAGGTCGACACCGTCATCGAGTACGGCGCCCGCATCGAGGAGCTGCTGCGCGAGCGCCCGGTCGATGACGACTGACGGGTTCGCAGTCGTCGACAAGCCGGCCGGGTGGACCTCGCATGACGTGGTGGCCAAGAGCCGGGGGATCCTCGGCACCAAGCGGGTGGGCCACTCGGGCACGCTCGACCCCGACGCCACCGGCGTCCTCCTCCTCGGGGTGGGCAAGGTCACCCGCTTGCTGCGCTTCCTCGACGTGCTCCCGAAGACCTATGTCGCCGAGGTCGTGCTCGGCACCGAGACCAACACGCTCGATGCCAGCGGCGACGTGACCGCCACCCATGAGATGGCCGTGAGCGCGGACGAGGTGAGGGCGGCGGCAACGGCATTCGTCGGTGACATCCTGCAGGTGCCGCCGATGGTCTCGGCGGTGAAGATCGGCGGCCAGCGACTCCATGACCTGGCCCGCAAGGGGATCGAGGTCGACCGGGCGGCCCGCCCCGTCACCGTGCACCGGTTCGACGTCGGGCCCACGGACGATCCGCTCGTGTTCCGCATCGAGGTGACGTGCTCGTCGGGCACCTACGTGCGGGTGCTGGCTGCTGACCTGGGACAGGCGCTGGGTGGTGGCGCCCACCTCCGGGCCCTACGCCGAACGGCGATCGGGCCCTACGGCGTGGCCCAGGCCCACCCGCTCGAGTCGATCGAGCTGTTGGCGCCCTCGGCCGCCGTGGCCCATCTGGCAGTGGTGACGACCGACGAGGTCGACCTGATCGCCACCGGACGCCTGCCCTCGCTCGAGTTCGAGGGCGGTGGGCCATGGGCGGTGCTCGACCCCGGCGGCGAGCTGCTCGCGGTGGCCGAGCGCGACGGCGACCGCGTCAAGCCCGCCGTTGTCCTGGTCGCCCGTTAGGTTCGTCCCGCGTGGAGGTCATCCGCACGACCGGCAGCTGCCCGCGCCCGCCTGAGGGCAGCGCCGTCACCATCGGTTTCTTCGACGGCGTGCACCTCGGCCACCAGATCGTGATCGGCGAGGTCCGCCGGCTGGCCGCCGAGCTCGGATCCAAGAGCGCGGTCGTCACCTTCGACTCGCACCCGGCGAGCGTCGTCAGGCCCGAATCGGCGCCCGCCCTGCTGACCGATCTCGACCAGCGCCTCGACCTGCTGGCGGCGACCGGGATCGACTACACGCTCCTCGTCCACTTCGACGAGGAGCGCTCGAAGGAGTCGCCCGAGGACTTCGCTCGCGAGGTCCTCGTCGACTGCCTTGCGGCCAAGGCCGTGGTCGTCGGGGCCGACTTCCACTTCGGCCACGAGCGCCGTGGGAACGTGGCCCTCTTGCGGGAGATCGGTGCGGTCCACGGCTTCGAGGTGGATGGGATCGACTTGCTGGCCTCGGCGGCGTCGGGCGCCAAGGCCGTGTCGTCGACGTCGATACGCGCTGCTCTCGCCGCGGGCGACGTCGAGGCGGCAGCCCGAATGCTGGGCCGGCGCTACGAGGTGCGGGGTGTGGTCGAGCACGGCGACCATCGCGGCCGCGAGCTCGGCTTCCCGACGGCCAACCTGGCGATACCGCGGGAGCGCTGCCTGCCCGCCGACGGCATCTACGCGGCGTGGTACCGCCGCGAGGACGGCACTCGCCTCCCAGCCGCCATCTCGCTCGGCCGCCGCCCCCAGTTCTACGAGAACGCCCCGACCTCGCTGCTCGAGGCCCACCTGATCGACGCCGAGGTCGACCTCTACGGCGAGACCGGCGTCGTGCAGTTCGTGAAGCGGCTGCGGGGCGAGGCCAAGTTCGACTCCGTCGACGACCTCGTCGCCCAGATCGCCCGGGACGTCGAGGAGACGCGGGACGTACTGTCGACTCCGTGACGATCAAGATCGGTACCCACCTGCCCCAGTTCGGTCGGGCCGCGGTGGCCGGTGCCGTCCAGCGAGTCGCCAAGCAAGCCGAAGACCTCGGTTTCGACGGCGTCTGGGTCAGTGACCACCTGGTCATCCCCAAGGACCAGGCCTATCCGGCCGCCTTCCTGTGCGACCCGCTGCAGACGCTCGCCTTCGCGGCAGCCGCGACCGAGCGGATCGGCCTCGGCACGAGCGTCCTGGTCGGACCGCAGTACACCAGCCCGCTGGCGCTGGCCAACACGCTGGCCACCCTCGACTTCCTCAGCGGCGGCCGCCTCACCGTCGGCATCGGCATCGGCTGGTCCGAGAAGGAATACGAAGCCCTCCACGCCCCCTTTGCCGATCGCGGCGCCCGCCTGGACGAGATCATCGACCTCTTCCACACGGCGTGGACCGACGACCCGGCCACCCACACCGGGAAGTACTACGGCTTCACCGACATCCGCATCCTGCCCAAGCCGGCGCATCCCATCCCGATCTGGGTCGGCGGTGGCAGCGACGCCGCCCTGCACCGGGCGATCACCAAGGGTGACGGCTACCACGCCATGGACAAGTCGCCAGAGGAGGTGCGAGAGCTGGTCAAGCGCCTGCGGGACCAGAATCCCGACCCCAACTGGACCATGGCGATGCGCATGACCTGGGACTTCACCAAGGGCGAGGAGGCCGAGTTGGCGAAGAAGGTCGACGCCCTCGCCGAGGCCGGCGTCCAATCCCTCCTCATCGCCGCGGTCAAGGGCGATCTCGACGCCTGGCTCCACGGCCAGGAAGCCGTGGCCAAGGCCCTCCACCTCAGCTAGGGACCCGCCCCGGAAGGGGTGAGGAGGGCCGACTGAGCCATGTCCGCTACCCTGGGCAGGACCAAAAGAACAGCAATCCCCCTTGGGAAGGTCCCACACCCTTGTCAGACAAAGCAGCAACCATCGGCGCGCACCGCACCCACGAGTCGGACACCGGCTCGCCCGAGGTCCAGATCGCGCTGCTCACCGATCGCATCAACGAGCTCAACGAGCATCTGAAGCTCCACGTCAAAGATCACCACAGCCGGCGTGGCCTGCTGAAGCTGGTGGGTCGTCGCCGTCGCCTGCAGAACTACCTGCGCAACAACGACGTCGAGCGTCTCCGCAGCATCAACGCCAAGCTCGGCCTGCGCCGCTAGGCGCATTCCCCAATCCGCGGCGCGGCTCGGTCAGCTGCCAGTCGCCCGCCCCCCGGCAGGACACCTGTGTTGTCGGGTGACGGACGACTGGGAACTGGCCGCCGGCGCCGCTCGTAGAGAAAGCGAGTGAGCATGGCTGACGCCATCTCCGTTTCCCGCCCGGTCTCGGGCACCACTGACAAAGTCCTGTCGTTCGAGACAGGCAAGCTGGCCCCGCAGTCGCAGGGCGCCGTCGTCGCCGGTCTCGGCGAGACGAGGGTGTTGGTCACGGCCAACGCCGAGAAGTCCACCCGTGATGGCATCGACTTCTTCCCCCTCACCGTCGACATCGAAGAGCGTCGCTACGCCGCCGGCATCATCCCCGGCTCGGTGTTCCGTCGCGAGGGTCGCCCGTCCGACGAGGCGGTCCTCACCTGTCGGCTGATCGACCGGCCGCTGCGCCCGTCGTTCGCCGAGGGGTACCGCAACGAGACGCAGGTCGTGGGCACCGTCATCGGTGTCGACATGAAGAACCCGCATGACGTCGTGGCCATGAACGGCGCCTCGGCATCACTGATGATCTCGGGCATCCCGTTCGAGGGGCCCATCGGCGCCGTGCGCCTGACCTATTCGCAGGACGGGACCTGGATCCCGTACCCGACCTTCGACGAGCGCGACGACGGCACCTTCGAGATCGTGGTGGCCGGCCGGCTGGCCGGCGACGACGTCGCCATCATGATGGTCGAGGCCGGCGGCACCGAGCGGTCGTTCGAGTACTACGACGCCGGCGCCCCCAAGGTCACCGAAGCGGTCGTGGCCGGCGGCCTCGACGCCGCCAAGACCTGGATCCGCGAGTCGATCGAGCTCCAGCTGGAGCTGGTGGCCAAGGCCGGCGTGAAGGAAGCGCTGCCGTTCGAGTCGGCCACCGACTACGGCGACGATGTGGCCGCCAAGGTCGCCGAGCTCGGCGCCGCGGCCGTGGCCGCCGCCAACACCATCGCCGACAAGACCGAGCGGAACGCCGCCAACGACGCGGCCAAGAAGCAGATCATCGCTGGCATGGGCGACACCTTCGCCGGGCGGGAGAAGGAGATCTCCAACGCCATCCGGTCGCTGACCAAGAAGGTCATCCGCAAGCGCGTGGTCGACGAGGGCATCCGCATGGACGGCCGCAAGGTCGACGAGCTCCGGCCGGTGAGCGCCGAGGTCGCGGTGCTCCCGACCGCACACGGCTCGGGTCTCTTCCAGCGGGGCGAGACCCAGGTGCTCAACATCTGCACCCTGGGCATGCCCCGCATGGCCATGGACATCCTCCTGCGCGACAGCCTCACGCCCGAGGACCGCAAGCGCTACATGCACCACTACAACATGCCGCCCTACTCCAACGGCGAGACCGGGCGCATGGGTGGCACCAAGCGCCGCGAGCTGGGCCACGGCCTCCTCGCCGAGCGGGCCCTCCTGCCCGTCATCCCGCCGGAGGACGAGTTCCCCTACGCCCTCCGCCTCGTCTCCGAGGTGCTGTCGTCGAACGGCTCGACGTCGATGGGCTCGGTGTGTGGCAGCTCGCTGTCGCTGATGGACGCTGGCGTTCCGATCCGTGAGCACGTCGCTGGCATCGCCATGGGCCTCATCTACGAGGAGGGCAAGTACATCGCCCTCACCGACATCCTGGGCTCCGAAGATGCCTACGGCGACATGGACTTCAAGGTCGCCGGCACCGCCGATGCCATCACCGCCCTCCAGCTCGACACCAAGATCGAGGGTCTGCCGACAAAAGTCCTCATCCAGGCCCTCACCCAGGCCCGCGAGGCCCGCCTGACGATCCTCGAGGTCATGAAGGCCGCCATCGCGCAGCCCCGGGCCGACGTCGGCAAGACGGCGCCGAAGATCATCAGCTTCGAGATCCCGATCGACAAGATCGGCGAGGTCATCGGGCCCAAGGGCAAGGTCATCAACGCCATGCAGCAGGAGACCGGCGCCGACATCAACGTCGACGACGACGGCATGGTCGGCATCGTGACCATCGGGTCCAAGGACGGCGATGCCGTGGCCGAGGCCCGGCGCCGGATCGAGCTGATCATGGATCCGCCCGCTGCCGAGGTCGGCAAGACCTACCAGGGCAAGGTCGTCAACGTCACCAAGTTCGGTGCGTTCGTCAACATCCTCCCGGGCCGTGACGGCCTCGTCCACATCTCCAAGCTCGGCGCCGGTCGCCGGGTCGACAAGGTCGAGGACGTGCTGAACCTCGGCGATTCCGTCGAGGTCGTCGTGGAGGACATCGATCCCCAGGGCAAGGTGTCGCTGCGCCCGGTGGGCGAGGGCTTCGAGGCCGCCGAAGGTTCGGACAACGGTGACGATCGCCCGCCCCGTCGTGAGCGTGAGCCCCGCCGTGACCGCGAGCCGCGTGAGCGTGAGCCCCGTGGCGACCGTGACCGCGACGCCGAGCCGGCTGCCGGTGGCGGCGTGGCGGTGGCCTCGTTCGAGGACGCCTTCGACGCCGAGCTGCGTACGGAGTTCGGCGATCTCGGCCCGGCCAGCGCGGCGGCTCCGGCCGAGGACCGTGGCGACCGCCCCCGTGGCGGGGACCGCAACCGCCGTCCCCGCGGCGGTCGTCGCTGAGCCCGATCAACCTCACCACCCTGGAGAACGGTCTCCGGGTGGTCACTGAGACGCTGCCTGGTGTCCGGTCGGTCACGACCGGGTTCTGGGTCGGCGTCGGAGCACGAGACGAAGCGCCCGCGGAAGCGGGCGCTTCGCATTTCCTGGAGCACCTGCTCTTCAAGGGCACCGAGTCGCGCACCGCGGGCCAGATCGCCGAGGCGGTCGACGCCGTCGGCGGGGAGATGAACGCGTTCACCGCCCAGGAGCACACCGCGTACTACACGCGGCTCCCGGCCGGTGAGCTCGATCTCGGCCTCGACGTCCTGTCCGACGTGATCTGGGCGCCTGCCTTCCGGGCGCACGAGGTCGAGGCCGAGCGCCAGGTGATCCTCGAGGAGATCGCCATGGAGGAGGACACACCCGACGACCGCGTGCTCGTGCTCCTGGCCGAGGCCCTCTTTCCCGACCACCCCTTGGGCCGCGAGGTGCTGGGCTCACGCGAGTCGATCGGGGCGATGACCCGCGACGACATCGCCGGCTTCCATGCCCGCTGGTACCGGCCCGCCAACCTGGTGGTGGCGGTCGCCGGCGCCGTCGACCACGACGTCGTGGTCGACGGGGTCAGTCGCCGGTTCGCTGGCGTCGATGGCGGCAGCCGACCGGCGCGGGAGCGGCCCGATCGCGCACCGGTGGCCGAGGTCGCCCTCCGCCGACCGGTGGAGCAGGCCCATGTCGCCATCGGCTATCGAGGGCTGGCTCGCGACGACGACGATCGGTTCGCCCTCGCTGTGGCCAACCAGATCCTGGGCGGCGGCATGTCGAGCCGGCTCTTCCAGTCGATCCGGGAGGAGCGGGGACTCGCCTACAGCGTGTACTCCTACCCGGTCGCCTATCACGACTGCGGCGCCCTGGTCGTCTACGCGGGCACGGCGCCCAGCCGGCTGAGCATGGTCCAGGGTCTGCTCGAGGAGGAGATCGCCCGTTTCGTCGACGACGGGCCGACCGAGGTGGAGCTGCGGGTGGCCAAGGGCTACCTCGCCGGTTCGACGGTGCTGGGCCTGGAGGACTCGGGCGGCTGCATGAGCCGGATCGGCAAGGCCGTCCTCAACTTCGGCCATGTCATCGACCTCGACGAGCTCCTCGCCCGCTACCGGTCGATCACCGTCGCCGATGTCCGCCGAGCCGCTTCCCGCGTGTTCACCGGCGACCGCAGCCTGGCCATCGTCGGCCCCAAGATCCGTTCTTCGGCGACTCGTGGGCCTCACGGCCCCACGAGTCGCCAAAGAACCGGGGCGTGACAAGATCGGGAGCGTGATCAGGGTCGGGGTGTTCGGGGCGGCCGGGCGGATGGGCCGCACCGCCTGCCAGGCAGTGGCCGACGACCCGTCGATGACGCTCGCCGCCGCGGTCGATCCCCATCACGAGGGGCTCGACCTCCGGTCGGTGACCGGCATCGACGTGGCTGGTGTCGTGGTGGCGGGCGATGCCACCGGCGTGGAGCCGGGATCGGTCGACGTCATGGTCGACTTCACCGAGGCCGAAGCGGCCCGGGAGAACATGAAGTGGTGCGCCGCCAATGGGGTGCACGCGGTGATCGGCACCTCCGGCCTCACCGCCGACGACGTCGAGCAGGCCCGAGCCCTCTTCACCGGGAGCAACTGCGTGATCGTGCCCAACTTCGCCATCGGGGCCGTGTTGATGGTCAAGCTCGCCGAGATCGCCGCCCCCTTCTTCGACACGGTCGAGCTGATCGAGCTCCACCACGACCAGAAGATCGACGCGCCGTCAGGTACGGCGATGCAGACCCTCGATCGGATTGCGGCGGCCTCGTCCGACTGGTCGCCCGACCCGACCACCACCGAGACCATCGCTGGTGCGCGCGGCGCCAAGGGCCCGGCGGGGATCCCGGTGCACTCGGTCCGGATGCGGGGCCTGTTCGCCCATCAAGAGGCCCTGTTCGGCACCACCGGCCAGATGCTCACCATCCGCCACGATGCCTTCGACCGGTCGTCGATGGTGCCCGGCATCGTGCTGGCCGTGAAGGAGGTCTCGACCCGACCCGGCCTCACCGTCGGCCTCGACGCCCTGCTGGACCTCTCGTCATGACCGTCGACTTCAAGGGACGGGCGGTGATCGTGACGGGGGCCGGCAACGGTCTCGGTCGGGCCCATGCCCACGAGCTGGCCCGCCTCGGGGCCGATGTCGTCGTGAACGACCTCGGCGGCTCGCCTGATGGTGTCGGCGGCTCGTCGCGCGCCGCGGACTTCGTCGTCGACGAGATCCGTTCCGCCGGCGGCAGCGCGGTGCCGAACTACGACTCCGTTGCGACCGACGAGGGCTGCCGTGGCATCGCCGCCACCGCCCTCGAGGCGTTCGGGCGCATCGACGCCGTGGTGCACAACGCCGGCATCCTGCGCAACGCGTCGTTCGGCGAGATGACCGACGACAAGCTCTTCCCCGTCCTCGAGACCCACCTCTTCGGCTCGATCTACCTGAGTCGGGCAGTGTGGCCGACGATGGTGCAGCAGGGTTACGGGCGGTTGGTGTTCACGTCATCGAGCACCGGCGTGTTCGGGCGGATCAACGGGGCCAACTACGCATCGGCCAAGGCCGGCATCGTCGGGCTGTGCAACGTCCTCGCCCTCGAAGGTGAGGAGCTCGGGATCCTCGCCAACGCGGTGATGCCGGTGGCCACGACCCGGTTGGGTGGTGCTCCTGACATCACCGACGACAGCGACGAGGCCAAGGCCAAGCGGGCCGAGGCGGTGGCCACCAGGCCGCGCGCCCAGCCCGAGTGGGTGGCCCCGATGGTGGCCTATCTCGCCAGCGAGGCGTGCACGACCACGCACCGGTACTACTCGTCGGCGGCCGGTCGCTACGCCCGCATCTTCATCGGCGTCTCGACCGGCTGGTACGCGCCCGAGCGTGCGGACGACACAGAACAGGCGGTGTGCTACGCCAGCAGCCAGTCGTAGATGACGCGGTCGAGCATGGCGAGGGGGAGGGCGCCGTTGCGGAGGACCTCGTCGTGGAAGGCGCGGAGATCGAAGGCGTCGCCGAGGGCCCGAGCCGCGCGTTGGCGGAGCGCCTGGATCCGGAGCTCGCCGACCTTGTAGGCGAGGGCCTGGCCGGCCCACACGATGTAGCGATCGACCTCGACCACCAGCTCGTGCTCGGGACTCGGCGACGTCGAGGTGAAGAACTCGATGGCCTGGTCGCGGGTCCACCCCATGGCGTGCACGCCGGTGTCGATCACCAGCCGGCACGCCCGGAGGAGCTCGGCGTCGAGGGCGCCGAACCGCTGGTAGGGGTCGGTGTACATGCCCAGCTCGGGCCCGAGGCTCTCGCAGTAGAGGCCCCAGCCCTCGATGTAGGCGGTGCACGACAGGCTCTGCCGCCGGAACTCGGGCAACCCGGCGGTCTCCTGGGCCAGGGCGATCTGGAAGTGGTGGCCGGGCACCGCCTCGTGCAGGCAGATCGACTCCATGTTCCAGCTCGGGCGGGAGGCCAGGGCGGAGGTGTTGGCGTAGAACATCCCCGCCCGGCCCAGCTCGATCGAGCCGGGCAAGTAGTACGCGGCTGGTTGTGACGGCGCCTGGTCCGCGGGCACGGGTGTGATCCCGAAGGGGAGCCGCGGCAAGCGGCCGAACAGCCGGGGCACGTGGGGGTCGATGCGCTTGGCGATGTCGCGGTACGACCCGAGGAGGTCGTCCTCGGTCTCGAAGTAGAAGCGCCGATCGGTGCGGAGCATCTCGGCGAAGGCCGCCCGGTCGCCGGCGAAGCCGGTGCCGGCCATGACCTGGTCCATCGCCTCGGTGATGCGTCTGACCTCGGCCAGCCCGGTCTCGTGGATCTCCCGGGGCGTGAGGTCGGTCGTGGTGTGGTGGCGGACCCGCTCGGCGTACCAGGCGGGGCCGTCGGGAAGCGCCTCCCAGGCCACCTCGTGCCGGGCAGCCGGCAGGTAGCGGTCGGTCACGAACGCCAGCAGGCGGGCGAAGGCAGGAGCGGCCGAGGTGCGCACGATCGCCGCCGCCTCGGCCTGGACCTCCGCTGGCACACCGGCCAGGGCCAGCAGCTCGGGGTTGACCCCGGCGTCGTCGACGAGGTGAGCCTCGATCTGGCCCGGCACGTCACGCAGACACATGGCCGGCAGGGTGACGCCCATGGCGACGCCCCGCTCGAGCAGCTCGATGGTCTGGTCGACGACGTCGGCGACCCCGCCGAGCCGGCTCAGGAGATCGCCGTGATGCGCCGGCGTCTCCCGGGGCATGACCGAGAGCAGGAAGGCCACGTCGATCTGGGGCCCCTCGAGCTGGCTCAGAGCGAGGTAGTCGCCCGGGAAGGCGGCGGCCGCGGCGGCTGCCCGCTCGACCTCCTCGAACATCTCGTGGCTGCGGGCGTCCTGCTCGTCGAGGCCGCCCCGGTCGATGCTGGCGAGCACACCGAGGGCCTCGCCCGCGTCTCGGCGGCGACGCTCGACAGCCTCGACCGACAGGTCGGTCCACCGGTCGTGGAACTCCGGCCAGCCCACGTAGGTCGCCTGCTCCGGATGCTCCTCCATGGCGTGGGCCCATGAGCGCTCGAAGAGGGCATGCAGCCGCTCGGCCCCCGACCCGGCGGCCGGGTCAGCGAGATCGTCGTAGCGAGTCACAGCAGCCCCCTTCGGGCGCCGCTGTTCCCCACTGGCGCGTTTCTGATGGTTCGCTCGCTCACTCCTGGTCGGAGAGCTCGGGGTCAGCCTCGGCGGTGATCTCCGCCTCCATCTCGGCCGGCGTCTCGAGATCACCCCGCTGGCGGGACCTGACCACCTGCACGAGCACGGTGGTGATCGTGAATGCCAGCAGTGGCCACTGGTAGCGCCGGATGAAGTCGAGCAGCGACCCGAGCTCGGTGTTGAAGGTGTCGCCGACCCACCGGATCAGGATGAGCCGGCCGATCGTCCCGACCGCGTTGCAGGTCACGAAGACCCAGACCTTCATCCGGCTGGTGCCGGCCATGAGGCACCAGATGAAGCTGGGCGCGATCACGATGAACGCGGGGGCGGCCTTCCCGAACAGGTACTCCATCCGCCGGACGAGGCTGTCCTCGCCCTCGCCGCCCATCCGCTTCTCGGCCCACCTCATCGCCGAGTCGCCGTACTGGCGGCCGAGGAGGTAGGCGATGGGGTCGGTGAGGACGAGCCGGACGAAGGACACTGCAAAGAAGGGCACCAGCGCGACCTGCGGCGAGGCCAGGATGAGGTAGCGGTTCTTGGGGTTCAGGAAGATCTGCAGCAGCGGATGGCTGGTGATGAGCGTGGGACCGATCGCCTCGCCGACATAGGCCGCGATCACCGTGACGGCGAATGGTCCCAGCAGCCAGGGGAGCGGGATCTTCCGGTGGCTGGTGGCCTCCCCCTTCGCCATCGCCGGAGCGTACCGGGAGCGCGATGGAGGAATCGGTTGCTCCGGTGGGAACATCTAGGGCGTGAGCGGCTACCGCAGCGACCAGGAGCTCCTGGGCCGGTCCGGCGTGAACGACGTCGAGGCCATCCTCGCGGTCGTCAACCGGGAGACGGGCCCCGAGAGCCACGTGCCGAGCGAGATCGACACCCTGTTCACCTGGGACTACACCAAAGGGGCGCGGCCCAAGTTGGCGCGCCTCTACGAACGGGCCAAAGGCGCGCAGTGGAACGGCGAGACCGATCTCCCGTGGGACACCGAGATCGACCAGGAGAAGGTGGTCGCCGCCAATCGGGCCAACCTCGTCACCAGCGGTGTCAACGAGGGCATGGACCTCACTGGCACACCGTTCGCGTCCTGGGGCGAGAAGGAGTGGATCCGGTACGGCTGCGAGAGCCAGAACTGGACCCTCTCGCAGTTCCTGCATGGCGAGCAGGGCGCGTTGCTGTGCACGGCTCGCATCGTCGAGAACGTGCCGTGGATCGACGCCAAGTACTTCGCAGCCACCCAGGTCCTCGACGAGGCTCGCCACGTCGAGGTCTTCTCGAAGTACCTCGACAAGCTCTCCGGCCACTATCCGATCAACGCCCATCTCAAGCTGTTGCTCGACGACGTCATCTCCGACAGCCGGTGGGACCTGACCTATCTCGGCATGCAGATCATGGTCGAGGGCCTGGCCCTGGCGGCCTTTGGGTTCATCCATCAGATGACCACCGAGCCGCTGCTCAAGCAGCTCCTCCGCTACGTGATGAGCGACGAGGCGCGGCATGTGGCCTTCGGGGTCGTGACCCTCGAGGAGTACTACCACCAGCTCACTGCCGCCGAGCTGCGCGATCGCCAGGAGTTCGCCTTCGAGGCCGCCGTGCGCATGCGTGACCGGTTCCTCCAGCAGGAGGTCTGGGAGCGCCTGGGCGTCGACGTGCGCGAGGCGGTGACGCTGGTCCAGCAGTCGGGGGAGCGGCGGGCGTTCCAGTCGATGCTCTTCTCCAAGATCGTCCCCAATTGCAAGAAGCTGGGACTGCTCGATGCCGGAGACGGATGGCTCCGTGACCGCTTTGCCGAGATCGGGGTCCTCCAGTTCGAGGACTGGCCGGCCACCGAGGAAGAGGTCGCAATGCTCGAACTGGCAGAGAAGGGCGGAGGCGACCGCGTAGCCTGACCGTGTGCCCCCCTCGTCGCCTTCCCGCCTGCTGGTCCTGCACCAGCTCCGGGTGAAGGGCTTCAGCGAGGCAGCTCCGGGCATGGAGCAGCAGGTCAGGTCGCTGGCCGGCGAGGGACTGGTGCAGCGCCGTGACGGTCTCGTCTCCGGCTGGCGGCTCACCCCGGCGGGCCTGCTCGAGCACGATCGGATGATCGAAGCCGAGCTCGAGCAGAGCGGTGCTCGTACCGCCATCCTCGAGGGCTACCGGGCGTTCCTCGCCCTCAACCCGTCGTTCCTCGGCATCTGCACCGACGCCCAGCTCGGCGGCGCCGACGTGGCCGACCGCGTCGAGTCGCTGCATGGGGCAATCGCCCCGGTGCTCGCCGGCCTGACCGCGTCGTTGGACCGGTTCGGTGGCTACCGCGGCCGCTTCGAGGCGGCCCTCGCCCGCATCCGGGCTGGCGACGCCAGCTTCCTCACGAGGCCCCTGGTCGACAGCTATCACACCATCTGGTCCGAGCTGCACGAGGATCTCCTCTCGACGCTCGGCATCGCACGAGGATCGGAGACTGCATGGCTCGCTTCGGCGAAGTGATCACGGCGATGGCCACGCCGTTCGACGGGAGTGGCGCGCTCGACATCGACGGTGCTGTCACGCTGGCCCGCCACCTGGCCGATCACGGCAGTGACGGGCTCGTCGTCGCCGGCACGACCGGCGAGGCGCCGACGCTCTCCGACCGCGAGCACCTCGACCTGGCCAAGGCCGTCTGCGAGGCCGTCACCGTCCCGGTCATCGTCGGCACCGGCAGCAACGACACCGCGCATGCCATCGAGATGACCCGCACGATGGCCGGGGTCGGTGCCGAGGCGGTGCTGGTCGTGAGCCCGTACTACAACCGGCCGCCCCAGTCGGGTCTCGAGGCCCATTTCCGGGCGGTGGCGGCAGCGACACCCCTGCCGGTGGTCGTCTACGACGTGCCGCCTCGAACCGGCCGCCGGATCGCGACCGATGTCGTCATCCGCCTCGGGCGCGACGTGGCGAACATCGTCGCCTTCAAGGACGCCACCGGCGACCCGCCGGCGACGGCCAAGGTCGTGGCATCCACCCCTGACGACTTCGAGGTGTACAGCGGCGACGACTCGTTGACGCTGGCACTGCTGGCGGTCGGGGCTGTGGGGGTCATCGGTGTCGTCACCCACTGGTGCGGCGTCGAGTTCGGGGAGATGATCGCCTCGTTCACCAAGGGCGACGTGAACCACGCCCGGGAGATCAACGCCCGCCTCATCGAGTCGTACGAGTTCTCCAACACCGACGAGAGCGTCTTCTCCATGTCGGTGAAGGCGATGCTGCGCACGCTGGGCCTTCCTGCCGGCGAGTGTCGCCTCCCGCTCGGGCCAGCGCCCGCTGGTGTCGAGGACCGAGCCCGAGAGGTGTACGGCCACCTACATGGCTGAACCATTCCGCATCACCTTCCTCGGCGGTCTCGGCGAGATCGGCCGCAACTGCGCCGCGTTCGAGCTCGACGGCAAGATCCTGCTCCTCGACTGCGGGCTGATGTTCCCCGAGCCGGAGCATCTCGGCGTCGACCTCATCCTCCCCGACTTCACCTGGCTTCGGGAGAACGCCGATCGGGTGATCGGTTGCATCCTCACCCACGGCCACGAGGACCACGCCGGCGGCCTCTCGTTCCTGCTGCGCGAGCTCTCGTTCCCGCTGTATGGCTCGGCGCTCACCCTCGGGCTGGCGCGGAGCCGGATCGACGAGGCGGGCCTGCTCCACCGCACCGAGTTCGTCACCGTGCACGACGGCGAGCGCCGCATGATCGGCCCGTTCGACGTGGAGTTCATCCCGGTCACCCACTCGGTCCCTCACGGGTTCGCCACCGCGTTCCACACGCCGCAGGGCGTGGTGATGCACTCGGGCGACTGGAAGCTCGATCTCACGCCGGTCGACGGTCGGCAGACCGACCTCGGCCGCATCGGCGCCATCGAGGTCGAGAGTGGCGTGCGCCTCCTGCTTTCCGACTCGACCAACGCCGAGGAGGCCGGCTACACGCGATCGGAGAGCTCGATCGGGCCGTCGCTGCGGTCGATCTTCGCTGCCAACGCCAAGCGCCGGATCGTCGTGGCCTGCTTCGCCAGCCACATCCACCGCGTCCAGCAGATCGCCGATGTCGCCATCGAGCAGGGCCGGATGATCGCCACGCTGGGCCTGTCGATGAAGAAGAACATCCGGCTGGCGCGCGACATGGGGCTGCTGCGCATCCCGGACGGCTCAGTCGTCGACATCGCCGAGATGGGCGAGATGGCGCCGGAGAAGGTGTGCGTGATCTCCACCGGGTCGCAGGGCGAGCCGATGTCGGCCCTGACCCGCATGGCAGGCAACGACAACAAGTGGATCCGCATCGGGCCCGATGACACGGTCATCCTCTCGTCGCACCCGATCCCCGGCAACGAGACGTCGGTGGGGAAGGTGATCGACGGCCTCCATCGGTTGGGGGCCGAGGTGATCCACTCGGGCATCGCCGACGTCCACGTGAGCGGGCACGCCAAGAGCGAGGAGCTCAAGACGCTGCTGGCCCTGGCCCGGCCCGAGTGGTTCGTGCCGGTGCACGGCGAGTACCGCCACCTCTTCCACCACGCTCGACTCGGCCACCTGATGGGCGTCGAGGAGGGCAAGACGCTGATCTCCCTCGATGGCGACCAGCTCGAGCTCACCGACGACGGCCTCCGCAAGATCGGCGAGGTGCCGGCCGGGTACCTGTTCGTCGACGGCACCGGTCTCGGCGACATCGGCCACGGGGTGCTGCGGGACCGGCGGGTGCTGGCCGAGGAGGGCGTCGTCGTCGTCATCATCACCGTCGACGCCAAGACCGGCGAGCTGATCGCCGGGCCCGAGATCATCACCCGGGGTTGGATCCACGCGCCCGAGGCCGAGGACCTGCTGGAGGAGGCCCGCCAGGCGGTGATCGTCGGCCTCAAGGAGGCAGAGGACGCCGAGGTCGACACCCTCCGCCGTCATGCCCGCAAGGCCCTCGGCACCTTCGTGAACCAGCGCACCCGCCGCCGCCCCATGATCGTCCCCGTCGTCATGGAAGCCTGACGACCCGAGTTCTGGGCAGTTTCACTCGCTGAGCGAGTGTTTTTGCCCAGAACCCGGATGTCGGGGGGCGTCCCCTGTGGGCAAAGGGGGCGCTGTTACCGTTGTTGCCACTGTGGCCACAACCACCCGGCGGGCGCCGGCCCGCAAGGCGCCCAAGAAGGCGCCCACCAGGGCGCGGCCTTCGCGGCCGGCGTGGTTCTCGCGGGCCGACGTCTGGGGCGGGGTGCTCCTCGTGGTGGCGGTGCTGGCCGCCCTCGGCATCTGGGCCGACCTGGCCGGCCCGGTGGGCCGGGGCACGCGGCGGCTCAGCGCCCGCGGGCTGGGCGGTCTCCGGGTCACCGTGCCGATCGCCCTCGCCTGGGTCGGCGCCCTGCTCCTCCGGGGCCGGATCGAGGACCGCCGCCGGATCTCCGTCTCGCTCGCCCTCGTCCTGACCGGCGCCGCTGGCATCGGCCAGCTCGCAGGCGACGGTTCTGGTGGCGCACTGGGCCGGGCGGTCGCCGAGCCCTTGCGCTCGTTGGCGGCGACGTGGGGCGCAGCCGTCATCCTGTTGGCACTGGGCCTCACCGGCGCGCTGCTGTTCACCCGCACGTCGCCACGGACTGCCGCCCATCAGGTGGGCGCCATCGTGCTCGCGATCGTCGGCTCCCTCCGGAGCGGGCTCCGCTGGCTGGAGAGCGTGGGCGGTCGCGACGACGATGGATCGGGCGAGGTGCTCGACCTCGACGAGCCCGCTGAGGCGACCGTCCTCGGCCTCCCGCTCGAGGAGCCGGAAGAAGCCGACGACGACGACACCGAGTCGGTCGATCTGCGGGCGGCCGTCGCCCAGGTCCGCGTGCCGGCCGGCGGGAACGAGCCCGAGCCCAAGCAGCTGGCCATCGAGCTGGGCCCGGCAGGCGTGGCGGGCACGTGGAAGCTGCCACCGGTCGGGCTGCTGGCCCGCAGCGCCCGCCACGAGGTCGACAAGAAGGCGGTCGACGCCCAGGGGCGAACCCTGGAGATGGCACTGGCCGCCCACGGCGTGGAGACCACACTCGTCGGTTCCACGGTGGGGCCCACCGTCACCCGCTTCGAGCTCGAGCTCGGTCCCGGGGTGAAGGTGAACCGGGTGACCAGCCTCCAGAAGGACATCGCCTACGCCATGGCGTCGCCCGACGTGCGCATCCTGGCGCCGATCCCCGGTCGTTCGGCGATCGGTGTCGAGGTCCCCAACCACGACCGCCAGCTCGTTGCCCTGGGTGACATCCTCACGAGCGAGGAGGCCCGCAAGGCCAGCCATCCGTGTGAGGTCGCGCTCGGTCGCGACATCAGCGGCCGCGCGGTGATGCTCAACCTGGCGGAGATGCCGCACCTCCTGATCGCGGGGGCGACCGGCGCGGGCAAGTCGAGCTGCATCAACAGCCTCATCACGTCGCTGCTCGTTCGCTCGACGCCCGACCAGGTCCGGCTCATCCTGGTCGATCCCAAGCGGGTCGAGCTCGGGCAGTACAACGGCCTTCCCCACCTGCTCACCTCGGTGGTGGTCAATCCGAAGCGGGCGGCCAACGCGCTGCAATGGGCGGTCAAGGAGATGGAGCGCCGCTACGACCTGCTCTCCGAGGTCGGCGTGCGCGACATCACCGGCTACAACTCGATGTACGACGCCGGCCAGCTCCGCACCGAGCCTCGTGCCGAGGGGGTCGACGACCCCGGCGAGCCGATCTACAAGCGGCTGCCGTTCATCGTGATCGTCGTCGACGAGCTCAACGACCTCATGATGGTGGCGGCCCGCGACGTCGAGGATGCGATCTGCCGCATCGCCCAGATGGCCCGCGCTGTCGGCATCCATCTGGTCATCGCCACCCAGCGGCCGTCGGTGAACGTCATCACCGGCGTGATCAAGGCCAACGTCCCCGCCCGCCTCGCCTTCGCGGTGTCCAGCCTGGCCGACAGCCGGGTGATCCTCGACCAGCAGGGCGCCGAGCGCCTCATCGGCCGGGGCGACATGTTGATCCTGGGGCCGGCGTCGTCGATCCCGCGGCGGGTGCAGGGCGCCTGGGTCGACGAGGACGAGGTACGCAAGATCGTGGGGCACTGGCGGCGCCAGAACCACGTGCAGCCCGACGCCGAGGGCCTGCCGCCCGAGGCGGCCGACGACCCGCTGCTCGTCGGGGCCGACCGTGGCGCATCGGGTGAGGATGCCGACGATGATGAGCTGCTGTGGCAGGCGATGGAGCTGGTGGTGCGTTCGCAGCTGGGCTCGACGTCGATGCTCCAGCGCAAGCTGCGGGTGGGCTTCGCCCGGGCCGGTCGACTGATGGACCTCTTGGAGCAGAAGGGTGTCGTCGGCCCCTCGACCGGCTCGAAGGCGCGCGACGTCCTCATGACGCCCGAGGAGCTCGACGAGCTGCTCGGTGCCGGTTCCGGCGCGTCCTGAGCCACCTCTCGCAGGACTGCCGATGAACCTCGAGGAGCGCCTGCTGTGGTGGCAGCGGTGGGCCGTCATGGTCGCCGTCATCGGCGGCTCGATCGCTGTCCGGCTCGGCGAGGGCGACATCTTCGGCGTGCCGAAGGCCACCGCCGTGATCCTCTGCGCGATCGCCGGGATCGTGGCCGGCGCCTGCCGGGTGGCGCTGACCCGACGGGTGGCCGTACCCCGCGGCATCGCCGTCTGGTCGGCGGCCGGCTTGGGCGTCGCCATGATCCTGAGCACGATCTTCTCGACCCAGGTCGGCCAGTCGATCGTCGGCCAGTACACCCAAGACGCCGGCCTGCTGCAGTACGGCTCGTACCTCGTCCTGTTCGTCGTCGTGCTCCGCGCGTTCAGGCCCGAGCAGCTCCGGCTCCTGGCCCGGGTCATCGTCGGCACCGCCGCGTTCGTGAGCCTCTACGCCGTCTACCAGTGGCTGGGCCACGACCCGGTCGACTGGAACAAGCCCGGCCAGGTGTTCTCGGTGATGGGCAACGTCGACTTCCTGGCCGGCTGGTGCGGAGCCGTCGCACCCGTCGCCGTGATGCTGGCGCTGTGGAAGAACGAGTACCTCGAGTGGCGGATCCTGGCCGCCGTCACCGCGGTCGCGGTCGCCTTCGCGTCCTACGCATCGCATTCGTTCCAGGGGCCCATGTCGGTCGCCGCCGGCGTCGGTCTCTTCTTCTTCCTGCTCGTGCTGCCGCGCGCTCGATCACTGGTCCCGCGCGTCCCCCGGCTGCTGCTGGCCGGGGGTCTGCTGGTCGTCGTCGTCCTTGGTGCCGCCATCGCCCCGCGCGTGAACACCGCGGTGCGGGGAGGCATTGACAACGGCCTCCTCGATCGTCGCTACTTCTGGGCTGCCGCGTTGGAGACCGGGCGGGACAATCCGATCATCGGAACGGGGCTCGACACCTTCCACAACCAGTACGAGCGTCGTCGCCCGCTTGGCCAAGCCAAGTACCGCGGCGAGAACGCCGGCGCCGCCCACAGCGTGCCGCTCGACATGTGGGCCAACGGCGGCATCCTCCTCCTCGCTGCCTATCTCCTGTTCGTCGGCTACACCGCCTGGCGCTTCTTCGTCGGCATTCGGCAACTCGACGGTGACCGCCGGTATCTGTTGTTGGGCTTCGGCTCGGCGTGGTTCGGCTACCAGGTCGAGTCGGCTGTGTCGATCGACAAGCCGGCCCTTGCGGTGATGCACTTCGTGCTGGCCGGGACCGTGCACGTCCTGGCCGGTGTGCCGGAATGGCCGGAGCGTGCGATCGGCCGGGCTGTCGCGTCGGCGCCCGGTCGTGGCCGCCGACCGATCGATCAACGCGATGTCAGCGGCGGCGCTGTCGCCGTCACCGCGTCGGTCGTGGCCATCGGGTTGGTCGCCGCCTGGTTCGGCTTCCAGCCCATGCGCGCCGACCTGATCTACGCCAGCGGGGTCAAGCAGCTCGGGGGTGACCCGGCGGCGGCGGCCGGGAAGATCCGGCACGCACTGGCGCTGAACCCGTACGAGGCGAGGTACACCTACGACCTCAGCCGCGCGTACGTCCTCCTGCAGGACGGCAAGCGGGCCGTCGCCGCGGCCGGCCGGGGCGTGCATCTCGAGCCGGGCGACTCGTCGTACGCGACCTACGCCGGCTCGCTCGCTGCCGACAATGGTCAGGTGGCACTGGCCCGGAGGTTCTACGACCACGCGGTGGAGAACGATCCCCTCGGGCTCGACTCGCTGCTCGCGGCGGCGAGGTTCGAGGCCCAGGCGGGCAACCCGCCGAAGGCGCGGGCGCTCGTGGCCCGGGCCTTGGCCGTCACCGAGCTGCGGTACGACGTGTGGACCAAGGCAGCCAACGTCTACGACCTGCTCAAGGACACCGCAGCCGCCGACAACGCCCGTGCGCGAGCGAAGGCCCTCGCGGGCTGACCGGTACCCTGAGCCGCCGTGGCGCCCCGGTCGTTCTACATCGAGACGCTCGGGTGCCCGAAGAACCAGGTCGACAGCGACAAGCTCGTCGGCACGCTGCTCGCTGACGGTCTGGTGCCGGTCGGCCAGCCCGGCGATGCCGACGTCGTCGTGGTCAACACCTGCGCGTTCGTCGAACAGGCTCGCCAGGAGTCGATCGACGTGATCCTCTCGCTCGACGGTGCCCGGCGAGACGGATCGCAGCTGGTCGTGACCGGCTGCATGGCCGAGCGCTACTCGGGCGAGCTTGCCGCTGCCCTCCCCGAGGTCGACCGGGTCGCGGGGTTCGGCGTGCCGGTGAACCTGTCGTCCCCGAAGGCCAAGGGGACAGGGCCGGCCCTGCCCTCGTTCGACCTGCTCAACCTGCCCCGGCCGGCGACCGACGCGCCTTGGGCCTATGTGAAGGTCGCCGAGGGATGCGATCGGGCGTGCGGCTTCTGCGCCATCCCCAGCTTCCGTGGCCCGCAACGCAGCCGATCGATGGCGTCGGTCCTCGAAGAGGTCGACGTGCTGGTGGCCGGCGGCGTCGCCGAGATCGTGCTGGTTGCTCAGGATCTGGCGTCGTACGGCCGCGACGCCGGTACGGGCGAGCGGTCGATCGCACCGCTCGTGCAGGCCGTCGCCGACCGGGCGCGCCGGGTCCGGCTCCTGTATCTCTATCCATCCGATCTGACGGACGCGCTGGTCGAGGTCATGTGCGCGACCGGCGTTCCCTACTTCGACCTGTCCTTGCAGCACGTGTCGCGCCCGCTGCTGCGGCGCATGCGGCGCTGGGGCGACGGCTCCCGGTTCCTCGACCGGATCGCCTCGATCAGGCGGCGGGAGCCCGAGGCCGCGTTTCGCTCGAACTTCATCGTCGGCTATCCCGGCGAGACCGAGGCCGATCACGACGCGCTCCTGTCGTTCGTCGACGACGCCCAGCTCGACTGGTGCGGCTTCTTCGCGTTCTCGCCGGAGGACGGAACGGTCGCCGCCACCCTCGATCGCCCGGTGCCATCCGGGCTCGTGGCCGAGCGCCTCGCCGAGCTGGGGGAGCGGCAGGACGCCATCACCGCGTCGCGCCGCGATGCACTGGTGGGAACGACCCAGGAAGTGCTCGTCGATGCAGCCGGCACCGGTCGCACTCACCGCGAGGCGCCGGAGATCGACGGCATCGTGACCATCCCCGACGACCTGCCGGTGGGCAGGTTCGCCACCGTCGACATCGTGGGCGCGCTCGGGCCCGACCTGGTCGGGGCGTGAGCGCCGACTCGTTCGGGCCGACGGCGCTGGCCACGCCGGCCAACGCGGTGACGATCGG
>JAEKLB010000079.1 GCA_019510095.1 Acidobacteriota bacterium | reverse complement strand
GCTGCAGCCCGGCCACCGTCGTGCGGATGGCGGTCAGATCGGCCCGGGCCCGGTTGACGTCGCGGGCACCGGCAGCCACTCGCAGGTCGGCCACCGTCGCCGACAGCGTCGTCGATCCGTCCTTCGACAGCTCGTGACTGCCACCGCCACAGCCCGCAAGGGCGAGCGACAACAGCACGCCGACGAGCAACCGACCGCGGGAGGTCATCGCCGCACCAATACGCCGAGGTGCTTGATGGCGTCGTCGAGGGCCGGCGGGACGGGTTGGGTCGGCGGCGGGGCGGCTGTGGTCGACGGTGCGGTGGTTGCGGGCGCCGGCGTGCCGCCTCCACCGGTCCCGGCGGTGAGCACCAGCAGCAGGGCGGCTGCCGCGACCACGGCGCCGATCACCGACACGAGCCGGCGCGACTCGGGCGCCGACTCGCTCCATCGCTGCCGGACCGAGCGACGGGTCGCCCCGATGGCGGAGGTCACGACCGGGATCGAGAGCGTGGGCGGGTCGGACTCGACGATCGGCCCGCTGAACACCATCGTCTGGTCGGGCCGCGACGCGGCGAGGGCGGCAGCCATCTGGTGGGCCGCACCGAACCGGTCGTCGGGCTGGCGGGCCAACGCCCGGTGGACCGCAGCCGCGAAGGCGCCGTCGACCTCCGGTCGCAGCTCGCTGAGGGCCGGCGGGTCGCCGACGGTGATGGCGTGGGCCACGGCCAGCGGGGTGTCGCCGATGAACGGCTTCCGACCGGCCAACGCCTCGTAGAGCAGCACGCCGACGGCGTAGAGATCACTCGCCGGCGTCGCCGGTGCGCCAGCGAGGCGCTCGGGTGCCATGTAGCTCGGCGTGCCCACCAACTGACCGGTGATGGTGAGGTCGAGTCCCTCGGTCGTCTTGGCGATGCCGAAGTCGCCGACCTTGGGGGTGCCGTCACCAGCGAGCAGCACGTTGCCCGGCTTCACGTCTCGATGGACGATGCCGAGCTGGTGGGCGGCGCCCAGCGCGCCGAGCACGCCGAGGGCCACCGACCGCACTCGCTCGACGTCGAGCATGGCCCCGCCGGCCATGTCGTCGGCCAAGGTGCGGCCGGGCAGGCACTCCATGACGATGTAGGGGTCGCCGTCGTGCTCGCCGCTGTCGTAGACGGCGACCACGTTGGGATGGTTCAGCCGGGCCGCCGCCATCGCCTCTTCGGCAAACCGGCGGCGGGCCTCGGGTTGGGCGGCCAGGTCGCGCCGCAGCAGCTTGACGGCCACCTCACGGCCGAGCCGGAGGTCGCGCGCCCGGCACACCTCGCCCATCCCACCGGTGCCGATGACCGGCCCCAGCTCGTAGCGACCCTCGACGATCGTCCCCCGCGACGAGGGCGGAGACGCGGCCGACATGGCCCAACCCATACCCGCAAGCGCGAGGGCCGACCCTGGCCCGGTCCCCTCAGGACCGACGGGCCTCCTGGATGGCCTCCCAGACCCGCTCGGGGGTGAGCGGGAAGTCGATGTGGCGGACGCCCAGCGGCGCCAACGCGTCGAGCACCGCGCTCTGGAGCACCGGGGGACCACCGATCGTGCCCGACTCGGCGATGCCCTTGAACCCGAGGGGGTTGTTGGGCGACGGCGTCTCGACCAGGTACGACTCGAACGACGGCAGGTCGGCGGCCGAGATGAACGCGTAGTCGGAGAAGTTGGCGGTGAGCGGGTTGCCGTCGTCGTCGAACCGCCACTCCTCGAACAGGCCCTGACCGATGCCCTGGGCCAGCCCGCCGTGGACCTGGCCCATGGCCAGGAGCGGGTTGAGGATGGTGCCGGCGTCGTCGACGGTGACCATGCGGGTGATCTCGACGGCGCCGGTCTCGGTGTCGACCTCGACCACCGCCACGTAGGCGCCGAACGGGACCGTGGGGCCGAGGCCGTCGAAGTCGGTCTCGCACTTGAGGCCCGGCCCGTCGGCGGTGACGGTGCGCTCGCCGAGATCGCTCCAGGTGACCTGGGGCGCACCAGCGCCGGGCGAGCCGGCGACATGGAACCGGCCTTCGGCCATGTCGAGCACGATGTCGTCGGGCGACGCCTCGAGCAGGTTGGCCGCCTGGCGCTTGGCCTCGACCACGAGGAGGTCGGTGGCCTCGGCCACCGCCGAGCCCGCCTTCTGGGCCGAGCGCGACCCGCCGGTGATGCCGCCGCGCGGCACCTGGTCGGTGTCGCCGTGGATCACCTCGATGCGGTCGAGCGGCAGCCCGGTGCGGTCGGCGACGAGCATCTTCCACGCCGTGTGGTGGCCCTGGCCATACGGGCTCGACCCGGTGCGAACGAGCACCGACCCGTCGGCCCGCAGCTCGACCGCGCCGTACTCCGAGCCGGGCACGCCGGCGGTGCGGTCGATGAACGTGGTGACACCGATGCCGAGGGCCCGCCCGCCATCGTCGCCATTGCCGTTGTCGCGGCGACGGGCCTGCTCCTTGCGCACCCCCTCGTAGTCGACCTCGTCGAGGGCGCGCTGCAATGCCTCCTCGTAGCGGCCACTGTCGTAGACCACGCCGGTGGCGGTGGTCCACGGGAACTGGTCGGGTCGCACCAGGTTGCGGCGCCGCACCTCGGCCGGGTCGAGGCCGACGGCGGCAGCAAAGAGGTCGACGGCCCGCTCGACGAGGGCGGCAGCCTCGGGACGGCCGGCGCCCCGGTAGGCGACGGTCGGCGTGCTGTTGGTGATGAAGGCGGCGGTCGACCACGCCATCGACTCGAACCGGTAGGGACCGGCCGACATCGTCGCCGCGTTGGCGGCCAGCATCGGTCCGAGCGCGGGATAGGCGCCGGCGTCGCCGTCGACGTGCACCCGCATGGCGCGCATCGTCCCGTCGCGATCACCGCCGATGGTGAACCGCTGGCGCTGGCCGCGGGAGTGCCCGAGCCCGGTCATGTCGGTCGAGCGGCTCGGCACCCAGCGCACCGGTCGCCCGGCCCGGCGGGCCAGGAAGGGCAGCAGCAGCTCCTCGGCGGTGGGCCGGGCCTTCGAACCGAAGCTGCCGCCGACATCGGGCGCGATCAGCCTGATCTGGTCGACCGGCATGCCGTAGGTCTGGGCGAACACGGCGCGCACCGGATGGGCGCCCTGGCACGACGACCAATGCGTGAGCCGGCCGTCGTCGCCCCACACCGATGCACCGGCGCGGCCCTCGAGCGGGCACGGCGCCAGCCGCTGGTTGATGATCACGCTGGAGACCGACACCTCGCACGACTCCGGGTCGGCGTCGCCGCCCTCGGTGCGCAGGACCAGGTTGGTGCCGGCCTCGGGGAACATGACGACGTCGTCGGTCTCGGCCGCCTCGATCGTGACCACCGCCGGCAGCGGTTCGTAGTCGATGACCACCAGCTCGGCGGCGTCGGCGCCGGCGGCGGCCGTCTCGCTGACGATGGCGACGATCGCCTCGCCGACGAACCGCACCCGGTCGGCGGCCAGGATGGGCCGGGCCATCGACGCCGGATAGTTCGGGTTCATCGGCGGGATGGGGCCGATGTCGAGGTCGGCGGCGGTCACGACGTCGACCACGCCGGGGGCCTGGCGGGCCTCCTCGACGTCGATGCCGGTGATCAACCCGTGGGCCACCGAGGAGGTCACGTAGGTGACGGTCAACACGCCAGGGAGATCGAGGTTGGCGATGTAGGTGCCCTGCCCGGTGAGGAAGCGCTCATCCTCGACGCGCGGCACGGCAGTTCCCAGCAGCAACGGCATGCCGACGACGGTATCTCGATCTCGTCGGCGCCGACTCGCCCCGCGCCGGCCGTGCGGCGAGAGAGGATGGGCACCGTGCTTCCCGCCCACCTGGCACCCATGCTGGCCACGCTGGCCAAGGACCTGCCCGGTGATGGGGACGCATGGACCTACGAGCTGAAGTGGGACGGCATCCGCGCCGTCGCCTTCGGGGACGGCAGCGCGGTGCGGTTCGAGACCCGCAACCTGCGTGATGTGACGGTGTCGTGGCCCGAGCTCCACGCGCTGGGTCCCGCCCTCGGCGACCGCGAGATCGTGCTCGATGGCGAGATCGTCGCGTTCGACGATCGCGGGGTGCCGAGCTTCCAGCTGCTGCAGGAGCGGATGCACATCGCCAATCCGGCGGTCGCTGCTCGCAAGGCCGGCGACGTCCCGGCGTCGTACCTCGTGTTCGACGTGCTCCTGCTCGATGGGCACGACCTGATGCCGCTGCCCTGGACCAAGCGTCGTGAGGTCCTCGACGCCCTCGAGATCGCCGGCCCGTCGTGGGCGACCACGCCGACCTTCCCGGGCGGGGGCGAGGAGCTGTGGCAGGCCGCCGTCGAGCGCGGCATGGAAGGGGTCGTGGCCAAGCGGCTCGACAGCACCTACGTGCCCGGCCAGCGCTCGAAGCTCTGGCGCAAGATCAAGGTGTCGCACAGCGACGAGTTCGTGGTCGGTGGCTGGTCGCCGGGCGAGGGCCGGCGGGCCAACGGCATCGGCTCGCTCATGCTCGGCGTGCCTGACCAACGCGGCGGACTCACCTACGCCGGCAACGTCGGCACCGGCTTCACCAACGCCGAGCTGGCCCGGCTCGAGCAACGACTGCGTGCGATCAGGCGGGACACGTCCCCGTTCACCAGCGGCGCCGTGCCATCCCGGAAGGGCACGGTGTTCGTCGAGCCCGAGCTGGTGGTCGAGGTCGCCTACGGCGAACGGACCAAGGACGGGATTCTCCGCCATCCCTCGTACAAAGGGGTCCGGATCGACAAGTCGGCCGATGACGTCAACACTGGTGGCGACAACGGGTAAGCCAGAACCAGGGGACACTGGCGAGCCAGGACATCGAGCCAGGACATACGGAAGGGCGCAGCATGCCGAGAGCCATCTGGAGCGGGTCGATCAGCTTCGGGCTGGTCAACATCCCGGTGAAGCTGTTCGGCGCGGTCTCGCGCAAGAGCGTCGCCTTCCACCAGATCGACGCCAAGAGCGGGTCACGCGTCCGCATGCAGCGGGTGTCGGCCAGCGACGGCACCGAGGTCGCGTACGAGGACATCGTGAAGGGCTACGAGCTCTCGCCCGACCGCTACGTGCTCGTCGATCCGGCCGAGCTCGACGCCCTCGATCCCGAGGCGACCCACACGATCGACATCGAGGAGTTCGTCGACCTCGCCCAGATCGACCCGATCTTCTACGACAGCGCCTACTACGTGGCCCCGGTGAAGGCAGCCGAGAAGCCCTACGCCCTCCTCGTCCAGGCCATGGAGGAGGAGGGCAAGGTGGGCGTCGCCCGGTTCGTGATGCGGACCAAGCAGTACCTGGCCGCGGTACGTCCGAAGGACGGCCGGTTGCTGCTGTCGACCATGGTCTACGCCGACGAGGTCGTGCCGGCCGAGGAGATCGGCGAGCTCGACGGCGTCGAGAACGGCACGGTGTCCGAGCGCGAGCTGATGATGGCCAAGCACCTGATCGAGTCGCTGTCGACCGACTTCGAGCCCGATCGCTACAAGGACGAGTACCGGGAGAAGGTGCTCGACCTCATCGAGCGGAAGGCCGGCGGCGAGCAGACCGTGATCGAGGCGCCGGCGCCGCGCGAGGAAGGCAAGGTCGTCGACCTGATGGCCGCGCTCGAAGCCAGCGTGCGCGAGGCGAGGGCGTCGCGTGGCCGTCACCCGGCGGTGACCGACGCCGACGACGACGACGCTGCCGGTGCAGGGGCAACCGCCAAGGCGCCCGCCAAGAAGAAGGCGCCGGCGAAGAAGGCGGCCGCCAAGAAGAAGGCCAGCTAGCGCCGATGCCCGTCGTCGAGGTCGAGGGGCGCCCGCTCAAGCTGTCGAACCTCGACAAGGTCCTCTATCCGGCGACCGGCTTCACCAAGGCCGAGGTCATCGACTACTACGCCCGGATCGCGCCGGTGCTGCTGCGGCACTGCGCCGATCGGTTCGTCACGCTGAAGCGCTATCCCGAGGGCGTCGACTCGAAGCCCTTCTTCGAGAAGAACTGCCCCCGGTTCAAGCCCGACTGGATGTCGACCAACGACTACACCGGCTCCGAGGGCTCGATCCGGTTCTGCCGCATCGACTCGCTGGCCGCGGTGACGTGGACCGCCAACCTGGCGGCCCTCGAGCTGCACACGTCGATGGCCCGGTCCGACGATCCCGATACACCGACGATGGTCGTGTTCGATCTCGATCCGGGCGAGCCGGCGGACGTGCTGACCTGTGCCGAGGTCGCGCTGTGGCTGCGCCACATCTTCGACGACCTCGATCTGCGCTCCGTCGTGAAGACGTCGGGCTCCAAGGGCATCCAGGTCTACGTACCGCTGAACACCCCGGCCACCCATGACGAGGCGTCGGCGTTCAGCCACACGATCGCCCAGCTGCTCGAGCAAGCCCATCCCGACCGGATCGTGAGCGTGCAACGCAAGGAGCTCCGCGTCGGCAAGGTGCTGGTCGACTGGAGCCAGAACTCCCGGCACAAGACGACGGTGTGCGCCTACTCGCTGCGGGCCCGCGAGCACCCCACCGTGTCGACGCCGATGACCTGGGACGAGATCGCCGCCGCCCACGACGCCGGCGACCGCTCGCTGCTCACCTTCGAGACCGGCGACGTGCTCGACCGCATCGACCGTCTCGGCGACCTCTGGGCGCCCACCCTCACCGTCGAGCAGTCACTGCCTGCCCTGTAGCTCCCAAGCATCGTTCTCGGTGCACCAGCGCCGCGTCCTCCGGCGCTGGTGCACCGAGAACGAGAAGATGAGGTCAGGCGGTGGCGGCCGCGGCCCGGGACGCGCTGAACAAGGTCTCCCAGCCGGTGGCGGCGATGCCGAGGTCGTCGATGGACTGGCGGGCGGCGGGCTCGTCGAGCAGCACGGCGCGGGCGAGGGAGACCAGCGCATGGGTGAGGCGGTCGTCGCTGCCCTCGAGGTGGCGGTCGGCCTCGTCGAGCGCGGGGCGAACGGCGTCCGCGTCGCCGTCCCTGGCCGCGGCGCAGGCGTCGGCCACCGCTGCCATCGCCAGATCGAGATAGCGGACCGTCGGCCCGCCGCGGGCGACATCGGCGGTGACCCGGGCGTCGGCGGTCCGGCCGGCGCCGATGAGGGCGAAGGCGGTCGCCACCATCGTCGGGGGGTGGTCGGCGCCCACGGGGTCGAGGAGCTCGATCGCTTCGGCGAACAAGCCCGACTGGGCGAGGGCCTGCCCGCGGAGCCGGTCGAGCTCGACCGACGCGGGCAACGACTCGAGGGCGGCGAGGGCGGCGTCGGGCTGGCCCAGCTCGACGCCGTGGTAGGCGGTGAGCAGCGTTGGCAGTGGCACCGGCCCGGCGTTGTCGGCGGCGGTCACCAGGCCGGCAGCCGACTCGATCACCCCGTCGACCTCGGCGATGCGGCCGGCCAGGCGGAGGGCGTGGCACAGCACCACGGCCGTGCGGCCGAACCCGAAGTTGTCGCGCAGCTCGGTGAAGGAGCGCACGGAGATGTAGAGCTCGTCGATCGCCTCACTGACCCGTCCCTGCACGAGGCGAACACCGCCGAGCACCAGGGACATCATCCCGGCCAGCCAGCTGTCGCCGTGCTCCTCCGCCTCGGTGATCAGTCGCTTGGCGAGTTGCTCGGCCTCGGCGGTCTGCCCTTGGGACGAGAGTAGCGTGGTGAGCAGCCCGAGGCTCCAGCTCTCGCCCGCCCAGTCGCCGATCTCCTGGAACAAGGCGATCGAGTCGCGGACCCGCTGCTCGGCCACGCCCGACTGGCCACGGGTGAGAGCGATCCAGGCCAGGTTCTGGAGGGCCCAGGCCGTGCCCCGGCGCACACCGATGGCGCGGAACGCTTCGAGCGCATCGAGCACGAACGGCTCGGCCTTGTCGCTCTGGCCGGCGTAGAGGTGGGTGAGGCCCATGCGGCGCAAGGCCGACGCCTCACCCCGCCGATCGCCTATCTTGCGCCACAGCTCGAGGGCACGATCGAGGACGGCCAGCGACTGGTCGAGGTCGCCGAGGTTGCGCAGGAGATCGCCGCGCACCACGAGGGCGCGCGCCAGCGCGACCTCGTCGCCGGTCTCCTCGGCCTCGCCCTCGACGGCGTCGAGATCGGTCGCGGCAGCCACGTTGTGATGGAGCGACGTCGCAGCACGGGCGCGTCCGATGAGGGCGTGGCGACGGGCGCTGCTCGCCTCGTCGCCGAGCAACTCGACCATCTGGCCGAAGAGAGCACCGGAGATGGCGTGCAGCTCGCGGTCATCAGCCCGCTCAGCCGCTCGCTGGAGGGCGATCATGGCGATCTCCCGCACGTTCTCGGGCACCCCGTCGACGTCGCCGAGCTCGGCCACCAGCTCGGCCGCGGTGGCCCAATGGTGGGCCAGCTCATCGAGCACCTCGTCGCCCCGGTCGCGCTTGGCCGCCTCGTCCTCGATCCACAAGGCCAGCCGGGCATGGCGCCGCGCCCGCTCCGCCTTCGACATCGTGTTGTAGGCCACCTCGCGCACGAGGTCGGACACGAACTGCACCCGGTCGCCGTCGACCTCGACCATGTCCTTGTCGTGCAGGCTGGCGACCGCGGCGCGGATGTCGGCCTGGGTGGCGTTGCCCCCCACCAGGCTGGCGATGCCTCCGAGGAACCCCCGGCGACCGAGCACCGCAAGCGCGTCGAGCACCGCTCGCTCCAGCATCGGAAGGGCATCGAGCCGGGCGGCGACCAGGCCCCGCAACGTCGCCGGAAGGGTGCTGAAGGCGATCGGCGTGAGATCGCCCTTCTCGTTGAGCAGGGCGGCCAGCTCCTCGAGGAAGAGGGCGTTGCCCCCCGCCCGGCTGACCAGCTCGTGGCGAATCGCAGCGCCGGGATCCCGGCCGAGGAACTCGGCAAGGAGCTCACCTGACGCCTCCTCACCCAGCGGGTCGAGATGGACGACCATCTCGTTGTAACCCCCGGGAGGTGGGCGCCAGTGCGTCATCAGCTCGTTGCGGGCGGTGACGAAGATCACGATGGGCAGGCGGGGCAGCCGCTCGAGCAGGCGGTCGAGCACCTCGAGCACCAATGGATCGGCCCACTGGAGATCGCCGAAGGCGACCACCATCGGGCCGTGGTTGGCCATGCCCTCGAGGAAGACCTGGATGGCCTGGGCCACCTCGTCGCGGGCGCGCGTCTGGTCGACCTCGGTGAGCCGGCCGTCGATGCCGAGCAGGTAGAGCAAGGCCTCGACCGTGCGGGTGACCTCCGCCGACTCCGGTCGCTCGTCGAGGGCGGCGGCAACCGCCTGCGTCATCTTCTCCCGCGTCTCGGTGGCGTCCTCATAGGTGACGCCGGCAGCCGTGCGGATGAGCTCGGCCAACACCCACCACGTCGTCTTCTGCCCGTAGGGCAGCGCCCGGCTGGTGACATAGGCGATGCCGTAGCGATCGCGCGCGTAGCGGAGCACCTCGTTGACCAGCCGGCTCTTCCCGACGCCGGCCTCGCCGAGCACGAGGGCGACGTAGGGGCGGCGGTGGGCGACCGACGCATCGACGGCACCCTGGAGCATGTTGAGCTCGGCGTCCCGGCCCACCAGCCGGTAGCCGAACCGCCGGGCGCGGGCGCCCGGCTCGGCAATGGGAGCGACGGCCTCCCATGCATCGACCGACGCCTCCCGGCCCCGGGTCTCGATCTCGCCGAGTGGCTCGTAGCCGATGACGCTCGACGTGGCCCGGTAGGTCTCGGCCCCGACGACGACCTGGCCCGGCTTGGCGATGGTCTGGAGCCGGCTGGCGATGTTGACCACGTCGCCCATCGCCGTGTAATCGCCGCCCCCGCCGCGAAGCGACCCGACCAGCACCTCGCCGGTGTTGACCCCGATGCGCATGCGGACGTCGGCGTTGAGCTCCTCGGCCACCTCTCGGAGCGTCCGCTGCATCTGGAGCGATGCCCGCACCGCCCGCTCGGCGTCGTCCTCGTGGGCGACCGGCGCCCCGAACAAGGCGATGATGGCGTCGCCCAGCACCTTGTCGACGTGGCCGCCGAAGTCGACGATGTCGTCGGCCAGGCGCTCGAAGCACCGGTCGACGAGGTGCTTCGTCTGCTCGGGATCGCGCCACTCGGCCAGACCGGTGAAACCGACGATGTCGCCGAAGACGATGGTGACCACCCGCCGCTCGTCGAACTGGGCGAGGAGGTTGTGGCCGCAGCTCGGGCAGAAGCGCGCGCCGGCGGGCACCTCGGACGCGCACGAGGGGCAAGCCACGCCCAAAGGATACGGCCCGGGACCCCTGGTGCTCGGGGGTTCGTCCCGGATCGCCTCTCGGGGACATCCCTCATTGGCGAACGGCGTTCCGTCCGCCAGGATGGGTCGACCCGCCGCCAACGCAGGAGCCACATGCTGTGAGCACATCTACCGCCGCGTACACCGACAAGGCGCGCAAGGTCTACGGCCGGGGCGACACCGAGGTCGTCGCCCTCGACGACGTCAGCATCGCCTTCGATGCCGGCCAGTTCACCGCCATCATGGGCCCGTCGGGGTCGGGCAAATCGACGCTCATGCACTGCATCGCCGGGCTCGACGAGCTCACCAGCGGCCGGGCGTTCATCGGCGACGTCGATCTCAGCACGCTCGACGACAAGGCGCTCACGCTCATCCGGCGGGAGAAGATCGGCTTCATCTTCCAGGCCTTCAACCTCGTGCCGACGCTCACCGCCCTCGAGAACATCACCCTTCCGCTCGCGCTCGCGGGTGCCGACCCCGACCAGCAGTGGCTCGACACCGTCGTCGGCACGGTCGGCCTGGCCGACCGCCTCCGCCACCGACCGAGCGAGCTGTCGGGTGGCCAGCAACAACGGGTGGCGGTGGCTCGAGCCCTCGCCAGCCGGCCCGAGATCGTCTTCGCCGACGAGCCCACCGGCAACCTCGACTCGCGTGCAGGCACCGAGATCCTCGCCTTCATGCAGAAGGCGGTCGTCGAGCTGGAGCAGACAATCGTCATGGTCACCCACGATCCGGTGTCGGCGTCCTACGCCAGCCGCGTCATCTTCCTGAACGACGGGCGGGTCGTGAGCGAGCTGACCGACCCCACCCCTGAGTCGGTCCTCGACCGCATGAAGCAGTTCGGGGAGTAGCAGGTGCTCCGAACGACCATCCGCAACCTGATGGCGCGGAAGATCCGCCTCGTCACCACCGGCATCGCCGTCCTGCTCGGCGTCGCGTTCATGTCCGGCAGCCTCACCCTCACGGCCACGATCACCCACACCTTCGACAACCTCTTCGTCGACGTCTTCGCCGGCACCGATGCCTACGTCCGGGGCCAGGAGGCATTCGACGCCAGCGGCCCCGGCAACTTCGGCGCCGTCACCCGGCCCCGGGTGGACGCGAGCCTGGTGTCGACCGTCGCCGCGGTGCCGGGCGTCAAGGCCGCCGAGGGCAACCTCACCGGCTATGCCCAGATCGTCGGGAAGAACGGCAAGGCGGTGGGGAAGCCCGGCAACGGGCCGCCCACCTTCGGTGGCAACTGGCCGAAGGTGGCGGCGTTCAACGCCTATCACCTCGTGGCCGGCCACGCCCCGGAGGCCGACGACCAGATCGTGATCGACGCCGGAAGCGCCGACAAGGGCGACTATGCCGCCGGCGACACGGCAACCGTGCTCACCAAGGCGGGGCCGATCCAGGCGCAGGTCGTCGGCGTCGCCAAGTTCGGCGAGGTCGACAGCGCCCTCGGCTCGACGTTCGTCTTCTTCACCGACCGCGCGGCACAGCGCTACCTGGCAACGCCCGGCAAGTACGACGGCATCAGCGTCGTCGCCGAGCACGGCATGTCCGAGTCGGCGGTCGCCGAGCGGATCAGGGCAGCACTCCCGACCGGCACCGAGGTGGTGACCGGCGCGCGGATGACGAAGGAGAACCAGGACGACGTCGCCCAGGCGCTGAGCTTCTTCGGCACCTTCATGAACATCTTCTCGATCATCGCCCTGTTCGTCGGGTCGTTCATCATCTACAACACCTTCTCGATCCTCGTGGCCCAGCGCTCTCGTGAGATGGCGCTGCTCCGGGCCATCGGCGCCAGCCGCCGCCAGGTCACCAACTCCGTGCTCCTCGAGGCGTTCGTCGTCGGCACACTGGCCGCCGTGCTCGGCCTCGGCGCGGGCATCGGGGTCGCCGCCGGCCTGAAGGCGCTCCTCGATGTCATCGGCTTCGACATCCCGGCGACGGGCATGGTGCTCACCGGCAACACCGTGATCGTGTCGCTCGTCGTCGGGATCGTCATCAGCCTGGTCGCCGCGTGGTTCCCGGCGCGGCGGGCCGCGAAGGTCGCGCCGATCGCCGCCATGCGCGACGTGGCGGTGGAGCGGGCCGACCGGTCCCGGCTTCGCATCGGCCTCGGCGGGCTGGTGACGGCGTTGGGCGTCCTCGCCTTGCTCGGAGGCCTGTTCGGCGACGTGTCCAACCCGCTGCGGCTGGTCGGCCTGGGCGCGCTGCTCACCATGGTCGGTGTGGCCGCCCTCGGTGTGCTGTTCGCCCGGCCGGCGACCCGCCTGTTGGGGGCACCGCTGGAGCGGCTGCGGGGCGTGACCGGCCACCTGGCCCGGGAGAACGCCATGCGCAACCCGAGGCGGACCTCGACGACCGCCTCCGCCCTCATGATCGGGGTGGCGCTCGTCGGGTTCATCACGATCTTCGCCTCGTCGGCCAAGGCCTCGCTCAACAAGACGTTCGACGACCAGTTCACCGGCGACTTCGTCGTCGACTCCGGCACCTTCGGGTTCGGCGGGCTCAGCCCGGAGCTGGCCACTCGACTGCGGGACACGCCGCAGGTGGCAGCGGTGTCGTCGCATCGCATCACCTCGGTCGAGCTCGACGGCGCGGTGACCCAGCTCAACGGCTTCGACCCCGTGGGCCTCGAGCGCATCGCCGACATCGGCATCGTGCAGGGCAAGGCCGCCGATCTCGATGCCACCGGCCTCGCGGTCCAAGAGAAGAAGGCCAAGGACAAGCACTGGACGATCGGCAGCAAGGTGCCGGTCACCTTCGCCGAGACCGGGACCCGGGAGCTCACGGTGCGAGCGATCTATCGCGACCACAGCGTGGCCGGCCAGCCCGGTCTCAACGAGTTCGTGGGCCTCGCCGTGTTCGAGCGCAACGTGCCCGACGCCTTCGACAGCCAGGTGTACGCCACCCTGGCACCGGGCGTGTCGGTGACCCAGGGCCGGGCCGCCATCGAAGCCGTGACCGCGAACTACCCGAACGCCAAGGTGCAGGATCGCGAGCAGTACAAGAAGGCCCAGACCGCCCAGATCAACCCGTTGCTCGCGCTCATCTACGTGCTCCTGCTCCTCGCCGTGATCATCGCCCTCCTCGGCATCGCCAACACCCTCGGGCTCTCGATCGTGGAGCGGACGAGGGAGCTCGGGCTGCTGCGGGCGGTCGGCATGACCCGGCGGCAGATGCGCTCGATGATCCGCTGGGAGTCGGTGCTCATCGCGCTGTTCGGCACCCTGGGCGGGCTCGGCGTGGGCCTGTTCTTCGGGTGGGCGCTCGTGCACGCCTTGGCCGACCAGGGCTTCAACGTCTTCCGCATCCCGGTCGTCTCGCTGGCCGTCATCAGCATCCTGGCCGCCTTGGTCGGCGTCGTGGCTGCCGCCGTCCCGGCCCGCCGGGCGGCGAGGCTCGACGTGCTCCGGGCCATCGCCACCGAGTAGCGGCCCGCGTACCTGCGCCCTTGAGCCCGCAGGGCGAACCCTGCGACAGGGACGCCAATGTCAGGGGCGTACCTGCGCACTTGAGCCCGCAGGGCGAACCACCGAAGGCATACCGTCGCCGCATGGCCACGCCCAACTCGCCCGGCGACGAACCGGCGCTCCCAGCGTCGGGCATCTTCAAGACCCTCTTCAAGTGGTACAGGAAGCTGCCGCGCGTGCGATCGATCGAGCACCACCTGGTGCGATGGGTCGGGTTCTCGCCCATGGTGTTCTTCTGGATGAAGTCCTCGGGCAACAAGCCGAAGCGGCCGCTGCTGCTCGAGACGGTCGGCCGCCGCACTGGCAACGTTCGCCGGGCGGTGCTGCCGTACTGGCACGTCAACGGCGAGTACGTGGTGCTCGGCACGCTCGGCGGTGCGCCGACTGACCCGCAATGGGTGAGCAACATCCGCGCCCTGCCCGAGTGCGCGGCGTGGATCAGTCGCCGCCGCGTCCCGATGACGGCCCGGATCGCCGACGACGAGGAGCGCCAGCGGCTCGCCGACACTGGCGTCTGGCACACGTGGCTCGACAACTACCAGTTTCGGGCCCGGCAGCACGGTCGCGAGGTTCCCTTCGTCGTGCTGACACCCACGGCACCGAAGTAGTCCTTCGGGCTCCCTCAGCCCTGTCCAGCCGCCGCCGGGGTCAGCCGATGGAGCTGGCCCCGCTGAGCCGGGCGTGGGCGGCGGCGACGGCGGGGGCGGTCGGCAGGGTCGAGTTGGCCAGCCGGAGGAAGCTCCACATCGAGAGGCGGATCGGTGGCTCCGCCGCCCGGCACCAGCCGAGCCCGTAGGCCCGGCGGGCGCGGTCGGGCATGATCGCGACTGCCGCCACCACCAACCCCGACCAGAAGAACCGGAAGCCCGGCACCGTGCCTGGTGAAGGCGGCGCCACCAGGATCGGGAGCGCCCGCCGGGCGGCGTCGCTCGCCTCCATGGGCGCGGCGTCGAGCGAGGCACGAAGCTCGGCCACCGACTGCGGCACCTGCTCGGGCGCCAGGCCCACCAACGTCGCCACTCGCACGTTCTCGGCCACGTACCGGTCGGCATCGGCGGGGCTGAGGCGGCCGGCGTAGGCCTGGTAGGCGGCGAGGAACGAGTCGACCTCGACGTTGTGGATCCAGGCCAAGAGCTCGGGGTCGTTGGCGTCGTACGGCAGGCCGGTGTGCCGATCGAGACCGGAGATGCGGTCGTGGATCGCACGGACGCGGGCGCCGGCGAGCTCAGCGGTGGCGGTGTCGCCGAAGGTCGTGGCGGTCACGTACTCCGCGGTGCGCCGGAGGCGACCCCAGGGATCGCTGCGGAAGTCGCTGTGGTCGGCCACCGCGGCCATGGCGCGCGGGTTGAGGGCCTGGATCATCAGCGCCCGGAGGCCGCCCACCAACATGCACGGGTCGGCGTGGATGCGCCAAGTCACACTGCCGGGGCCGAACAGACCAGCGTCGCCCGCGTCGGTCACGAGAGCAGGATGCCCCGCGCCCCGAATCTTCATCGAATCGCGAGGTTGTCGCGCCGGTCGCGCTGGGTAGCGGTGCAGCGACGGGACCGAGCCGCGGTCCCCCGGTGCACGGAGCTCGCCATGTCTGACGCCACCCTCAACGTGACCTCCGCCCCGCCCCGCAACACGGACCTGCCGGCGATCGTCACGATCCTCCTGTGCATGACGGCGATGTTCCTGTCGGGCGCGGTGCTGCTGGCCGTGGTCAACGGGCTCCAGGTACCCGGCTGATCCTCGTCAGGAAGACGAAGGTCGGGCCACGCTGAGCGCCGAGACCCAGACCAGCCCGAGCCCGACGCAGACGCACAGCACGACGGCCCCCCGGTAGAGGCCGTCACCCACGGCGACGCCCATGTGGGCGTAGCCGAGGTCGGACATGCTGGCGAGGCCGGCGCCGAGACCGAGCGCACCGACGAGCCCGGCGGCGAGCGGCTGGCGCAGGAACCAGACGGCGCCAGCGGCGGGCAGGGCGGCGAGGGCAGCTGCCGCCGGCAGCACCCCGCCGGCGCCCATGGCGACGACCTGGGCGAACAAGAAGGTGCCCGCCCGCTGCGCAGCAACCACGAGAGCGGCGGCGGCCAGGGCGCCGAGCAGCCACCACGGCCACTGGGCCGGCGGCGAATCCCGCACGATGGCGCCAGCGACGACGACCGGCGTGGGGCCGACCGACAGCTTGATCTGCCACCGGTCGGACGTCTGGATCGACTTGTAGCGGTGCAGGCGGTGGTCGTGCCACCGGATGCCGTCCTTCTTGGTGGCCACCCGCCGCCACCGGGGCGGGGCATCGGCGTCGGCGGTGGCCGGCACGTCGCCCCCGTTGAGGGAGCGGTTGAGATACGTCGCCGGCGACAGCTCGTTGGTGTAGATCGACCGCCGCTCGAGCCGGAGGAACGGCTCGCCGCTGTAGCCGTAGACGATCACCCGCTTGCCGGTCTGGTTCTTGACCTCGATGCGGGCCCGATCGAGGACCTTCACCCGGAGCCCCTTCACCGGCGGCTCGATCGACCGCAGCTCAGCCTGGTCGTTGGTGGCGCCGGCATGGGCCCATGCCGGGGGTGCCAGGACGATGAATCCCCCCGCCAGCCCCGCGGTCAGGAGCGCGACCCGCCGCAGCTGCTGACCCCAAGGGCGCCGATGGGCGGGGATACGTTGCCCCGGTGAGGTCGTCATCCGCCGCGGCATCGGCCGTCACCATGCCACGTCGGTCGCCGCGCACCGCGTCGGTGGCCGGGGCCGGGCTGCTCACGCTGGTCCTGCTGCTCGTCGGGGCCGCACCCGCCGCCGCCCACGCCGCCCTCATCTCGACGTCCCCGGCGGCGGGAACTCGGCTCACTGACGCGCCACACCAGGCGACGATCACGTTCAACGAGGTGGTCACCGCCCAGGCAGGGGCGGTGCGGGTCTACGACAGCCGCGGCCACCGGCTCGAGACGGGCCGGCTGAGCCGGGCCAACGGCGGCCGCTCGCTGCAGGTCAGCCTCCCGTCACTGGACGACGGTGGCTACGTCGTGGCCTGGCGGGTGGTCTCAGCCGACGGTCACCCCGTCGGCGGCGCGGTGACCTGGCGGGTCGGCACCGGGGGCAACGATGTGAGCGCCGGCGTCCTCCAGGATCTCCTGAGCTCGGCCGGAGGGCAGGACTCCGTGGCGGCGGCCGCCGCCGTCGGAAGGGTGGTGCTGTTCGCCGGGTTCGTGCTGCTGTTCGGCGGCTGGCTGTTCCTGCTCGGGCTGTGGCCCGCCGGCATCGGCGAGCGCCGGGTCGGCCGGCTGCTGTGGGGCGCATGGGTGGCGATGGCCGTGGCGACGGTGGCCGGACTGGGGTTGGAGGCAGCCGACGTGGCTGGCCTCGGCCTGGCCGACGCCGCCCGTCCCTCGGTGGTGGCCGACGTGCTCGCCACCGACTACGGCCGGTTCGGCCTGGCCCGCCTGGTCGTCCTGGTCGCGATCGCCGCCCTGCTGTGGCGCGGCCGGTGGGGGCGACTGGCCCGGTCGGCGGCGTGGGGCTCGGTCGCGGCGAGCGGCGTCGCCACCGCGCTCACCATCACCCTGTCGGGCCACGCCCGCACCGGGCGGTGGGTGGCCCTCGCCATCCCGTTCGACCTCGTGCACCTGGGGGCCGGCGCGGTGTGGCTCGGCGGCCTGGTCATGCTCCTGGTGGGCGTGCTCGCCGGCGGCGCCGACGGCAGCCACGCCCTCGCGGTGGCCCGCCGGTTCTCGACGGTGGCGTTCACCGCCGTGGCCGTGATCGCCGTCACCGGCGCGGTCCAGGGGCTGCGGCAGCTCGACGGCCTGAGCGGGCTGCGGGACACCAACTACGGGCGGCTGCTCGTCATCAAGGTGGTGCTGGTCGCCGTGCTCCTGGCGGTGGCCGGCATGAGCCGGTCGCTGGTGCGGGGGGACGGCGGGGACCTCGGCCAGGTCCGGCAGACCGTCGGGGCCGAGACGCTGCTCGCCGCCTGTGTGCTCAGCGTCACCGCCCTGCTCGTCGCCGCCGACCCGGCGCGCTCGGTGGGCACCCATGCCTTCGAGGCCACGCGGCTGGTCGGCAACACCGCGGTCTCGGTGGTGGTGGCACCGGCTCGCACCGGTCCGGTCGACGTCCACCTCTACCTCTCGAACCCGGCCGCCGGCCTGACTGCGGTCAAGGACGCGGCGGCAACCTTCAGCCTCCCCTCGAAGGGCATCACCGGCCTGAAGGTGCCGTTCGTCTTCGCCGGCCCCGACCACTACTCGGCCAACGACCTCGAGATCCCCATTCGAGGTCGGTGGACCCTCGTCATCACGGTGCGGATCGGCGAGCTCGACGAGCGCACCACCACCTTCACCGTCCCGATCAGCTGACTTTCAGGAGCCCCTTCCATGCGACGCGTCCATCGCTCCCTCGTACTCGCCGGTGCCTTGGTCATGCTGGCGGCCACCCCGGCCGTGGCACACGTGACGGTGCACACCATCTCCCCCGCCGACGACGGCTTCGTCGCCGCCGCCTTCCGGGTGCCCAACGAGGACGACAAGGCCAGCACCGTGAAGTTCGAGATGACGTTCCCGACGTCGCCGGCCATCGCCAACGCCAGCACCGAACCGGTGCCGGGCTGGACCGCCAGCATCGTCCGCGACGGCGACCGCGTCGCGTCGATCACGTGGTCCGGCGGCCACATCGCACCGGGCGAGTTCCAGGAGTTCCCGGTCTCCATGGGCCAGCTGCCCGAGGGCACCGACACGGTGACCTTCAAGGCGGTGCAGACCTACGACAACGGCGACGTCGTGCGGTGGATCGAGACCACATCGGCGGGCGGCGCCGAGCCCGACCACCCGGCGCCGGCATTGGAGCTCACGCCCGCCGACCACGGGGACGACCACAACGACAACGGCTCGCCAGTCGTGGCCTACGCGCTGGCGGCCGCGGCCCTGGGCCTGTCGGTCACGGCCCTCCTGCGGACCCGGCGGCCACCAGCGGCCTGAGCGAGTCAGCCCGCCCGCACCTGCACGGCAGTCGACGACGGCAGCCGCCTGAGCCAGCGGAGGTCGTCGGCCTCCATGCGCAGGCCGGGCCGGCGGGCGAGGCGCGCCAGCCGGGCGGCAGGGAC
>JAEKLB010000078.1 GCA_019510095.1 Acidobacteriota bacterium | reverse complement strand
TCATCCGCGGTTACCCCATCGCCGGTGAGGTCTGCGAGATCGCCGGCATCGGGCCCGTTCCCGTCGAGGTCGTCCGCCGCATGGCCGCCTCCGGCGACCTGTTCCTAACCGCCGTCGTGACCAAAGGTGTCGACGTCGTCTGCAGGCGCGAAGGCTGCGGCCATCGCGACCACCTCCAGATCGACCATCGCGTCGACTGGGCCCACACCAAGATCACCGCCCTCCGCTGGCTCGACTGGCTCTGCCCCAACGACCACCAACTCAAAACCAACCACGGCTGGGCCCTCATCGACGGCGCCGGGAAACGACCGATGGTCCCACCCGGCCACCCCGATCACCCCGGCACCTCACGAGACCTCGCCGCCGCCGCCCGCGCCGGACCCGCACCACCCGGATGATGTGGTCACCTGGCTTCCCCCTCAGGCAACGCGCAGCTCACGTCGCATCACCTCGGGCACCAACGGCTCTTGCCCGCCGAGTGCCCGCGCACCTTGACAACCAAAGAGAAGGCCCGGACCACCCTGCAGCGTCCCCGCGCGGCGCGCGCCTCCATCTGCCATCGTGGTGGCACGAGCCGCGGTCGATCGGAGGAAGAGCGTGAGCGCCAACAGCTTCGACATGAGAGCAGCTACCTGGGATGACGATCCGGCCAAGGTGGAGCGAGCCGAGACCGTCGCCCTCGCCATCCGTGATGCCCTCCCGCTCGACCGGACGATGCGCGTGCTCGAGTACGGCGCCGGGACGGGCCTCGTCGCCCAGTCCCTGCGGGACAGCGTCGGCCCCATCACCATGGCCGACACCTCGGCAGGGATGCGCGATGTCATCGGCGAGAAGATCGCCGCCGGCGTGTTCACCGACGCCCGCGTGTGGGATGTCGACCTCGGCGCCGAGCCTGCCCCCGACGAGGAGTTCGACCTCATCGTCACGGTGATGGCCATGCACCACATCCCCGACCTCGACACCGTGCTGGCCAACTTCGCGCAGCTCCTCGTGCCGGGCGGCCGGGTGGCCATCGTCGACCTCGAGAAGGAGGACGGCTCGTTTCACGGCCACGGCTTCGACGGCCACCACGGCTTCGACCCGGCCGAGCTGGGGTCCCAGCTGGCGGCGGCCGGGTTCGCCGATGTCGCGTTCCAGCGCTGTCACCAGATCGTGCGGGACGGCGCCACCTACCCCATCTTCCTGGCGACCGCCATCCGCCGGTGACGATCGACTGACCGGGCGCCCATGGCGTAGCGTTTCGTACAGCTCGTATGTACGAGACGCGACGAGGGGGAAGACCATGACCTACACCGACTCCAACCCCAAGGGTCCCGCCGATCCGATCGACGAGATCCTCGACGTGTGGGGCGAGGACATGGAGGGCCTGATGGGGTTCGAGCCCCAGCCGAAGTACCGGGCCCTTCAGGACGAGGATCCGGCCAAGGTCATCGGCCACCGGGTCCGGCTCCTCGGCATGCAGGAGATCCTCGAGGTCACCAAGCACCACGACGTCGTCGGGAACGGCGGCAATGGCCCGACGATGGGCGCCAAGCGGCCCCTGATCCCCCTCGACATCGACGGCCCCGAGCACACCAAGTTCCGCAAGATCCTCGACCCGGTGTTCTCGCCCAAGCGAGTCGCCCTCCTCGAGCCCCAGGTGCGCGCCCGGTGCGGAGAGCTGATCGACGCCTTCATCGACGCCGGCAAGGTCGATGCCGTCGCTGCCTTCACCGTGCCCTTGCCCACCACCATCTTCCTGTCGATCATGGGCATCCCCCTCGACCAGCTCGACTACTTCCTGGCCTTCAAGGACGGCATCCTCCGCACCGCCGGGGACATGACCCTCACCCGCGAGGAGCGGATCAAGAGGACCGAGGAGGCCAGCGCCGCCTGCTACGCCTTCTTCGACGACGAGCTCGCCGCTCGCCACCGCCGGGACGACCCCGGCGACGATCTCATCGGCGCGCTCATGAAGTCGGAGGTCGACGGCCATCGCCTCACCGACGAGAACATCCAGGACATCTCCTACCTGCTCATGATCGCCGGCCTCGACACGGTCACGTCGTCGCTCGGCTGCATCCTGTCGTGGCTGGCCCGCCATCCCGAGGGACGCCAGTGGGTCACCGCCGACCCGTCGCGTTGGCCGCTCGCCATCGAAGAGCTGATGCGGTTCGAGTCGCCCGTGCCCGGGGGCAGCCGCTTCGCCGCCAAGGACGTCGTGATCAACGGCAAGAGCTACCCGGCCGGCACCGAGTTCTCGGTGTCGTGGTCGGCGGCCAACCTCGACCCCGCCTTCTTCGACGACCCCTTGACGGTGAATCTCGAGCGCCAGCCCAACCGCCACATCGACTTCGCCAGCGGCTGGCACCGCTGCCTCGGCTCCCACCTGGCCCGGCTCGAGCTCCGCCTCGCCATGGAGGAGTGGCACGCCCGGATTCCCGACTACGAGATCGAGCCGGGCGCCGAGGTCCCCTACCTCCCCCTCGGCGTGCGCCAACCCCTCAGCCTTCCCCTCGTCTGGCAGTAGCCGTCCTGCGCGGTCCCTCGTGACGACGGGAGGGATTGCCAGATGAGCTGGCCGGGCACCATGCCTCCGGAAGCTCTCAACGGAGGCGAGCAATGGGACTCATCGGTTGGCTCATCGTCGGACTGATCGCCGGGGCAGTCGCACGACTCGCGGTTCCCGGTCGCGACCCGATGGGTGTGCTTGGCACGCTCCTGCTCGGGCTGGTCGGCTCGTTGCTCGGCGGCCTCATCGCCGTCGCCCTCACCGATCGCACGATGCACGACTTCACGGCCGCGGGCATGTTGGGCTCGATCCTCGGCGCCATCGTCGCCCTCGTGATCTACCGGATGCTGCAGCCCCACGGACGAGTCACGGGCCGGCGCGGCGCCCGGATCTGACCGAGTCGGTCAGCCCCGCTTCGTGCGCCCTCGCAGGGCGGCGAAGCACAGCGACATGCTGACCGCCCCCAGCACCGCGATGGCCAGCAACGCATTGCCGATGTCGCCCCAGTGCCATCCCTCGGACACGAGCGAGCGCAGGCCCTCGAGCAGGTAGGTCACCGGGTTCACGGTGGCCACCTTGTCGAGCCAGCCCGACAACGCGGACCGGGGGACGTACGACGAGGTCAGGAAGAGGAACGGGAAGAACAGCAGGAACGAGGAGTTGACGGCAGCGGGGTTGCCGGTCTTGAGGGCGATGGCGTAGCCGAACCCGGAGAACGCCAGGCTCCACAGGGCGGCGACGGCGACGAAGGCGATGACGCCGAGCGGACCGCTCTCGAACCGCACGCCCAATGCGAAGCCGAGAGCGAGGATCGGCACCGTCAAGCACATGGCAACGGTGACGTCGGCGACCATGTGGCCGAGCAGGATGGCCAGCCGCCGGATGGGCGTCATCAGCAGGCGATCGAGGTAGCCATCCTGGATGTCGAGCACCAGGGCGGGCGCCCGGGACACGCCGGTGACGCCGAGGAGGATGGCGGTCGGCATCTGGAAGGCCTTGTAGTCGAACCCACCGCCGACCGAATGGGTGAGCTTCGAGAGCGTGGCCACGTTGACCACGAAGAAGAAGAGGGCGATGAAGATCGGCGGGGTCACTGCCTCGATGTCACGGGGAACACCGCGGAGGGCCCGGCCGGCGATGGCGGCAACATCGTGCACGAAGCCCGCCGGGCGGGCCCGCAGGGCGGTGGCGCTGTCGGTCGGGGCAACGACATCGGCGACGGTCATCGGTCGGTCTCCTCGTTGGTGTCTTCGCGCTCGATGTGGCTCCCGGTGAGCTCCAGGAACACGTCGTCGAGCGTCGGCGTGCGCAGGGTGAGATCGCGCACCGCGACCTCGCAGCTGTTGAGGGCGACAGCGATGGGGCTGATGGCAGCCGAGCCGTTGTCGGTGGCGATGACGAGCTCATTGCCGTGCGCCTCGACGCTCTGCACGGCCGGCAGCGCCTGGATGGTCGGGCAGAGGGCTTCGGCGTCGCCGTCGACCCTGGCGATGATGATGTCGGCGCCGACCGAGCGCTTCAGATCGTCAGGCGTTCCCTCGGCGACGAGGCGACCCCGGTCGATGATGCCCACGCGGCCGCACAGCTCGTCGGCCTCCTCGAGGTACTGGGTGGTGAGGAAGATGGTCATGCCCAGCTCGTCGTTGAGCCGCCGCACCTCCTTCCACACGCTGACCCTGCTCACCGGGTCGAGCCCTGTGGTCGGCTCGTCGAGGAAGAGGATCTCGGGGTTGTGCACGAGCGCGGCCACCAGGTCGAGCCGCCGCTTCATGCCACCGGAGTAGGTGGAGATCGGTCGGTCGAGCGCATCGGTGAGGTCGATGAGCTCGCCCAGCTCGTCGACCCGCTTGGCCATCGCCCCCTTGGGAAGTCCGTAGAGGAGGCCCTGCAGGCGCAGCAGCTCCCGCCCGGTCTGCTTCGGATCGAGGGCCGCCTCCTGCAGCGCCACCCCGATGCGGAGCCGCACGTCGCCCGGCCGGGAGCCGACGTCGAAACCCGCCACCGTCGCCGTTCCGCTCGTCGGGGCCATCAGCGTGCACAGCATGCGGACGGTCGTGGACTTGCCGGCGCCGTTCGGCCCGAGGAACCCGTAGATCTCCCCTCGTCCGATGGCCAGATCGACCTCGTCGACGGCCGTGAAGTCGCCGAACCGGCGGACCAGGCCCTCGGTTCGAATGGCGAGGTCGGTCATCGGCCGACCCCCGGTGTTGTCGTACACATGTTCGTAGACAGTACCGCCTCCATGCGGGCCTCGGACGGGCATCCGCGATCAGACGGCGTGCGGGCACCGAACTCATCGGAGGTCCGCCGGGCAGGACGTCCTCCCTAGGATCTACGTCATGGGGTTGGCGGGGGATCTCGAGCGCGACGACTACGACGAGTTCCAGTTCCTCCAGGGCCACGCCGAGTGGGCCGGCTTGCCCTGGAGGGGAAGGCCGGAGGTGGCCCGCGAGTCGGTCGAGGTCGACGGTCGCCCGGTGAGCTTGGTGCGCTGGGGCCACGGCGAGCCCGAGCTCGTGCTGCTGCACGGCGCCGGCCAGAACGCCCACACCTGGGACACCTTCGCCATGGCGGTCGGTCGGCCCAGCGTGGCCATCGACCTGCCGGGCCATGGCCGGTCGGGCTGGCGGGACGACCGCGACTACAGCCCGGCGACCAACGCCACCGCCATCGCCCCGGTGATCGACGAGGTGGCGCCGGCGGCGGCCGCCATCGTCGGGATGTCCCTCGGCGGGCTGACCACCTTGCGCATCTCGGGCCTGCGGCCGGACCTGGTGCGGGCCGCGGTCATCGTCGACATCACCCCGGGTGTGAGGCGGGCCGACGACAATGGGACGCCCCGCCCCCCGGTGCCGATGCAGCTGATGCGCGGACCGCGCTCGTTCGAGTCGTTCGAGGCCATCCTGCACGCGACGCACGAGACGATGCCGCACCGGACACCCGAGTCCCTGATCCCGGGGCTGCGCCACAACGCCCAGCGGTTCGACGACGGCTCCTGGGGCTGGCGCTACGACGAGCTGTGGCGGGAGGGCGATTCACCGCGCGACAGCACCCACATCTGGGACGACGTCGAGGCGTTCAAGGCGCCGGCGATGTTCGTCAAGGGCGCCGCCTCGCCGGTGATGACCGACGAGGCCATCGAAGAGCTCAGGCGCCGCCTGCCCGCGGCGCGGATCGAGGTGGTGGACGGCGCCGGCCACGCCGTGCAGAACGACAAGCCGCTCCAGCTGGCCTCGCTCGTCGAGGATTTCCTGCGCTAGCCCCCCGGTCGCGGCGCGGCCAGGGCGACGAAGTCGTCGAGGGCCGTGGGGTCCACCAGCGCCCCTCGCGACGCCGCCTCCTCGGCAGGCACACCCTGGAGGATCCGCTTGACCGGCACCTCCAGCTTCTTGCCCGAGAGCGTGCGGGGAATGGCCCGAACCGCCACCATGGTGTCGGGCACATGGCGGGGCGACAGCTCGGCGCGCAAGGCGGCCTTCACCGCCGCCTGCACGGCCTCGAAGTCGGCTCCGTGGTCCAGGACGACGAACAGCAGCAGCTCGCCGGAGCCGCCACCGGGATCCTCGAGGTGGATGACGAGGCTGTCGGCGACGCCGCCGACCCCTTCCACGACCGAGTACAGCTCGGCCGTGCCGAGCCGGACGCCGCCCCGGTTGAGGGTCGCGTCGGATCGCCCGGTGATGACGGCGCTGCCCCGGTCGGTGATCGTGATCCAGTCACCGTGGCGCCACACGCCCGGGTAGTCCTCGAAGTAGGCGGCCCGGTACTTGCTGCCGCCGGTGTCACCCCAGAAGCCGACCGGCATCGACGGCATCGGCTCGGTGATGACGAGCTCGCCGACCTGGTTCACCAGTGAACGGCCCTCCTCGTCGAAGGCTTCGACCTTGGCGCCGAGGTAGCGGCAGGCGATCTCGCCGGCAACCACTGGCGTGAGCATCGAGCCACCGACGAACGCGGTGCACACGTCGGTACCACCGCTCGAGGGCGACAGCAGGACGTCGCCCTTCACGGCCTCGTAGACCCAGCGGAACCCGTCCGGCGGCAGGGGCGACCCGGTCGAGCCGACGGCTCGGATGGCGGCGAGATCGAAGGTGCTCCCTGGCTCGAGCCCGGCCCGCCGGCAGGCGACGAAGAAGGCGGCGCTGCCCCCAAACCACGTCGTCCCCGTCTCCTCGGCGAGCGACCACAGGGCACTCAGACCGGGCCAGCCAGGGTTGCCGTCGTAGAGCACCACCGCCGAGCCGACGAGCAGGCCGGAGATGGCCAGGTTCCACATCATCCAGCCCGTCGTCGAGAACCAGAAGAACCGGTCGCCGGGTCCGATGTCCTTCATGGTGCCGAGCTGCTTGAGGTGCTCGACGGTGATGCCACCGTGGCCGTGGACGATCGCCTTGGGCAGGCCGGTCGTGCCCGACGAGTACAGAACGTAGAGCGGGTGGTCGAACGGCACGGCCTCGAACACCAGGGGCTCGTGGTCGGCGAGCAGCTCGTCCCAGGTCATGTCGCCGATCGCGGCGCGGAGGTACGGGACGGCGACGGTCGTGCGCACGGTTGGCAGCTCGGCCCTGATGGCCGCCACATCGGCCGTCTTGTCGATGTCGCGGTCGCCGTACCGGTAGCCGTCGACGACGAGGAGGACCGTCGGCTCGATCTGGCCGAAGCGATCGACGACGCTGCGGGTCCCGAACTCCGGCGCGCACGACGACCAGATCGCACCGAGGCTGGCGGTGGCGAGGAACGCCACCAACGTCTCGGGGATGTTGGGCAGGTACGCCGCCACCCGGTCGCCAGGGCCGACCCCAAGTCGCCGCAGCCCGGCGGCGGCGCGCGCCACCTGGTCGCGCAGCTCGGCGCGCGTCAGGTCGACTGGCCCACGCGTCTGGGAACGGGCGATCACGACCAGCTCGCCCGAGTCGTCACCCCGGAGGGCGTGCTCGGCGTAGTTCAGCCGCGCCCCCGGGAACCAGACCGCTCCCGGCATGGTGTGGCTGGCGAGCACCGACTCGTAGGGCGTGTGGGAGATCACATCGAAGTGGCGCCACAGGCCGGCCCAGAACTCCTCGAGGTGCTCGACGGACCAGCGCCAGGCCTGCTCGTAGTCGGTGAACGATCCCAGCTCACCGAGCAGCCGGCCCAGCCTGCTCGTCGACCAGGCATCAGCTGGTGGGGTCCACAGCGTCTCCACACCTTCATGATGCTCGCTGGCCTACGAACCTGGAGCGGTGCCGGCGGGATAGCCCAGGTCGCGCTCACGGGAACCGGAGGCGGGGATCCGTCGGGAGTGTTTCCGCGACAGGCGCAGCTCCGCGTGGTGGAGGCCGGAGCGGGCTGGTCGTCGATGTCCAGTACGCGGCATCCCACATCGGCACATCGGAGCTAGTGCGGTGGGATATGAGATCGTCACTGATCTGCGGTTTGGAGGCGCCGACGATTCCTACAGGACGCCACTTGTGGTCACCCTGTCCTGCATCCAGCCGAGTGCACGTCGCTGCAGCGCGAGATCCGCACCGTCGAAGTCCTTGGCGTGCGCATCAGGGCGGTCATTGATGATCGCGCTGTACATCTCGAGCTGCTGTCGGTCACCGAAACAGGCCTGAAACCATTGCCAGTTCTTCTTGATCACGTTGATGAGCTCGGGCCAGAACAGCAGCTTGGCGATGGTCGCGGTGGGCTTGCCTACGAGACTCGTCCGTCGCTCGAGAGGTACGGCAGTGAGGAGCAGGTCACCCGGCGATCGACCCTCGACCTTGGCACACTCGGCGCGCAAGATCGCCACCACGAACTCTCTCAGCTCTCGCTCAAGAACGTTGCGTCGGTGTGAGACCTCGCTCAGAAGATCGGCCCACTCGGTTTCGCCCGCAGCACTGACACTCCCGGCGACCACCGCGCCAGCTGGACGGGTGGGAAATGACAGTGGCAGCCGCTCTGGGGATCGCGCCTGCTCCTCGCGCCAACGCTGTACACCTGCCCGAACCATCGGGCCAGAGGGACCGGCCTGGTTCTCGTCAAGAAGGCCATATCGACCAAGCGTGCTAATAGCTCGAGGAGGAACGCGGTCGGGCTTGCCATCCAGAACGCAAGTGACTGCTGCGGGACCGAGCTCGGGGTAGATCTGGAAGAGGTGACTTAGAGACGAGTACGCGAGGTGTCCACCCTCGACCTCCACAAACTCGCCGCAAAGCTGAGCAACGTCCGCGGACTCTAAGGCCACGGGTCGACCATCCTGCGCGTAGCAGGAGTTGACGAAAGATCCTGCTTTCCGAATCCAGGACGGAATGTCACTACAAGCGGCAGCGACCGATGAAGCACCTTCGTCGTCGAATACGAGGCCTGCCGATCTTCCTAGCTGCTTAATCATCTCAAGCGACTCGGGTCGCTCCAGGGGTGGCAGATACGCCTCGGGCACGAACGCGAGCGCGGCGTTCTCGACGCCGTCGATGGCGTCGACGGTGAACCAATGGCTCGACACGCCGGACACAACCACCGAGAAAGGCATACCGCGGCGCGCGCATTCCTGGTACACGTATCGGAGCGCGCGAAAGAAGACGTTGAACTCGGCGCGCCAGTGTGGCGCCACCGCACTCGCTGGAGTGATGTAGTCGAACTCGTCGATCAGCAGCAGCACCGGTCGGCCGGCGTTCTGGATTTGCGTGAGCAATACGCGGCCTGAGTCGGAGGCACTGATTGCACCATCGAGGGGCACTGTGGTGGCATAGGAATCAGTGACGGAAGCCGCCTCTCCCGCCGCCCCACCTATCGCGTACAGCAACCCTGCTGCATCCAAGGACGACAAAGAGTCGTCGGAGCAATCCAGCATGACGCACGCAACACCGTGGAATGCCCGAGCCTCATCGAGGATCCGGTTCAGGACAGAGGTCTTACCGATCTTTCTAAACCCGAACAACGCGTGGATGTGGCCATCACGAAGTCGGCGCGCTAGATCGGGCACGTTGGCGCGGCCGAAGAACTGGTGCGCAGCTCGCGCTGGACCCGTCAGATCAAATGGGTCATGGGTATAGAGGCCTCGGCACAGGGCAGCCGAGAGGTCAGCGCCGCGCGGCATCGAGTTCGCGATATTCAGTGGCAACACTGTTAGCCCACGCTCTCGGCCCCAATGTCGCAACTTGTCGTCGCCGTACGGGTCTCGGTGCACGATCACAGTCACACCGACCTCGAGGCGCCCCTGAGACGCCTTCAGCTGCTCCTCCGCGAGGCGGATGCTTCGCATCTGCACATCGGGGAAGTCCGCGATCAGGACTAGCAGTTCGCGATCACTAAGGATGGTGGCGGCCAGCTCGGCCTCGGGCTTGATGTACAGCCGGGCGTAACTAGCACGATCGAACACGATCTCGGCGGAAGACGTAATGGTACCGACGCCTACAAGCGAATCCTGAAGGCGGTCCGTCAGAGCTTGCAGCCGCTTGTCCGTAAACACTCGCGTCTCCGTCGTCAGATGCACCCGGTCGGCGCGAGCATCGCGCCGGTCAGAACGTCCTGCACGGACCATCGCGGTGGCCGTAGTCACGAAGAGCGCCGTGACGACCAGGTCATGCATCGCACCGCCCGCCGGCGTCACGACGTTCAGAACAGCTGCGATGACCGACGCTACGAGGAGATACACGAGCGCGACCCGCGTTCGGAAAAGGCCACGCGACGAACGTGACTCGAAGTCCACACCGTGCCGTAGCCCCGCTTTGCTAGGGGACAGGTGTCGATATGGCCCGCGACGGTTCTCAGCCAGCCTCCGGACACCTTTGTTTCAGCTGTCCGGATACTGACTGCGTCTCAGCCCGCCACCACCAAACGGCTCACAGCGACGCCCCGCTGTCTACTGGGACGGGACGGTTGCGTGTGACAGTCGTACCAGTAATGCTCGTGCCTTCCTTCTTTGGAGAGACCAAGGTGCTGCACGAGTTTGAACGTTGGATCTTGGCGCAGGTCGACCGTAATGGGGTGATCCGTGTAGCGGTTGGGCCGGTGATGCTGGTCATCGCCATGATTGGTTCGGGCCTTGCAGTCGACAGCGGACCCTTGCGGGTGATTGGCGCGTTGTTGCTGGTTGTCGAGTTGTTCCTTCTGACGCTTCTGCTCGTTCGGACTGTTCGTGACCTGCGATTCCTTGTTGACCGTCGGACCGACACCGTGAGACGGCTCGCGGATGCCCTCGGTCGACTGAACGCAGCGAAGAAGCACCGCTTCCTGGAGTGGGCCGAGGTGATCGAGATCGCCGATCAGGGCGACACCACCGTGACTCGAAGGGTGAAGTTCGAAGTTGTCCAGGGAGAGCTTCATTGGCTCGAGACCGGGATGTCCATGTACCGGGCAGAGCCGATGTCGGATCGTGAACGAGCACAGGTTTCCGTCGCCGCCTTCTCGCTGGACGACGACGTTCTTGGAGCCCGATGCGATGCAAGCCACATCTGGACGCAGGAGGACGGGCGCTCACGTCTAGGGATCCAGGTCTACCTGCCTGAGCCTGTGGCGGGCGGATGCCGCGGCGGGATCGAGGTCAGATTCAGTTGGCCCGGATACAGCCGTGGGCTGGTCAGCGGGGGCCACGAGGACTTCGATTGGGTCTTCAAGCCGGAAACCGATCGCGTTGACGTCTGCGTCCAGTTTGATGGGAAGGTAACCAAGCGTTTCAAGGAGCCTCGGGTCACCGCCCGAGCGGGCTGCCCTCAACCCACCCGGACAGAGTCGGGAACAGGAGCCCTGGCCCTTCAGGCCGAATACATAAACGTCAGCCCTGACCGTACGATTGGGTTCCAAGTTGACTTTTCGTCAACATGACAGGCGCCCAGCTCGTACCGTCGTAAGCTTCGTCTGATGGGAGAAACCCACGTGGACCAGCGACACGGTGGATCCGGCGGAGGCGTTGGCGGGGGACCGGCCTAGGTCGGTTCCGGCCGTCCACCGAGGCGGTGAGGCTGCTCGGCCCACCAGCGCCTCGGTCCTGAGCCTCCAGCCCTTCCACCTCGTCAAGGACTCGCTCGATGGAGTTCGACCGGGCTGGCTAGACCACCGCCGGGCCCAGGCGGCTATGAACGCAGACTGGCCACGCTGCCAAGGACGATGAGCACCATCCCGATGGCCGCGGGGTATCTCAGGAAGCGCCGGGGGACGACCTGAGTCGGGAGACGCGCGGACAGGTCGTCACTGTCACCAAGAGCAAGAAGGCCGGACGTGCCCACGATAAGAGCGCCGAACAGCACGAGACCCACGCCTAAGTCTGGCCCCTGCTGTCGGCTGCCGCCATCCCGCTCACCGCAAGGGGCAGGGAGGCGTCCACCGCCGTCTACCGCCGATGATGCCGTGACACGTCACGCCGTGGTACTCACCCCGAGAGCCGCTTGCGCACGACGGCCCATTGATAGAAGAAGTCGACGTCGCCTCCCCATGTTTCGAAGGCCTCGACTGACCCGACGTCGGCGAGCATTGATCGCCATCGCTCGTTTGATCGGCGGCTGAACAGGCGAGGTGGCCGGCCGTTCCGCACTTCGTCCTGGCTGTGATTCTCAACGTCAGGACCACCCCACACGCCAAGCGCAGCTATTCCGCCCGGCACCAAGACGCGTGTCACCTCGGCGAGCGCCAGATCGATCGCACTGTTCGGAATGTGCATGAGCATGCTCATAGTCCAAACGGCGTCAAACGAGGCCGTCGGGAACGGCAGCTGGCGGGCCGATGCTAGGACTACGGGTGCTCCGGTTCTGTGGCATCGGCGAGCGTGTTCGATCGAGGGGTCCACCGCGACGTAGCGATGACCGGCATCGAGGAACGCGGTTGTGTCACGGCCTGGGCCCGCTCCGATCTCGAGAACTGCTCGTGGAACGCCAGTCGACAGCGAAGCCAAGAATCCGTCTCGAGCTGCCTGGCGACGCGGGTCGACCGAGCGGGTCAGCCGTTCCTCGCCCTCCTGGTCGTAGTAGCTGGCCAGGGCGGCCTCGACCTGGACCGGATCCAACGGCTCCACGGAACAGCAACCTACGACGGCGTTGGCGCGTCCCAGAACGTCCGCGAGTCACGTGCGAGCCGACCGCCGTCTAACGCCGGCCCTGCTCCGTCCCGTTGCCGACGCTGTCAGGACTCACTCCGACTCTGGGCGACAACGAGCGCCGTTCCGCAGGCCAAGGCGAGGACTCCTACAACTACGAGGGGCCCCGCCCGGTTGCCGTACGGATGCAGGTCGCCTACCAGCCGGGCCGTCGACGGCTCTGTTGGGAGGTAGACGATTTTCACCTGCTTTGATCGCGGCTGTCGACTGACCGGGACTTCGGCGGACTGCGTTCTGCTGTCGGGATCCCTGAACTCGACATGAATCATGCCGGGAAAGAGAACCGCGCCGGCACCGACATGACCTTCCCGCCAGGTGATCCGCGCCGGTCCCGTGATCCCGGCCACTTCGAGCCGACGGCGTACCGCGTTGTCGCTCCGCTCATGCTGGAACGTAACGAACCACAGCGTCGCGATGATGACCAGCGTGGTGAACAGCGCCCCGATCCGGAGCGCCAGCATGGCTGAGACACGTCGCCACGCGGAACGCCTCACTCGCGTCAGCTCACTGCTCACCCGGGCTAGTTCTGACATCGCGGGTGGCTCCTCACCGCCTGAGTCTCGCGTCACCTAACCGCGCCCTGCCGCCTTGACGCAACCGCCCCAGAACGCCGGGTTCGCCGCGGATGTCTCAGATGAAGACGCTTACCACGAGGGCGACCAGGGCACCGAAGGCCAGCACTCCAAAGATGAGCAGGGCGATCGCGCGCGAATCTCGTTCGGTAAGAGGGGCGTCGTGACCGCCATCGTTGATGTTGGACATGCCGCTCAGGCCACGATGCCAGAAGCCGGGGTCGGCGTGGATCACGCCTGCGCGGCGGCTCCGGCGGGATGGCGACCACCGTCGGCGGCCGCGTCGGGACGAGCGCACGCGCTTATCCAAGCAGCCCTGGACCGGTCTCAGCAGACGGGGGCTCGACATGTCTCAGATCCACGTCCGGAAATTGCTCCCGCCACTGCCCCAGATCGCCGGGTCCTGGGCGGTCGCCTGGCGAGGCCAGGCGAGAGGCGCCCTACCCTCGGTCGGTGTTCGAAGAGTCCATTCGGTTGTTCGACGAGTACTACCGGGCGCAGGAGCCAAACTCGGCGTTCAACACTCGAGCCGGTGTCGAGTTTCGACGCCGGCTCCAACAACTGGATTACTTCCTGAGCGAGGTCCGAGCGAGAGACGGGGCCCTAGCGGGTCGCACTCAGAGCATCACGGGTCGCATGCTTGTCGCGAAGGCTGCTCTCGAGGAGCGAGGGCTCACGTGGGAAGACAAGTGGCCCGCCGATATCCAGAGCGCATTCGACGCGCCATTGGACGAGCCGGTCGATGTGGAACAGCTTCCGTTCGAGATCGAGACGCTCGCCGAGGCCTTCTACTTCTTCACCGGCAGAATCAGAGAGCTCCTACGGAAGGACAAGGGGGGCAACCGAACCCTTCCCGGGCTCGGCGAACTTCCCCACACCGGAGCGGTTCGCGTAAGGGACATGCTCGTCGAGCACTACCGCCCCGACGGTGAAGCGCCCCGTGGCCTCGGCGCGCACTTCGCAACCGGGGACCCGCAGGGTCCGGTCCTTCGGCTTGAACAAGGCGAAGAGATCGATGCCGGCCTGTATGTCAACGCGGAGCAGTTGGCCGCGCATCTGGAAGCCAAGCTTCGAGCTGCAACGCGGCAACCGGGACGTTAATCGCGTCCCCTATCTGTGACCTTCTTCGCGTCGCCACCCGCCTCCGAACGCCCGCACCTTCGCTAGGCCCCTGGCTGATTGCACGGTCCCGTCCGTGTCATCGTGGCGGCGGTTACGACGATCCACGTGTCGCCGAGGGTGAGTCCTGCTCGCTGCCAAAGGCCGGTTCTGTCGGCGGCTAGGACGCTGGCCAGTAGGGCTGTTCCCGAAATGAACCCGACGGCACGTGAAGCGAGCGCAGCTCCGCGTCGCCCATCTCGTGCGAAGGCCTACCCTCCGATGAACAACAAGGCCACGAGCGCGACGTAGGCAGAACTGGCAGCTATGGCGTGTGGTTGATCCCCGAGACGCGAACCGAGCGGAAAGAAGGCGACGGCAAGCGTGGTGGCCGCCGTTGTCACCGCTGCTGCCCCCGCGGCTCCGGGCAGTCGGGCGCGCAGCGGAATCGAGTAGAGACCGACGCCCGCGGCAAAGACGATGAACGCAAATGTCATCGCGACGTGGCTTGGCGTACCCACAGCAGCCAAGCGGCTGATCGGATCGTTGACGGGTGAGTACCGGGCCCGACCGGTTCCGAGAAACGCCCAGGCAGCGACGAAAGTGACGGGACCGACGATTCCACCCGCCGCGAACCATCGACGCGACGTCAGTTTCACACCGCTCAGTCAAATGCCTCGATCGGACCCTGTGCGGGATGACTGCTTTCTCGACCGGTCTTGCCGCGAGACGCCTCTGGCTCCGTCATCGAGAGCGGCCAACCTCTCGAGCCTCTGCCGAGTAGCTGGCTTCTTCCCATGCAGGATCGTGGTGCCCCAGACCGCCGGTCGCACCCGGATTTCGGAGCATCGAAGCTGCCGACCGCCGAGAATGGGACCCGTGAATGAGTGGGGCGTCCGCACCTGGGGCCAGCCGTGTCGTGAGTGTGGCTTCTCCTGGTCGATCTCGGCCGACGAGGGCATCTCAGCGATGAGCGAGGTCCCAGAGAGATTCCGCGAAGCAGTCGGACAGTCCGACGGGACCGCTGTCGGACCGGGGCTGACCTGGCCGGTGACGGCCTACGTAGGCCACGTGGCCGACAACCTCCGGATCTTCGCCGAACGGCTCGTTGGCGTCGCGCGTGGCGCGCCACCAAGGGTCGCTGCCTACGAGCAAGATGAGCTGGCTGCCGCTCGTCACTACGAGGCCGTGGCCCTGCAAGGAGCGTTGTGGTCGCTCGAACGAGCGGTCTCCGACTGGCTCACCGCCGTTGACATCGGCCGTCACGCCAACGTCGAGTTCCTCCACCCCGAGCGCGGCCCGTACGGATGGGCCGACGTCGTGACCTCGAACCTTCACGACGCCCTTCACCATGAGCACGACATCCGCCGCACCCTCGCCTCGCGTGAAGCCAGCACCTAAGAGCGACGCCTCTCAGTAGCCGGCGGTAGCCCAGAACGCCGGCAGTGGGCTACTTGCCTGGCGTCGGAACACGCCTCCGTGGTGCCGGTATTCGGTCATTTCGGCGGTTTTCGGGTTGACGTAGTGATCGAACATATGTACGATTACGGCATGTTGTCCGTTCTGGCCGCGGCGCTCGATGAGGTCGAGATCCCGGCCACCGGGCCCGGCCTGCGGCAGGCGTTCGCCCTGCGGGATCGGTTCAACGCAATGCTCGCCGCCG
>JAEKLB010000015.1 GCA_019510095.1 Acidobacteriota bacterium | reverse complement strand
ATCGACCTCGGCCACGAGGTGCGGTGCGTGCGCAACATCACCGATGTCGACGACCCCTTGCTGGCCAAGGCCAAGGAGCTCGGCGTCCACTACCTCGACCTGGCGGTGGCCGAGACGGCCCGGTTCAACGGCGACATGCGGGCGCTGAACGTGCTGCCCTGCTTCAGCGAGCCCCGCGCCACCTCGGCGATCCCCGACATTCGCGGCTTCATCGGCATGGTCCTCGACCAGGGGCATGCCTACGCGGCGGGCGGGTCGGTGTACTTCGACGTGTCGACGTTCCCGCGCTTCGGTCAGGTCAGCCACTACGACGAGGCGACCATGCTCGCCTACGCCGCCGAGCGCGGCGGCAACATCGAGGACCCGCACAAGCGCAACCCGCTCGACTTCGTGCTCTGGCAGCCGTCGGCCGAAGGCGAGCCGGCATGGGACTCGCTGTGGGGACCCGGCCGCCCCGGCTGGCACATCGAGTGCTCGGCGCTCGCCTTGCGGGAGCTGGGCACGACCATCGACCTCCACGGCGGCGGCAGCGACCTCATCTTTCCCCACCACGAGTGCGAAGCAGCCCAGTCGGAGTCGGCGACGGGTGAGCTGTTCGTGCGCCACTGGCTGCACATGCCGATGGTCAAGCTCGGCGGCATCAAGATGTCGAAGTCGTTGGGGAACCTGGTGTTCATCAGCGACCTGCTGAAGGACTGGGAACCTCAGGCGATCCGGTTGGCGATCATCAGCCAGAACTACCGGCACGAGTGGGACTGGACCGACCCGTTGCTGAAGACGGCGGCGACGCGCATCGACGCGTGGCGCAGTGCCGGCCCGGGCGACGGCGCCCTCGACGCTGTTCGTGCCGCGCTCGACGACGACCTCGACACCCCGACCGCGGTCGCCGCCATCGACGACGCGGCCGCGATCGGCACTGGTGTGACCAGGGCAGCGGCCCTGCTGGGCATCGACCTCTGACCCTCCCATCCTCCGTTCTTTGGTATCCGCCCACCTCGGAGCGGACTGGGGATACCAAAGAACGGCAGGGGAATCGCTTCGGGTTCGGCGAAGGGCCACCAGTACGATCGCCAGCCATGTCCGCGACGATCACCGTCAGGCTCCCGGATGGCTCCGAGCGCTCCCTTCCCGAGGGCTCGACCGCCGGTGATCTCGCCGCGGCCATCGGGTCCCGCCTGGCCAAGGCGGCCGTCATCGCCGAGATCGACGGGGTCGAGCGCGATCTGGTGACGCCGCTGGCCGATGGGCAGACGGTCGCGATCATCACCGACACCGCCGACCGCGGGCTCTACACGATCAGGCACTCCACCGCCCACGTGCTCGCCCAGGCCGTCCTCGATCTGTTCGAGGGCTCGACCTTCGGCATCGGGCCGCCGATCCAGGACGGCTTCTACTACGACTTCCAGCTCGCCAACGGCGGGACCTTCACGCCCGACGATCTCGAGCGCATCGACGCCCGGATGCGGGAGATCATCGCCGAGCGCCAGCCGTTCATCCGCGACGACATCCCCAACGAGCGGGCCCGGGAGATCTTCAAGGACCACCCGTTCAAGCTCGAGATCATCGACGGCGAGGCCGACGACCCCACCTCCGTCACCGAGCCCGGCTTCGCCCGTACCTACGAGAACCCGCCGAAGTTCATCGACCTCTGCCGCGGCCCGCACGTCCCCGATACCGGCAACCACCTCGGGCACTTCAAGCTCATGCGGGTGGCCGGCGCCTACTGGCGGGGCGACGAGAAGAAGCCGATGCTCCAGCGGATCTACGGGACGGCGTGGGCGTCGAAGAAGGAGCTCGAGGAACACCTCCACCGGCTGGAGGAGGCCGAGAAGCGCGACCACCGGCGGCTCGGCCGAGAGCTCGACCTGTTCTCGTTCCCCGACGAGATCGGCTCGGGCCTGGCCGTGTTCCATCCCAAGGGCGGGCTCGTCCGGCGGCTGATGGAGGACTACTCCCGGCGGGAGCACGAGGCCGGCGGGTACGAGTTCGTCTACTCGCCGCACATCACCAAGGCCGGACTGTTCGAGACGTCCGGGCACCTCGACTGGTACGCCGACGGCATGTACCCGCCCATGGAGCTCGACGAGGGCCAGGCGTACTACCTCAAGCCCATGAACTGCCCGTTCCACTGCCTGATCTACAAGAGCCAGCAGCGCTCGTACCGCGACCTCCCGCTGCGGCTGTTCGAGTTCGGGACCGTGTACCGGTACGAGAAGTCGGGCGTGGTGCACGGTCTCACCCGGGCCCGGGGGTTCAGCCAGGACGATGCCCACATCTTCACGACCAAGGAGCAGATGGGCGAGGAGCTGGCGTCGATCCTCCGGTTCGTGCTCGACCTGCTGCGCGGCTACGGCCTCGATGACTTCTATCTCGAGCTCTCGACCAAGCCGGAGGAGAAGTACGTCGGCTCCGACGCCGACTGGGACGAGGCGACGGAAGTCCTGCGCTCCGTCGGCGAGGCGGCCGGGCTCGACCTCGTCCTCGACCCTGGTGGCGGCGCCTTCTATGGCCCCAAGATCTCGGTGCAGGCCCGCGACGCCATCGGTCGCACCTGGCAGATGTCGACGGTCCAGCTCGACTTCCAGACGCCGCAACGGTTCGAGCTCGAGTACGTCGGTGCCGACAACCAGCGGCACCAGCCGATCATGATCCACCGGGCCCTCTTCGGGTCGGTTGAGCGGTTCTTCGCGGTGCTGCTTGAGCACTACGCCGGCGCCTTCCCGACGTGGCTCGCCCCGGTGCAGGCCCGGGTGCTGCCCGTGCGTGACGACCACGACGCCTATGCGCAGTCGGTGGTCGATCAGCTGAAGGCTGCCGGCTACCGGGCCGACATGGTGGAGGCAACGGAGCCCCTGGGCGGCCGCATCCGCAAGGCCAAGATGGAGAAGCTTCCCTACGTCCTCGTGGTCGGCGACGACGATGTCGAGGCGACGTCGGTCGGCGTCAACGAGCGGGGGAGCGAGCGGCCCGAGCGCGGCGTGCCGGTGCAGGACTTCATCGGCCGGCTCGCGGCCGAGACCGCTGGCCGCTGAGCGCGATGCTCGAACGACTGTGGGCCGGCTGGCGGGGCGAGTACGTCGCCACAGCGACCGATGCCACCCAGGACGGCGACGCGTGTGTCTTCTGCCGCATCCTCGACAGCGGCGAACCTGACGACGCCACCCACATCCTGTGGCGCGACGAGCGCACCTTCGCCATCCTCAACGCCTACCCCTACACGAGCGGCCACGTGATGGTGATGCCGCTCCGCCACGTCGCCGGGTTGGGCGATCTCGACGAGGCCGAGGGCGACGAGCTGTTCCGTGGTGTGCGGCGGGTGGCGGCGGCGATCGAAGCCACGTACCAACCCGGTGGCATGAACATCGGGCTCAACCTCGGTCGGGCGGGTGGCGCCGGTGTGCCGGGCCATCTCCATGTGCACGTGGTCCCCCGCTGGGGCGGCGACACCAACTTCATGACGTCGGTGGCCGAGACGAGGGTGCTCCCGGAGTCGCTGGGGACATCGTGGAAGCGACTGAAGGAGCGGGCGTGAGCGACGAGGGAGAGATCAGGGACGAGCTACCCGAGGATCTCGACGCGGCCGGCTATGTCGGTCCCTATGAGTTCCCCGACAACAACCGCCGTCGCATCCCTGGCGTCGTCTACCTCGCCACCGCCGCCCTGTGCGTCGTCGTGCGACTGGCGGCCGGCGACGACGCCGTCCTCGCCAACGATGGCTATCTCTGGGTGGCGGCCGGGTTGACCATCTTCGGCCTGTTCTGCATGGCCGCCGGTCGCCACACCGCGGTCGACGACACCGACGCGCTCATCGAGGCCACCAAGGCGGTGGGCTTCCCGGTCGGCCACGCCTCGGCCCAGCTCAGCTGGCGCGGCCTGCTCAGCCGGCCGACGTGGCGCATCCTCCTCTACTCGTCCGAGGATCCCCCCGCCCGCCGCGGCCTGGTGCTCGTCGACGCCGTCGACGGCCACATCGTCGACCAGTTCACCGAGGCCAACCCCGAGGACTGGTCCGAGCTCACGGCCTGACCCCCTGTTCTTTGGCGAGTGGCGGCTCTGGCAGCCCCACGAGTCGCCAAAGAACGTGAAGGACGGGCGGGGGTCAGCCGGCGGTGAGGCGGAGGACGACCTCGCGGCCGGCGCCGCCATCGTGGACGACGGTGCCGTCGCGGAGGCCCAGGCAGCGGCTGGCCCGATCGGCCAGGTCGAGCTGGTGGGTCGACACCACCGCGGTGGCGCCCCCGCCGACGGCTTCGGCAATCAGCTCCACCAACGTGCGTTGCCCCGGCGCGTCGAGGCCGACGAACGGCTCGTCTATCAGGAGCAGCTCGGCCGGTCGAAGGAACCCGAGGAGGAGCGACGTCTTCTGGCGCAGGCCGCGGCTGAACCGGGACGGCAAGCCGTCCCAACGATCGGC
>JAEKLB010000077.1 GCA_019510095.1 Acidobacteriota bacterium | reverse complement strand
ATGGTGCTGGTCATCGTGGGCCTCGTCACCGGCCTGCCGTCAGGCGTGCTCGCCGCGGCCACCGCCTGCCTCATCACCGGCGCTGTGCTGCTCGCCCCCGCCATCGTGCTCGGCTACGCGGTGCGGGCGGCCGAGCGGGACGACCGAGCACGCGGTTTGTAGCGCTCGCTCAGGCTTGCTTGCGCCCGGGAAGGCCGTCCCGGTAGCGGCGCCGGCGGGCGCGCGTCGACAGCAGGCTCACGCCCGGACGAGCGGCGGGGACGGGCCGGATCGGCTCCGGCGGTCGCCGTGTCGTCGTCGCGGGCAGGACGGGGCGCGTCGGCATGCCTTGTCTTTCCCCAGCCGCAGGGTTCTTCCTCCTCGTCAGTCGTGCGGCGTGGGAACAGATGGGGTAGAACGGCGTACACCGGGCAAAAGAATGAGCCCGCCCGCGGCCGACGCCACCGCCACGACCGATGGCGCGCCCACACCGATGTGCTCGAACACCACGCCGCCGGCGATCGGCCCGACCACCCGGGCCAGCGCCGAGGCTGCTTGCTGGAGCCCGAGCGTGGCGCCCCGGCGCTCGTGGCCGGCCCAGCCGGCGACCAGCGCCGTCAACGCCGGCGACAGCAACCCCTGGCCGGCGGTGATCGCCATCAGCGAGGCGACCAGCAGCGGCCAGGTGGTCGCCTTGGCGAGGAGGCCGAAGCCGACCAGGTTGACCACCAGCCCGACCCGGACGGTCGACACCTCACCGAGCCGGGTCACCACCGTGTGCACGAAGCCACCCTGGAACAGGGCGATGGCAAGACCCACGAACGTGAACACCAGGCCGGTACCCGCCAGCCCCAGCCCGAACCGCCGCTGGCCCAGCAACGCAAACGTCCCCTCGAACGCGGTGAACCCGGTCGTCGCCACGAAGGCGATCGTCACCAGCCGCCGCACCATGGCCCGGTCCTCGCCGTTCTTCGGCGACTGCTGGGCCTCAGCAGCCAGCGAGTCGCCAAAGATCGTGTGGGGTGAGCGGAGGTGGCGGGGGTTGGTCTCGGGGAGGCGGCGCTGGGCGACCACCGCGTTGGTGGCGGCGAGCGCGGCGGCCACCAGGAACGGGACGTGGTCGCCGCCGAGGGCGGCCAGACCACCGAGGGCCGGCCCGGCGACGAAGCCGATGCCGAAGGCGGCCCCGAGCAGGCCGAGCAGCCGGGCCCGCTGCGACGGCTGGGCGATGTCGGTCACCGCCGCCTGGGCCGCCGAGATCGACCCGCCGCTGATGCCGTCGACGATCCGGCCCAGGAACAGGATGGGCAACGAGGGCGCGACGCCCATGATCAGGCTGCCGATCGCCGTGCCGGCAAGCGACACCACCAGCACCGGCTTGCGGCCGTAGCGGTCGGAGACCCGGCCCCACACCGGGGCGAACAGCAGCTGCATCACCGAGAAGCTGGCCACGAGGAGGCCGATGGTCGACGCCGACTTGGTGAAGTCCTCGGCGTAGAGCGGGAGGATCGGCAGGACGATCCCCCACCCGATCAGGTCGATGACGACGCTCGACCAGATCGACCCGAAGCCCGGCGGCAGCGGCTCCCGTCGTCGCTCCCGTCGTGACATGAAGGCACGAGTGCAATGGAGCGGGTCCACGACGTCAAATCGCTGCCGAACCCGGGAAGGAGCGCTTCCCGCCAGTGTCGAATCGTGAGGGCACCACCACACGTGGCCGATCGAGGGAGGCCCGGGATGCTGACCAACGCCGAGCACATGAATCGAGGCAACGCCGGGTTCGACGAGGCGCTCGCCCGCCTGACCAAGCTGGTCAAGGACCCGCCCCCGATCGCCGAGCGCGTCCTGGGCGGGGCCGCCGCCGGGCTCTTCCTCGCCGGTGTGGTCTCCGCCAGCTTCCTTGGCGGGCGGGGCAGCGATCCCGCCGCCGGTCCGCCTGACACCACCTCGCCGCCGCCGGCTGCGGTGTCGCTCGTCAGCGCGCCGCCCGCCGTGCACCACTTCACTCCGGCCGCCTCCTACGTCCCGTATCGGTCGACGTCGGCGAAGCGGGCGGCCACGGCCAGGGCCACGAGCAAGAGGGCCGGCGGCAAGAGCGCATCCAAGCCGGCGACGACAACGGCCCCGCCCAGCCCCAGTTCGACCGTCCCCGCGCCGCTGGCCCCGGTGGCCCCCGTCGTCGAGCCGGTCACCGATCTCCTGAAGCCGATCACCGACGCCGTCGGCAGCGGCGGCGGCAACTCGGGCGGCAACAGTGGCGCCGACAACCCGGTGGCGCCGGTGACCGACCTCCTCGACCAGGTCACCTCGAAGGTGGGCTCGGTACCCAGCCTCTAGCCCAGGCGACTCAGGCTCGCCGCACCCTCGTGCCGGCGGGGGTGTCCTCGACCAGCCAGCCCTGCGCCACCAAGCGGTCCCGAGCGGCGTCGGCCGCCGCCCAGTCCTTGGACTGCCGCGCCGTGTCCCGCCGGTCGACGAGGGCCTGCGTGTCGGGGTCGACCTCGTCGGTGCCCGACGCCAGCTCCAAGCCGAGCGCCCGGCACATCGAGCGCACGGCGGCGGCCAGCGAGGCCGCCCGGGCGCCATCGCCACCGTCGAGAACGGTGTTGGCATCTCGCACGGCGGTGAACAGCAGGGCGGTCGCCCGCGGCGTGTCGAGGTCGTCCTCCATCGCGTCGCGGAACTGCGCGAGCAGGGTCTCGTCGGCCTCGCCGCCGAGCGAGGCGGTGCGACGGGCGAACTCGTCCAGCCGGGCCAACGACGTGGCCGCTCGCCCGGCCGTGTCCTCGGTGACCTCCATCGGTGACCGGTAGTGCGACTGCAGCACGAGCAACCGGTAGGCACGACGGTCGACCCGATCGAGGAGGTCGAGCAGGGTCGTGAAGTTGCCCAGCGACTTCGACATCTTCTCGCCGGCAACCTCGACGAAGGCGTGGTGCATCCAGTGCCGGGCGAACTCCTTGCCCAGGGCCACCGCCTGCGCTCGCTCGTTCTCGTGGTGCGGGAACCGCAGGTCCATGCCGCCGGAGTGGATGTCGAAGCCCTCGCCCAGGAGGTCGAGGGACATCACGACGCACTCGGTGTGCCAGCCCGGGCGCCCGGGACCCCAAGGCGAGTCCCACGCCGGCTCGCCCGGTTTGGCCTTCTTCCAGAGCACGAAGTCGAGTGGCGAGCGCTTGTCGAGGACCGCCTCGACACGGGCGCCGGAGCGCAAGGAATCGAGGGGTTGGAGGGCGAGCAGCCCGTAGCCGTCGACCTTGTCGACCTCGAGGTAGATGCCGTCGGCTGCTTCGTAGGCGAGGCCGCGAGCAGCGAGCTCCTCGACCATCGCGACCATGTCGGCCACGTACTCGGTCGCATGCGGCGCGTGCGTCGGCCGGGAAACGCCGAGGCGGTCCATGGCGTCCCACCACACGGCCTCGAACTCGGCGGCGACGTCTGCCTCGGCCCGGCCCTCCCGCTCGGCCCGCTGGATGATGTTGTCGTCGACATCGGTGATGTTCGAGACGTGGCGGACCTCGATGCCGGTCCATTCGAGGTACTTCCGGAGGACGTCGTAGACCAGGGTTTGCCGCCCATGACCGATATGGGGGTTGTCGTACACCGTCGGCCCGCAGACGTACATCGAGACCTTGCCCGGCTCACGAAGAGCCAGCTCACGTACCTTCCCGGTGGCGGTGTCGTGGAGCCGGAGCATCCCGGGAGGCTAGATCGGCGCCTCCCGGCGACTCGTCCTCAATATCGGGGGTTCGGATGCCGACACATGCCTATGCCGCTGCGGTCCGCGCCCTGGTTCAGGCTTCCCAAGCCGCAGCCGATGCTGAGGTCGACGATCAAGACCGCAGCGATCTCCACCGTGTCGTATGTGCTCGCGGTGGTGATCCACCAGCGCACACCCATCGGGAGCCACGACTTCGCCTTGGGCGTCCGCTTCCTGCTCTTCCAGGGCGTGCTCGTCTACTTCCTCCAGCTCCGGCCCTACTACCGGACCCAGATGACCTATGCGGAGGCCAGCGCCGAGCGCAGGGCCGTTGCTCAAGCCGCGGCCCGCCGCCAGGAGTTCGACAGCCGCCTCCATCGTGGATTGGAGCTCGCCGACCACGAGCCCGAGGCGCTCGCGGTCGTCAGTCGCGCCCTCGGCGTCGTGACCGCCGACAATCCCAGCGAACTCCTGCTCGCCGACTCGAGCCACGCCCACCTGAGCCGCATGGCCGACCACCCCGCGGGTGGCGGCCCCGGCTGCCAGGTCGGCTCCCCCAATGCCTGCGCGGCCGTCCGACGCGGCCAGACCGCGGTCTTCAACTCCGGCGACGACCTGGATGCCTGCCCGCACCTCCGCAACCGGCCGGGCGGCGATTGCTCGGCGGTGTGCGTGCCGGTCACGATCCTCGGCAACACCGTCGGTGTTCTCCACGCGACGGGGCCGACCGGGCAGGCGCCGTCGGCCGACGTGGTCTTCGGCCTCGAGACGGTGGCCAACGAGGCGGGCGCCCGCATCGGGATGATCCGGGCGCTGACCCGCTCGCAGATACAGGCCTCGACCGATCCGCTCACCGGCCTGCTGAACCGCCGCAGCCTCGAGGACGCGCTGCGCTCGGCGATCATCGATGGCAGGAGCTACGCGGTCGTGATGGCCGACCTCGACCACTTCAAGCTGGTCAACGACACCCACGGCCACGATGCCGGCGACAGGGCGCTCCGGCTCTTCGCCGGCGTGCTGCGGCGGTCGCTGCGGCCCCAGGACCTTGCCTGCCGGTACGGCGGTGAGGAGTTCGTGCTGGTCCTTCCGGACTGCGACGCCATCGAGGCCGAGCACGTCGTCGAACGGGTGCGGATCTCGTTGGCCTCGGCGCTCGCCAACGGGACGACGCCCGCCTTCACCGCCTCCTTCGGCATCGCCGATTCGCTCTCCCAGGGCGACGACTACGACAGGCTGTTGACGGTGGCCGACACTGCCCTGCTCGATGCCAAGCGGGCCGGCCGCGATCGCGTGGTGGTCGCGCCGGGCTGACGGGCCCCGGCCTGATGCGGGCCGCCGGCCGACCCGGGCCTAGCGTCGGCGCCGTGGCCGCTCCCGCCATCGAGGTGACCGGCCTGACCAAGTCGTACGGCCCGATCGAGGCCGTACGGGGCATCGACCTCGAGGTCGCGACCGGCGAGGTCTTCGCCTTGCTCGGTCCCAACGGCGCCGGCAAGACGACGACCGTCGAGATCCTCGAGGGCCACCGCCACCGCACCGGCGGCGACGCCACCGTGCTCGGCTACGACCCGGGCCGCGGCGAGCTCGCCTACCGCCAACGCATCGGCATCGTGCTGCAGGAGACCGGCGTCGAGAGATTCCTCACCGTGGCCGAGGTGATCGACCAGTTCCGCAGCTACTACCCGCACCCTCGACCTCGCGACGAGGTCATCGAGGTGGTCGGTCTCACCGAGAAGCGCGACGAGCGAGTGGGCCACCTCTCCGGCGGCCAGCAACGCCGCCTCGACGTCGCCGTCGGCCTGGCCGGCGATCCCGACCTCCTCTTCCTCGACGAGCCCACCACCGGCTTCGACCCGAACGCCCGCCGGGGCGCCTGGGAGATGGTGCGCAACCTGAAGTCGCTCGGCAAGACGGTGTTCCTCACCACGCACTACATGGACGAGGCCGAAGCGCTCGCCGACCGGGTCGCGGTGATCGCCGGCGGCGTCATCGTCGCCGAGGGCACCGCCGAATCGCTCGCCGACCGCCAGCACATGCGCACCCGCGTCAGCTTCGACACCCCGGGCGGCACGACGCCGCCGGTCGAGGCCGCCCGAGTCGACGGCCACTGGCTCATCGAGACCGACACACCGACCCGCACCCTCGCTGACCTGACGTCGTGGGCGGTGGGCGCCGGCATCGAGCTCGACGGCTTGCACGTCGCCCCACCGACGCTCGAGGACGTCTACCTCGCCCTCACCGGCCAGCCGAGTGGCCAGCCGACGGCCGGCGAGACGGAGTCGCCAGCAGGTCGGCGTTCACGGCGCCGGGGGCGGGCCCGGCGATGAACGAGATCGGTCTCGCCCTCCGCCAGATCCGCTGGCAGAACAAGGCGTTCTGGCGCAACCCGGCAGCCGCCTTCTTCACCTTCGCCTTCCCGCTCATGTTCCTCGTGATCTTCACCGGGATCTTCTCCGACACCCAGATCCTGCCGACCGGGGTGCGGGTGAAGGGATCGACCTACTACACGGCCGGGATCCTGGCCTTCGCGGTGATCACCGCCACCTACACCAACATCGCCAACACCGTGGTGGCCCAGCGCGAGGAGGGCATCCTCAAGCGCGTCCGGGGGACGCCGCTGCCCGGCTGGGCGTACCTCGTCGGCAAGATCCTCCACTCAGTGCTGGTGATGGCCCTGCTCGTCGTCATCGTCCTGAGCTTTGGCCGGGTCTTCTACAGCGTCGACCTGCCCACGACATCGGCGCCGGCGTTCGTCGTCTCGCTGCTGGTGGGCGCGGCCGCGTTCTGCGCCCTGGGGCTGGCGACCACCGCCATCACACCGAACGTCGAGGCAGCTCCGGCCGTGACCAACGCCATCATGCTGCCGCTGCTCTTCCTCTCCGGCGTCTTCTTCCCGGTGGCCGACGCGCCGACCTGGATGCGAGTGGTCGGCAACATCTTCCCGGTGAAGCACTTCCTCCGAGCCGCGACCGAGGGCTTCCTGCCACCGCCGGGCAACGCCGCCGGTTGGCGCCCGGGCGACCTGCTCGTCGTCGCCGTCTGGGGCATCGCCGGCCTGCTGTTCGCCGCCCGCCGCTTCCGCTGGGAGCCTTCGAAGTAGCGCCATCTAACCTTGGCCGATGACTGAGGTCCCGGAGAAGCCGTCCCTCGACGGTCTCGAGGAGCGCATGGCCGCCCGCTGGGAGGCCGACGGGACCTACCGCTTCGACCGCTCGAAGCCGCGGGACGAGGTCTATTCGATCGACACGCCGCCGCCCACGGCCAGCGGCTCGCTCCACGTCGGCCATGTGTTCTCGTACACCCACACCGACACCATCGCCCGCTATCGCCGCATGCGGGGCCAGGCCGTCTTCTACCCGATCGGCTGGGACGACAACGGGCTCCCCACCGAGCGGCGGGTGCAGAACTTCTACGGCGTCAGGTGCGACCCGTCGATCCCCTACGACGCCTCCTTCCAGCCGCCTTCGCAGCCGGGGAAGGACCAGATCCCGATCTCCCGGCCCAACTTCGTGGAGCTGTGCCACCTCCTCACGGCCGAGGACGAGCGGGCCTTCGAGCACCTGTTCCGCTATCTCGGCCTCTCGATCGACTGGGGGCTCCAGTACGTCACCATCGGCGAGCGGGCCCAGCGGGTCGCCCAACGGGCCTTCCTCCGCAACGTCGCCCGGGGCGAGGCCTACACCAGCGACGCGCCCACCCTCTGGGACGTCGACTTCCGCACCGCCGTCGCCCAGGCCGAGCTCGAGGATCGCGAGCTGCCGGGCGCGTACCACCGCATCGCCTTCGGCCGATCCGGGAGCGAGCCCGTCTACATCGAGACGACCCGGCCCGAGCTGATCCCGTCGTGCGTCGCCCTCGTCGCCCACCCCGACGACGCGCGCTACCAGCCGCTGTTCGGCAGCGAGGTCACCTCCCCGCTGTTCGGCGTGCCCGTCCCGGTGCTGGCCCACACGTTGGCCGATCCCGAGAAGGGCTCCGGCATCGCCATGATCTGCACGTTCGGCGACACCACCGACGTCACCTGGTGGCGGGAGCTCGAGCTGCCGACCCGGACCGTCGTCCAGCGCGACGGCCGCCTCCAGGAGTCGCGCCCCGACTGGATCTCCGAGGGGCCCTGGGACGAGCTCGCCGGGCGAACCGTGAAGCAGGCGCAGCGCCGGATCGTCGAGCTGCTCACCGAGTCGGGCGACCTCGTCGGCGAGCCCCGCCCGATCACGCACCCGGTCAAGTTCTACGAGCGCGGCGATCGGCCGCTCGAGATCGTCACCAGCCGCCAGTGGTACATCCGCAATGGCGGCCGCGACGCGTCGATCCGCGCTGCGCTGCTCGAGCGGGGGCGGGAGCTGCGCTGGCATCCCGACTTCATGCGCCATCGGTTCGAGCACTGGGTCGAGGGCCTCAACGGCGACTGGCTCATCAGCCGGCAGCGGTTCTTCGGCGTGCCGATCCCGATCTGGTACCCGGTGGGAGCCGATGGCGAGCCCGACTGGCAGTCCCCGATCGTGCCCGACGAAGCAACGCTTCCCATCGACCCGTCGACCGACGTTCCGCCCGGCTACGACCAGGACCAGCGGGGCAAGGCCGGCGGCTTCGTCGCCGACCCCGACGTGATGGACACGTGGGCCACCTCGTCGCTCACCCCGCAGATCGCCACCGGGTGGGAGGACGATCCCGACCTCTTCGCCCGCACCTTCCCGATGGACCTGCGGCCCCAGGGCCACGACATCATCCGCACCTGGCTGTTCTCCACGGTCGTGCGCGCCCACCTCGAGCACGGCTCGGTCCCGTGGACCGACGCCGCCCTCTCCGGCTGGATCCTCGACCCCGACCGCAAGAAGATGTCGAAGTCGAAGGGCAACGTGGTGACGCCACTCGCCCTGCTGGAGGAGCACGGCACCGACGCCGTCCGCTACTGGGCGGCCCGTGGCTCGCCCGGCACCGATACGGCGTTCGACACCGGCCAGATGAAGGTCGGCCGCCGGCTGGCCATCAAGTTGCTGAACGCGTCGAAGTTCGTGCTGAACCTGGGCACCACCGGCGGCGCGGTGACCGAGCCGCTCGACCTGGCAATGCTCACGCAGCTCGCCGGCGTGGTGGGCGACGCCACCGCATCGTTCGAGGGCTACGACTACACCCGCGCCCTCGAGCGCACCGAGTCGTTCTTCTGGCGGTTCTGCGACGACTACGTCGAGCTGGTGAAGGGGCGTGCCTACGGCGACGACGCCGGTGCCGAGTCGGCCCGGGCCGCCCTCGGACTGGCCTTGTCGACGCTGCAACGGCTGTTCGCCCCGTTCCTGCCGTTCGTCACCGAAGAGGTGTGGTCGTGGTGGCAGGAGGGTTCGGTCCACCGGTCGAGCTGGCCGACGGCCGACGAGCTCACCTCCGTCTCCGGCGGTGCCGCTGAGCCCGCGGTGCTCGACATCGCCGCCGAGGTCCTCGGCGAGATCCGCAAGGCCAAGACCGGCGCCAAGCGCTCACTCCGGGCCGAGGTCACCCGGGCCGAGGTCGTCGACACGCCCGAGCGGCTGGCGGCGTTGGCCCGAGCCGCCGCCGACGTGCGCGAAGCGGGCCGGGTCGCCGACCTCGTCCTCACCGACGGCCCGGCCTTCGCCGTCACCGTCGACCTCCCCCCCGAGTAGCCGGTCCCCCAACCGTTCTGTGTCGTCTGCTGGCCCCTAGCGGGCCAGCAGACGACACAGAAGAATCCTCAGGTCGGGGTCTGGGAGCGGTTGGCCACGCGCTTGATCTCGCCGTTGGGGATGTGCCAGACGACGCCGGCCTCGTCGCGGAGGCGGGTGGTGCGGAGGCTGATGCCCTCGACCACGCCGGTTGCCTCGCCGGTGTTGATGGTGTCGCCGACACCGAACTGGTCCTCGATGAGCATGAACATGCCGGAGAGGAAGTCGCGCACGAGCGTCTGAGACCCGAAGCCGACCGCCACGCCCACGATGCCAGCCCCCGCCAGCAGCGGGGCCAGGTCGAGGCCGATCTCGTCGAGCACCATCAGGAGGGCGATCGAGAACACGGTGACCTTGGCGACGCTGCGCAGGACCAGGCCGATGGTGTCCGCCCGCTGCTGCGACCGAATGCTGCCGACCCCGGCTTCGGACGCCCGGACCAGCCCGGCCAGGAAGTGCCGGATGCCGCGGAGCGACAGCCGGCTGGCGACCATCGCCAGCGCCAGGATGAGGGCGATCTTGAAGGGCCGGGCGATGAGCCAGTCGGCCGCCCGGGCCAGCACCTCGTTGTGGGTGCGCCGGAAGACGAAGAGGCAGGCGGCACCCGTCCTGTCCCGGCCGCAGGCATCGGCCTCGGCGGCAGTGACGGCGGCGAGCACCAGCGCCGGGACCGGCATGGGTCCACCGTAGGGCGTCCTGGGTAGAGGGCCAGTACATGCACAACACGATCGATCGCATCGAGCTTCCGCCGCGCCCGAGCAGCGCTGGCGACGCCCGGCGCTTCGTCGATCGCGCCCTGGCTCGCCTCGGCATCGCCGACCGCGAGACTGGCACCCTGCTGACCAGCGAATTGGTCACCAATGCCGTCCTCTACTCCGACGGGGGCATCGTCGTCGAGGTGCATCCCCAGGAGACCTCGGTGCGGATCTCGGTCCGGGACGAGAGCGCCCGGCCGGTCCGCCCCCGGGACGTGGCGCCCGAGGCCACCTCCGGCCGCGGCATGTCGATCGTGCGCCGCATGGCAACCGACTGGGGCGTCGACGAGCTGCCCGGCGGTGGCAAGTCGGTGTGGTTCGAGGTCCCTCGCTGAGTACAACATGGGGACATGAGGGGTCAGCTGCTCGTCGCCACGCCCCCGCTGAGCGACCCCAACTTCGACCGGACCGTGGTCCTGCTCCTGGAGCACGACGACGAGCATGCGCTCGGTGTCGTGCTCAACCGGCCCAGCGACCTGGCCGTGGCCACCGCCCTCCCTGGCTGGGAGCACCACGTGGGCGAGCCCGCCGTCCTCTTCGTCGGGGGGCCGGTGGGCGACGGCACGGGCGTAGCCGTGACCCAGCTCGCCGAGGGGCCCGACATCGTCGACCTCAACGTCGATCCCGCCGGCCTGGTCCTCGACGGACCGCTGCGAATCTTCCTGGGCTTCTCGGGCTGGGGCCCCGGCCAGCTGGAGGACGAGCTCGCCGCCGGCGCCTGGGTCGTGGCTGCCGCCCTCCCCGGCGATCTGCATGCCGCCGCCCCGCACCACCTGTGGCGCGACGTCCTGCGCCGCCAGGGCGGCTCGACGGCGTGGCTGGCCAACGCGCCCGTCGACCTCCGCATGAACTGACCGGGTGCTGTCCCGGTAGGTTTCCCAACCATGAGCGAGGTCACCGAAGCCGAAGTCCAACGCCTGGTCGACACCCTGCTGGCCGAGCACAGCAACGACGACATGGTCGGGTTCCTCGGTGCCCAGTTCGACGCCGGCCTGGCCCGCATGGACTACCCCGTCAGTCACGGGGGGCTCGATGCGTCGCCGAAGCTCCAGGACGTCGTCGACGCCGCCCTCGAGAAGGCCGGTCGCCGCTACCCCTGGACCCGGAACCCCATGGGCATCGGGATGTGCGGGCCCACGATCATCGCCCGGGGCACCGAGGAGCAGCAGGCCCGCTTCATGCGGCCGATCTTCACGGCCGAGGAGATCTGGTGCCAGCTGTTCAGCGAGCCCGGCGCCGGCTCCGACGTGGCCGGCCTCGCCACCCGGGCCGTGAAGGACGGCGACGAGTGGGTCATCAACGGCCAGAAGATCTGGACGTCGTCGGCCCACATCGCGGCATGGGGCCTCCTCCTGGCTCGCACCGACCCCGAGGCGCCCAAGCACAAGGGCCTGACCGCCTTCCTGATCGACATGCACCAGCCCGGCGTCGAGGTCCGCCCCATCCGCAGCATGGCCGGGGCTTCGGGGTTCAACGAGGTCTTCTTCACCGACGCCAAGGTGCCCGACTCCATGCGCATCGGCGACGTGGGCGAGGGATGGCGGGTCGCCAACGCCACCCTCATGAACGAGCGGGTCTCGATCGGCAGCAGCACCCCGGCGCGGGGCTCGGGTCTCATCGCCGGCGCGGTGAAGGCCTGGGAGGGCTGCAACGACAAGACGCCGGCCCGCCTCGACCGCCTGATGCGGACCTGGGTCGACGCCGAGGTGCTCCGCCTCGGCAGCCTCCGCGCGGCGGCCAAGCGGGAGAAGGGCGTGCCCGGTCCCGAGGGCTCGGTGCTCAAGCTCCTGTCCGGCAAGGTCGGCCATGCGGTGGCTGCCCTGGTCGTCGAGCTGATGGGTCCCGACGGCATGCTGTGCGGCACCTACACCCGGGCAACCTCGCGGACCCGCAACGAGAACACCGGTGAGGGGATGATGAACCAGTCCGACCCGGTTCTGGCCTTCGTCGGCTCGCCCGGCAGCACCATCGCCGGCGGGACGATCGACATCCAGAAGAACATCGTCGGTGAGCGAGTCCTGGGCCTGCCCCGGGAGCCGGGCTTCGACCCCAACACCCCCTGGAGCCAGATCCCCCGCAACGGTTAGCGGACCCGCCCGGCCGCCACAGGCGCGCGCCGGCAGGTTGCGCCGGCGACCTGCGTCGAGGGCGCCGGGCGCGAGACTTTGGCCATGACCGACTCGCCGTTCGGGCCCGAGCCGCTGACGCCTGCCAAGTTCCTCACCCGCTCGGCCGTCGTGTTCGGCGACCGCTTGGCCATCATCGACGGCGACCGCCGGTTCACCTACGCCGAGATCGGAGCGCGAGCCCGCCGCCTGTCCGGCGCGCTGGCCGCTGCTGGCTTGGCCCCTGGCGACCGCGCGTCGGTCCTGGCCCCGAACACGTCGATGCACCTCGAGGCCCACTTCGGCATGCCGTACTCGCAGGTGGTGCTCAACTCGCTCAACACCCGGCTGTCAGTGGGCGAGCTCGCCTACATCGTCGAGCACGCCGGCTCGAAGATCCTCTTCGTCGACGAGGAGCTGCTCGCTACCGGGAAGGAGGTGGCCAACCAGACGGGCGTCCGCCTCGTGCAGGTCGGCGGCACCGGCGACGAGTACGAGGCGATGCTGGCCGGCGCCGAGCCCCTGGTCATCCCCATCACCGACGAGACCTCGCTGCTGTCGCTCAACTACACGAGTGGCACGACCGGCCGGCCCAAGGGCGTCATGTACTCCCACCGCGGCGCCTTCCTCACCGGAGTGTCGCTGATCGCCCAGGCCGGGCTCGACGCCGGCAGCGCCTTTCTGTGGACGCTGCCGATGTTCCACTGCAACGGCTGGTGCTTCCCGTGGGCGGTCACGGCCGCCGGCAGCGTGCACGTCGGGCTGCGCAAGGTCGACCCCGCCGCGATCTGGCGAGCGATCAGGGAGGACGGCGTGACCCACTTCAACGCGGCCCCGACTGTGCTCATCGACCTCGCCTTCCATCCCGATGCGGGCGAGGGCGCGCCGACCACCATCCGGGTCGCGACCGGCGGCGCACCGCCCTCACCCCGACTGCTGGCCCGTCTCGACGAGCTGAACATCAAGGTCACCCACCTCTACGGGCTCACCGAGACCTATGGCCCGTCGGTGCTGTGCGAGTGGCGGCCCGAGTGGGACGACCTCGACCTCGAGACCCGGGCCCGGCTGAAGGCCCGCCAAGGTGTCGGCAACGTCGTGGGCGAGGCGCTGCGGGTGCTGGGCGACGACGGCGCCGACGTGCCCGGCGACGGCGAGACACCCGGCGAGGTGCTCATCCGGGGCAACAACGTGATGATCGGCTACTACAACGACCCCGCCGCGACTGCTGCCGCCACCTTCGACGGTTGGTTCCGCACCGGCGACAGCGGGGTCATGCACCCCGACGGCTACATCGAGCTGCGCGACCGGCTGAAGGACGTGATCATCTCCGGCGGCGAGAACATCGCGTCGATCGAGGTCGAGCAGGCGATCATGTCGCACCCCGCGGTGCTCGAGTGCGCCGTGGTGGCGGGCGATGACGAGCGCTGGGGCGAGGTGCCGATCGCCTTCGTCGTGTTGCAGCCGGGGAAGTCGGCAACCGAGGCCGAGCTCATCGAGCACGTGAAGTCGCGCATTGCCCGCTTCAAGGCCCCGAAGCAGGTGCTGTTCGACGCGCTCCCCAAGACCGCCACCGGGAAGATCCAGAAGTACGTGCTGCGGGAGCGGCTGCGGGCGACCTAGTGCCTGGACCCTCGATGGACAACCACGCCCTCGACCACGTCGGGTGGTCCGAGCGCGTCGCCTCGCTGTTCGACCAGCTACCCGGCCGGGTGCCGGCGCGGGTCGTGGGCATCGAGCGGGGCACGGCTCGTGTGGTCACCCCGACTGGGGAGCTCACGGTCAGGCTCACCGACTTCGCCGTCGCGGTCGGCGATTGGGTCGCCCTCGACGACGACCGGCTGGCCGACCTGGTGCCACGCTGGTCCCAGCTGGAGCGTCTCGGCCCCGAGGGAGCACGGCAGACCCTGGCCGCCAACGTCGACGTGGTGCTGATCGCCGCTCCCGCCGACCACCTCTCCCTCACCCGGGTGGAGCGCGAGCTGGTGGTGGCCTGGGACAGCGGTGCCCGCCCCGTCGTCGTGGTGACCAAGACCGACCTGCCCGGGGCGACCGCCGTGGTCGAGGAGTTGACAGCCAGGCTGGGCGCGGCCGACGTCATCTCGACCAGCTCGGTCGACGGCCGGGGCCTCGACGAGCTCCGCGCCCTCTTGCAGCGGCCGGTCACGGCCGTGCTGCTCGGTCCTTCGGGTGCCGGCAAGTCGAGGTTGGTCAACGCCATCCTCGGTCACGACCGTCAGGCCGTCGGCGAGGTGCGGGAGGGTGACCGCCGGGGCCGGCACACGACGACGACGCGGCAACTGGTACCGCTCCCGTCGGGCGGCTCGTTGATCGACATGCCAGGCATCCGCAGTCTGGGCACCGACGCCAGCGTCGAGTCCGTCGCCGCCGCCTTCGACGACATCGAGACGCTGGCCGAGGAGTGCCGCTTCGCCGACTGCGCCCACGATCTCGAGCCTGGCTGCGCCGTGACCGCCGCCGTGGCCGCTGGCACGCTCGATCCCGCCCGCTTCGACAGCTACCGCAAGCTGGAGCGCGAGCTCGCCCAGGAACGCCGCCACGATCCGAAGGCTCCCGAGCCCAAGCGGGCCCGCCCTCGTTAGCCCGTTCGTTGGTAGCCCGGCCACCGCCGAGCCGTGCGACGTACCAGAGAACGGGTCAGAGCCAGCCGGAGCGGACGAGGGTCGTGCCGGCCGACTCGACGGGAGCGAGGGGCGGACGGCCGAGGTCGCCGGCGCGGACGCGGTCGAGGAGACGGCCGGTGACGTCGAGGATCTCGGGCACGGTCTGGCGCAACGAGTCGGCGTCGGTGGGATCGGCGTCGGTGATGCCCGCCACCGCCAGGAGCGACTCGAGGTCGGCCAGCTTCCGGCCGACCCACGGCAGGGGGTCGGTCGAGAGCTCCTCGTCGAAGGCGCGCCCACCGAGGTTCCACCCATCGACGTTGGGATGGTGGTGGGTGCGGTTGAAGCTCCCGGGCCGACCGTCGATCGACTCGAGCAGATCGGCCCGCCAGATCGGGGTGTCGATGGCGATCGGCTGCGCGGAGTAGATGTCGCCGTGCAGCTCTCCCCGCTCGAGACGGCGCACCTCGAGCCGAACACCGTGCTCAGCGCTCTCCTGACCCGGCAGCGGGACGGGGTCCTGGAAGTAGATGTCGCCGACGACGACGCCGACCGTCTCGAAGCCGAAGCAATAGAGCATCGGGCTACACGCTGATGCCGAGGAGTTTGGTGTCGAGGTATTCGTGCATGCCTTGGCGGGCGCCTTCGACACCGAGGCCGCTCTGCTTGACGCCACCGAACGGGGCCGCCGCCGACGTCGGGTTGATGTCGTTGATCCCGACCATGCCGAACTTGAGACGTTCCGCCACCCTGATCGCCCGCGACAGGTTGTTGGTGTAGAGGTACGACGCCAACCCGTACTCCGTGTCATTCGCCATGGCGATCACCTCGTCCTCGGTGTCATAGACGATCACCGGGGCGATCGGGCCGAAGGTCTCCTCCCGGTAGATCAACATGTCGGGCGTGACGTCGGTGAGCAGGGTCGGGGCATAGAAGTTGTCGCCCAGCCCGTCGATCTTCAGGCGTTCCCCGCCTGTCGCGACCTTCGCGCCCTTCTCCAGCGCATCCGCGACCTGACGTTCCATCTTCTCCATGGCCTTGGCCTCGATCAGCGGCCCGACCGTCACCCCGTCAGTCATGCCGCTGCCCGCCTTCAACGCCTTGAACCGGTCGGTCATGGTCGCGATGAACGCATCGGCGAGGCCCCGCTGCACGAACAGGCGGTTGGGGCAGATGCACGCCTGCCCGGTGTTGAGGAACTTGATGGCAGCCG
>JAEKLB010000014.1:4485-7673 GCA_019510095.1 Acidobacteriota bacterium | reverse complement strand
GCTTCCAGGTCGACCGGTTCGGCGTGAAGGTGCGCCACGACATCGGTGTCGACCGGATCCAGTGGTCGACGGATTTCCCGCACGTGCAATGCGACTGGCCCGACTCCCAGAAGATCATCGAGATGCAGTTCAAGGACGTTCCCGAGGACGAGACCCGGAAGATGCTCAGGGACAACGCGGTCAAGTTCTTCCGCCTCGACAAGCCCCAGGCCACTGCCTGATGGGGTTGCTCGACGGCAAGGTCGGCTTCGTCACCGGGGCCGGCCACGGCCAGGGCCGAACGCATGCCGTGCGCATGCCGTGCGCATGGCGAAGGAGGGCGCCGACGTCGTGCTGTGCGACATCTGCGAGCCCATCGCCCAGGTCGAGAACCCGATGGCCACCAAGGAGGAGCTCGAGGAGACCGCCCGGCTGGTCGAGAAGGAGGGTCGCCAGGTCGTCTTCGCCAAGGCCGACGTCCGCCGGCTCGCCGAGGTGCAGGCCATCGTCGACGAAGGGCTCGCCGCCTTCGGCCACATCGACGTGGTGGCGGCCAACGCCGGCATCTGGCACCCGCTCCCGTTCGTCGACATCGACGAGGACGAGTACGACGCCATCATCGACACCAACCTGCGGGGCTGCTGGAACACGGCCAAGGCGGTCGTCCCGTCGATGATCGCCGCCGGCAACGGCGGTGCCATCGTCATGACCAGCTCGGCTGCCGGCATCCGGGGCCAGACGCCCTATGCGCACTACACCGCGGCCAAGCACGGTGTGGTCGGCTTGATGAAGTCGTTGTCCAACGAGCTGGCCCAGTACGACATCCGGGTCAACACCGTGCACCCGACGGGCGTCAACACCTTCATGGGCATGCAGCCTTCAGTCGAGAGCATCGCGGCGACGCACCCGTTGTTCGTGATGGGTGCCAGCAACACCCTTGACGTGTCGGTCGTCGAGCCCGAGGACATCTCCAACGCGGTGGTCTGGTTGCTGTCCGACCAGGCCCGCTGGATCACGGGTGTCCAACTGCCGGTCGACGCCGGCAACACCAACAAGCCCTGACCATCGCTGTCGATCTCTGGGGGGACTGCACATGACCGGATTGCTGGAAGACGTCACCGTCGTCGAGACGGGAGTGCTGATGACCGTCGACTTCCTCGGGCGGCTGCTCGGCGACGAGGGCGCCGATGTCATCAAGGTGGAGACGCCACAGCTGGGCGACTACCTGCGGAACATCATGAGCAGGTTCGCCCCTGACTGGTCGGTGTTCCACATGACGCTGAACCGCAACAAGCGCAGCGTCACCTGTGATGCCCGTACGCCTGAGGGCCAGGAGGTGATGGGCAAGCTCATCGAGCGGGCCGACATCTTCATCACCGGCAACGTGGGCGACACGAACTACAAGCTCGGCCTCGACTACGACACGGTCAAGGCGATCAATCCCAAGATCGTCTACTGCCAGGCCACCGGCTTCGGTGCGTCCGGGCCCTACGCCCAGGTCCCGACGCACGGCCAGATGATGGACGCCCTCGGGGGCGGCGCCGATCCGATGGCCATCGACGAGCGCGGCTTCGTGACGCCGACGGGGAAAGGTGTCGGCAGCAGCGGTGGGGTCGTGATCGGACCGTTGTATGCCGCCTTCGCGGTGGCCGCCGCGCTGGCGAAGGCGACGCGCACCGGAGAGGGTTGCTACATCGACGTCTCCTGCGCCGACGCGGTCATCGCCGGCAAGTGGCAGGGCTCGTTGCCGATGCTGAACCCCGACAAGATGGACGCCGCCTGGGGCGCCGGCCGGGGCGCGAACCCCGACGGCGGCACCGAGTCGGCGAAGTACCAGCACTACGAGACCAAGGACGGGAAGTACATCCTGTTCTGCGCCATCGAGGCCAAGTTCTGGGAGCACTGGTGCCGGGCTGCCGGGCGAGAGGACCTCATCGGCGAGCACCGGAGCGAGTTGGTGGTCGACTTCGGCAGCGGCGACGACGACCTGCGGCTCGAGATCCAGCGGGTGTTCCACACCAAGACCCAGGCCGAGTGGATGCAGATCGCCATCGACGCCGACATCGCCATGGGCCCGGCCCTCCGGTTCGACGAGATCCAGAGCGACCCGCATCTGAGGGCCCGCGAGCAGGTCGTGACCGAGCACCATCCCGTCTTCGGCGACATCCTCACCTTGGGAAACCCGATCGTGGTGCCGGGCAAGGAGTTCACCGTGCGGTCGGCGCCGGCGCACGGCCAGGACACCGACGAGATCCTCGCCGAGGTCGGTTACGACAGCGGCGCCCGAGAGAAGCTGCGCGCCGCCGGCGTCATCAAGTAGCAGTGGACCTGGCTGGCAAGGTCGCGGTCGTCACCGGCGGGGCCGGCGGCCTCGGCGCCGCAGTCTGCCGGCGGTTCGCCAAGGATGGCGCCCGGGTGGCAGTGGTCGACCTCGACCAGGCCCGCTGCGACGAGGTGGCCGCCGAGGTCGGCGGCATCGCCATCGCCGCCGACGTCGGGGTGGAGTCCGAGGTCCAGGCGATCGTGACCGAGGTCGAGCGCCAGCTGGGCCCGATCGACCTGTTCCACTCGAATGCGGGCGGTGGTGGCGGCAAAAGCCTGTTCGACTCCGACGCCGAGTGGCAGGCGTCGTGGCAGGTCAACGTCATGGCCTCGGTGTACGCGGCCCGGGCCGTCATCCCCTCGATGGTCGAGCGGGGCGAGGGATACCTGGTGGGCACGGCCTCCGGAGCGGCGCTGACCTGCGAGCCGGGCTCGATGGCCTACAGCATCACCAAGCACGCCATGCTCGACCTCTACGAGCTGCTGGCGATCGAGTACCACGGCCAAGGCATCAAGGTGTCGTGCTTCTGTCCGTTTGGCATGCTGACGCCGATGCTGCTCCGCGGAGCCACGAACGTCGACGAGCTGACGCCCTCGGTGCAGATCGGGCTGCGCGGGGCGGTCACCCCGGAGTTCGCGGCCGACGCGGTCGGCGACGGCATCCGTGACGAGCGCTTCCTGATCCTGTCCCATCCGGAGGCGCTCACCTACTTCGGCCGCAAGGCCAGCGACTACGACCGCTGGCTCAACGGCATGCGGCGGGCCTATGGCACTGCCCACACCACCTCGGAGGTATGACGATGGCCGGACCGATCGCAGGGCTTCGGGTGGTCGACTGCTCGCACGGCATGGCCGGTCCGCGAGCGACCGGCCTCTTGGCCGACTAC
>JAEKLB010000014.1:0-4455 GCA_019510095.1 Acidobacteriota bacterium | reverse complement strand
GTGGGTCGAGCCGCCCGGGGGCGATCCGTGCCGCCCGCATGTGCCGGCGGCGGTCTCGGTGTTCAACCGCGGCAAGCGGGGCATCGAGCTCGACCTCACCGACACCCCCCAGCGCGACCGCCTGCTCGAGCTGATCGACCGGGCCGACGTGTTCGTCGAGAGCTGGCAGCCCGGCGTCGCCGAGGCGCTCGGGCTCGGGTTCGACGCCATCCATGCCCGGAACCCCCGGTTGGTCTACGTGTCGATCTCCGGCTTCGGCGAGGACGGTCCCGACCGTGACCTCCCTGGCTACGAGGCGATCGTGCAGGCACTGCTCGGCGGCATGGCCGATCAGCTCGGCCATCGTGGGGCGCCGATCTTCGTCGGCTGGCCGTTTGCCAGCACCGGCGCCGCCTCGCTGGCCGTCATCGGCACGTTGAGCGCGCTCTACCGCCGTCACACCGACGGCGTCGGTCGTCACGTGCAGACGTCGATGGTCGACGGCGCCCTGGCCTACAACTCGATGATGTGGAGCGAGACCGACCAGACCGTGGCGCTCAACACCCCGGTGGCCGGCGCCAGCCAGACCAGCACGATGCGCCTCCTGACCCGGTCCTTCGAGTGTGCCGACGGTGAGTACCTCGGCATGCACACCGGCGCAGTGGGCGCCTTCGGCCGGTGCATGAAGGTGCTTGGCCTCGACGACCGCATTCCCCCGAGCGAGACCGGCATGGACATCGGCGTGCCGCTCACCGACGAGCAGATCAAGATCATCGCCGAGGACCTTCCGGCCATCTACCGCACCAAGCCCCGCGCCGAGTGGGTGCAGCTGTTCATGGACGCCGACGTGTGCGCCATCGAGCACCTCCGGCCAACCGACGTGTACGACACGCCGCAGGCCATCCACAACCAGATGGTCGTGGAGATCGACGACCCGGTCCTCGGACCGGTGCAGCAGGTCGGCTTGGCCGCCAAGCTGTCGGCCAGCCCTGGGGCGGTCGGTGGCCCGGCGCCGACGGTCGGGCAGCACACCGACGAGGTGCTGGCGAATCTGGCCGGCTGGTCGCCTCTGGAGCCCGCCGTGGCGGCGACGCCCGACACCCGCCCCCTGCTCGACGGCGTGCACGTCGTCGACTTCGGCGCGTACTACGCGGGCCCGTACTCGTCCCGCCTGCTGGCCGACCTCGGCGCCGACGTGATCAAGGTCGAGACCCTGCTGGGCGACCAGGTGCGAGGGATCGACCGGGTCTACGCGTCCGCCTCGGCCGGCAAGCGGTCGATGGCGGCCAACCTCAAGGACCCGAGCCTGGCCAAGGCGTTGACGGGCCTGCTCCAGTGGGCCGACGTGGTGCACCACAACCTGCGACCGGGTGCCGCCGACCGCCTCGCCCTCGACTACGAGAGCGCCCGCAAGCTCAACCCCGAGCTCATCTACGTGCACGCGCCCGGCTGGGGGGCCACCGGGCCGTTTGCCTTCCGCCAGAGCTTCGCCCCCATGTTGTCGGGCTACATCGGCGTGACCTTCGAGGTCGCTGGTCAGTTCAACCCGCCGATGCCGCCGAACGCCAACGAAGACCCGGGCAACGGGTTGCTCGGCGCCATCGGCATGCTCCTCGGCCTCCTGCACCGGCAGCGCACCGGCGAGGGTCAGTTCGTCGAGAACCCGCAGCTGAACGCGACCATGACCCACCTGGCCTACGCCGTTCGCCGGCCCGACGGCGAGGTGATAGGCGCCGGAATGCTCGATCCCCTCCAGATGGGCTTCGGTCCCTTCGAGCGCCTGTACGAGACAGCTGACGGGTGGGTGTGCATCACCGCCTTCGCCGAAGACGAGCGAGCGGCCGCGGTGAAGGTCGTCGGCGTCGATCGGGTCGACGACGACGACGCCCAGGCCGACGCCCTGCTGAGCGCCTTCGCCGGTCGGAAGACCGAGGAGGTGGTGGCTGAGCTCCGGGCTGCAGGGGTGGCGGCGGCCGTGCCGCTGGCCCAGAAGAACATCCATGCGTACATGAACGATCCCGAGAACCGTCGCACCGGCCGGGTGGCCGAGTGCCCGCATCCGACGAAGGGCAACGTGCGTGAGCTCGCGGTCCTGGTGCGCTTCACCGACGCCGAGATGGCGCCGCACAAGCTGGCCCCCGAGCTCGGCGAGCACACCGACGAGGTCCTGGCCCAGTTCGGCTACTCGGCCGACGAGATCGCCGCCCTGCGCGAGGCCAAGGCGGTGCGCTAGCAATCCGGCATGGCGGTCACCGGTCCGATCCACCTCGACGTCGACATCACTGGGAAGGTGGCGATCGACGGGGCGCTGCACACGCAGGTCACGGTGCACCTGCCCGACCCCGGCGCCATGACCGACCCGCCGATCGTGATGTTCGCGTTCCCCGGTGGGGGAGCGGGGCGGGCGATGTACTGCATGGAGGCGCCGACCACCCTCGCCTACTCCCAGGCTCGCTGGCACGCCGAGCGCGGCGTGGTGTTCGTGTCGTGCGACCACCTGGGCACCGGCGGCAGCAGCCACCCTGACCCTGAGCTGCTGGCCTCGCCCTACCCGGTCGCCTGGGCCAACCACGCGACGGTCGAGGGCGTGCTCGCCCTCCTGGCGAAGGATGCCGTCGCGCCCGGGTTCGGGTCGCTCGAGGATCCGGTCACCGTCGGCATGGGCCACTCGATGGGGGGCAACCTCACGATCGTCCTCCAGGGCAACCGAGCTGTCTTCGATGGTGTCGCCATCCTCGGCTACAGCGCGTTCCACACGGTCCTGCCCGCGCCGCCCGGGCACGATGACACGCCGCCGCCCCGCCGGCCCCGCATGCTTCCCGACGACGGCCGTGATCTCTCCGCTCCCGATCTGCACGCCCAGGCCATCCGGCGGCACATGAATCGCTGGGACGCGGAGGAGGCGGCCGAGATGAAGCGTCACGAGTGGGGCCTGCCGCTCGCCAGCAAGGAGATGCCGGTTGCCGGCAGGTCCATGAACGCCCAAGGTGTGGTGTCCGAGGAGGCGTCGTGGATCACGTCGCCGGTCTTCATCGGCTGCGGCGAGCGCGATGTCGTGCGGCACCCGTGGGAGGAGCCCAAGTACTACTGGCGCTCCCGTGACGTGACCCTTGCCGTCATCCCCCGGATGAGCCACGGCCTCAACAGCGCGACCACCCGGGAGATGATGTGGAAGCGCATCCACCACTGGGCGGTCGGGGGGGCGGCCTTCAGCGCCGAGGAGAGCTCGACCTACCGCGACTGACCGCGAGGGTGGATTCATTCCACCTACTCCAGCGGGAGTGAGGGTGGTGGTCGTCCGGGCGGTGTGCTTCGGAGGACGTTGCCGTCGGGGGTGCTGACGACCAGCTGCCCGTCGGGCAGGAGCTTCATGCTCCAGCGGTTGCGGTGCAGCAGGTGGTGGTGGCGGCGGCAGAGCAGCACGAGGTTGTCGAGGCGGGTGGGCCCCTTGTCGGGCCACCAGGGCACGACGTGATGGGCGTCGCACCAGTGGGCCGGTCGGTCGCACCCAGGGAAGCGGCAGCCGCGGTCGCGCACGGCGAGGGCGTTGTACTGCGCGGTGCTGGCCACGCGCCGGCTGGTGCCGTAGTCGAGAATTGCTGACGGGCCCTCGACGAGGACGCGGTGGAGGTTGGCGCTGCACAGGAGGGTCTTGAGGTCAGCCCGTGAGATCAGCGCGCCGTCGAGGCAGCAAGCGCCCTCTCCGGTGTCGAGCCCGGCGATGTCGATGGTGATGTTGATGTGGGGCCGTCGCCGGTCGCTGAGCACCGTGGTCTGGTGGTCGAGGAAGAACCGGCAGATGTCGATGAGTGCGTCGGCCCGTCGTTGGGCAGGCGTGCGTTCCGGCTCGCCCTCGAGATCGGGCCGCTGCGCCACACGGAGAGCGGTCAGCATCGTCTCGCCCGACAGCCCGTCGAGGGAGCCGGAGACCTCCGTGCGCCCATTGAGGATGCGGGACGTGTGAAGGGTCGACGGCTGCTGTTCGGGCCCATCGTTCTCGTCGAGGGCGTCGGCGTGCTGACGCCAGGCTCGCATGACCTGCACGGTCTCGCCCACCGACAGCCCGATGAGTGTGGGCACGATGTCGGCTTCCTGCGAGGCGAACAGCTCGACGTTCCGGTCGTTGAGCTGTGCCACGACGGCGTCGACCTGCCCGCCAGAGAGCTGCCCTGATGACCAGGCAGCAGCTAGCACCGGGAGCTGCTGGCACCGCCGCGACCGCTTGGCCAGCGCCCAGGCCTCCTTGTTGGAGACCGATGCGTGGTGGCGCAACCAGCTGGTTGCCGACGGCGCTCCATCGGTCTCCCACTGGCCTGTCCGGTCGAACTCGGCCACCGCGGCGGCGAGCATTGCGTTGAACCGATCCCGCAGGGCGAACGCCTGCCGCAGGCCGGGCCCGGTGGCCGGGATCTCGACCTCATCGAGCGCCGCGGCCAGAACGGACAACATGCCGTAATCGTACATATGTTCGATCAC
>JAEKLB010000076.1 GCA_019510095.1 Acidobacteriota bacterium | reverse complement strand
TCGACCTCGAGCGGCGCAATGGTCTTGGCGATGCCGGCGATCTTGGCCGCCCGCAGCCTGATCATCCGCTCGTGGTTCCCCGGCTCGTAGGAGATGTTCCCGCTGCCGTCCTCCTTCTCGATGCCACCGATGCGGTGCATCAAGCCGGGCGTACCGGGAATGGCCCAGTTGCGGGCCAACGTCTCGGGATCGCGCAGGTAGGGCCAGTGCTCCTCGATCCCGTCAGCCGTCACGTGGTTGGGGCCGGAGGCGAAGTCGGGATCGATCTTCTGCAGTGTCGTGACATCCGGTAGCAGCCACGGCTCGGTGCCGTTGGCCAGGTAGCCGTCGGAGAGGATGATCACGGGTGTGCGGTACGTCAGCGCGATGCGCGCTGCTTCGATCGCCACCTCGAAGCAGTGCGAGGGGCTCTTGGCCGCGAGCACGGGCAGCGGCGACTCGCTGTGCCGGCCGTACATGGCCTGCAGCAGATCGGCCGCCTCGGTCTTGGTGGGCAGACCGGTCGACGGCCCCCCTCGCTGGATGTCGATCACCAGCAGCGGCAGCTCCAAGCTGATCGCCAGGCCCATGGCCTCACCCTTGAGGGCGATGCCCGGGCCGCTGGTCGAGGTGATGCCGAGGTGACCGCCGAACGACGCGCCGATCGCCGAGGTGATCGCCGCGATCTCGTCCTCGGCCTGGAACGTCCGCACCCCGAAGTTCTTGTGCTTGGAGAGCTCGTGGAGGATCGTCGACGCCGGCGTGATCGGGTAGGAGCCGAGGAACAGCGGTGTCCCGGCCAGCTGGCCAGCGGCCACCAGGCCCCACGCCAGGGCGGTGTTGCCGTTGATGTTGGTGTAGGTGCCCGGGGTCAGCGGCGCCGAATGGATCTCGACGGGAGACTCGAACAGCTCGGCGGTCTCACCGAATGCGTGGCCGGCCTTGAAGGCGGCCTCATTGGACGCCGCGACCAACGAGTCGCGACCGAAGCGCTGCCGGATCCACTCGAGGGTCGGCTCCGGCGGGCGTGAGTACATCCAGCTCACGAGGCCGAGGGCGAACAGGTTCTTCGACCGGTCGGCGTCGCGGGGTTTGACACCGAGCTCCTTCACCGCCTCGACGGTGAGCGAGGTCATCGGCACCTGGTACAGCGTGTACCCCTTGAGGGTGTCGTCCTTGAGCGGGTTCTCGGCGTAGCCGGCCTTCTTGAGGTTCCGCTCGTCGAAGGTGTCCTGGTTGACGATGACGATGGTGCCGAGCGGCAGCTTGTGCAGCTCGGCCTTGAGCGCGGCCGGGTTCATGGCGATCAGGACGTCGGCGTAGTCGCCGGGCGTCGAGATCTCGTGGTCGGCGATGCGCACCTGGAACGCAGAGACGCCGTTCACCGTGCCGGCGGGCGCCCGGATCTCCGCCGGGTAATCCGGGAACGTGGCCAGGTCGTTGCCGAGCAGGGCGCTCGACGTGGTGAAGCGATCGCCGGTGAGCTGCATGCCGTCGCCTGAGTCACCGGCGAAGCGGATGACCACGCCCGAGATGGCCTTGGCTGCGTCAGGGCGCGGGATGGTGTCTGACACTGAACCCCCTTCGTTCCCTGGGGCTGAGGCCCCGTCGCCAGAGACGGTACCGCGGGTGCTGTTCGTCGATGTGATCACACCCATCTGCCCTGGTGATGCCCCGTCCCGGCCGGGAAGGGCCATTCGGTAGCGTGGTGGCCGCCCAAAGCTCGACGTCACGAGGTCAGCCATGAACGGACAGCAGCTGCAGAAGGTCAGCTCGGGGAAGGGCTTCATCGCTGCCCTCGACCAGAGCGGTGGGAGCACGCCCAAGGCCCTGCAGCTTTACGGGATCGGCGAGGACGCCTACACCGGCGACGACGAGATGTTCGCCCGGATGCACGAGATGCGGGCCCGGATCATCACCAGCCCGAGCTTCGACGGGGCCCGCGTCCTCGGCGCCATCCTCTTCGAGAACACCATGGACCGGGAGATCGAGGGGCGGGGCACGGCAGAGTACCTGTGGGACGTGAAGCAGGTCGTGCCGTTCCTGAAGGTCGACAAGGGCCTCGCCGACGACGCCGAGGGCGTGCAGCTGATGAAGCCGATGCCCGACCTCGACGGGCTGCTCGACCGGGCCGTGGGGAAGGGGATCTTCGGCACGAAGATGCGCTCGGTCATCAAGCTGGCCAACGACGTCGGGGTCAAGGCGATCGTCGAGCAGCAGTTCGAGGTCGGCCACCAGATCCTGGCCAAGGGCCTCGTCCCCATCATCGAGCCCGAGGTCGACATCCACAGCCCGCAGAAGGCCGAGGCCGAGACCCTGCTCAAGGCGGCCGTCATCGAGCAGCTGGGCCAGCTCGGCGCCGACCAGGGCGTCATGCTGAAGCTCACCCTCCCCGAGGTCGACGACTTCTACCTCGACCTGGTGCAGCACCCCAGGGTCGTGCGGGTCGTCGCCCTGTCGGGCGGCTACAGCCGCGACGACGCCAACGCCCGCCTCGCCCGCAACCACGGCGTCGTGGCCAGCTTCTCCCGGGCGCTCACCGAGGGGCTCAGCGCCCAGCAGAGCGACAAGGAGTTCGACGCCGCCCTCGACGCGGCCATCGCCAGCATCGCGGCCGCCTCCAACACCTGAGCTTCAGCCGGCGATCTCGTCCTCCAGCGCTGCCACCGCGGCGCGCAACGCCCTCGCCACCCGCGCCGCCGGCCGGGCCGGGAGCACGCGGTCGGCGACGACCTCGGTGCGGCTTTGCGTCGTCGCCCCGGCTCGGAAGAAGCGCCGGCGCACGCGGCCGACCACCACCACCTCGGCGTCCGGCTCGATGTCGGCCGCCGAGGCGGGCGCCCCGAACCAGACCACTGGCACACCCTCGGCCCGGCGACTGCCGACGCCGGCAACGGTGACCTCGAAGGTGACCAGGCGGTCGCCCGACGGGAGGTCCCGGGCCTCGGGTGGGCGGGACAGGTGGCCACGCAGGACGGTGATGTTCACGACTTCCCCTTCGGTTCCAAGCGCACCGGGGAAGTAGCGCAGCACCCTAGAGCGAGCCTGTGACAGCTATCGGCCGCCGAGGGAGGACAGCCGGTCAGCGGCGTCGGCGAACTCCGGTGCCAACGACACCAGCCGGTCGAAAAGGCCGCGTGCCCGCACCGGATCGCCCGCCCGCTCGTACAGCGCCGCCAGCGCGTACCAGAGCCGGAGATGGTGGTCCTGGGGCCGGCGCACGTTGACCGGGCCCTGCTCGAGCAGGCGGATGGCCTCGCCCACCTGCCCGGCATCAGCCAGGGCTCCCGCCGTCACGATCCGGCCCTCGATCACGACATCCACACCAGCGCCGCCCCGCCGCAGCTCGTCCCACAGGCGAGTGACCTCGCCGGCATGGCCCAGCGCCCGGTGGGCGTCGGCGATCACCGGGTGGTGGTCGACCGTGCCGCTCAGGATCTCGACGGCGCCGAGCTCCCGGATGGCCTCCCGCCACTTGCCGAGCCGGTACAGGGTCAGGCCGTACAGCTCGCGGACGGCGAGGGAGCCGGGTGCCCGCTCGAGCAGCCCCTCGAGGATGCGCTTGGCATCCCGGAACCGCTCGGCCTCATACGCCTTGGCCGCCTCGGCCAGGCGCTCCTTGACCCGGCCGGCCCAGGCCGGCCCGGCCGCCTCCCCCACCTCGGCAGCGACGTCCTCCGACATCGCCCGGCCCCGCTGGCGACGGGCGGGCGCGGGCGCGGCCTCGGAGCCCCGGCCGATCGCCTTGCTGGCCGCCCGGCGCACCGGTCCGGCGTCGACCCACTCGTCGGCCTGGTAGGGCGCGGGGCGGCCGCGATCGCGATCGCCCGACGGCGTGTTCTTGGCATCGGCCGCCTTCCGGAACGCCGCCGCTGCACTGCCCGGCTTGGGCTCGTCGAGGTTGCGGGCGCCGCGACGGGCCACACCACCCCAGCCGGCCTCCTTCCCCCGGTCCCGGGGAGCGGGCCCGGCGGCCCGGGGTGAGCCCGCTCGGCGCGGGCGATCCTCACGGCCCTCTGCCGGCCGGCCGCGGCTGGGTCGGCCCGACGCCGGTCCTCCCGTGCGAGCGCCGCTGCCCGTGCGAGGTGCGCCGCTCCGAGGCGCACTGCTTCGCGGGGCCCCGGCTCGAGGTGCACCGGAACGAGGGGCCCCGGGCCCGGCAGGCTTGGCGCCTCGGGGCGCCTCCGACCTCGGTGCGCCGCTTCTCGGTGCGCCGCTTCTCGGAACGCCAGCCCGGGGCTGGCCCGGCCGGGGTGTCGCGCCGCGTGGGGCGCCGCCGCGGGGCTTGCCGGTGCCGCCCGCCGAGGGACGAGCGGGACCCTGACCCTGGGCGCGACGAGGTGGTCGAGAAGGCGGGGCCATGCCGTGATCCTACCGGCGGGGAAAACGACGAAAGCCCCCCGGAACGGGGGGCTTTCAGCGAAATATTCCGGCGACGACCTACTCTCCCAGGGAGTCTCCCCCCAAGTACCATCGGCGCAGGCAGGCTTAACTTCCGTGTTCGGAATGGGAACGGGTGGGGCCCTGCCGCCATGGTCACCGGAAAACGGTGCTCTTTCGTGGAGCTGCTGCTCCCTGAGCGTTCGATAGCAAGCACGAGACATCTTGTAGATCTGATCCAAGCCCTCGGCCGATTAGTACCGGTCAGCTGAACGCATTGCTGCGCGTACACTTCCGGCCTATCAACGTGGTCATCTAGCCACGGGCCTTACCTGGTTATCCAGTGGGAGATCTCATCTCGGAACGGGTTTCGCACTTAGATGCTTTCAGCGCTTATCCCTTCCGCAGGTCGCTAACCAGCCGTGCCCTTGGCAGGACAACTGGCACACGAGAGCTGCGTCCGTCCCGGTCCTCTCGTACTAGGGACAGCCTTCCTCAAATCTCCTACGGCTGCGGCGGATAGGGACCGACAATCTTGTTACCGCTGACCGATTGCTCAGTCAGGGGCCAGGTCATTTCTAGTTCTGCCTGGCTCTGCATGTCGCCATGCAGTTCGGACCATATCTTCACCAGCTGATGCGCTGGTGTTCGGCATATGGCCTCTGAGGATTCTGAGCTCGAAAGCCCAGTCTTTCCTGCTGATTGTCCGCACCGATCGGATTGTCACTGCCCTCATTCTGAGGACGAGTGCCCCAGGATGCGACGAGCCGACATCGAGGTGCCAAACCTTCCCGTCGATATGGACTCTTGGGGAAGATGAGCCTGTTATCCCCGGCGTACCTTTTATCCGTTGAGCGACGGCGCTTCCACACGCAACCGCCGGATCACTATGCCCTGCTTTCGCACCTGCTTGACGTGTTTGTCTCGCAGTCAAGCTCCCTTGTGCCATTGCACTCGACGGCTGATTGCCAACCAGCCTGAGGGAACCTTTGGGCGCCTCCGTTACTCTTTAGGAGGCGACCGCCCCAGTCAAACTACCCGCCTGGCGCTGTCCCCGACCCGGATCACGGGCCAAAGTTAGAATCCCGGAACGAACAGGGTGGTATCTCAACGTTGGCTCCACCCCAGCTAGCGCTGGAGCTTCCTAGCCTCCCACCTATCCTGCACAATCCGCACCAAAATCCAACAGCAGCTAACGAGCATCTTTACTCGTACTTCAATTTCGCCGGGTCTGTGGTTGAGACAGTAGGAAAGTCGTTACGCCATTCGTGCAGGTCGGAACTTACCCGACAAGGAATTTCGCTACCTTAGGACCGTTATAGTTACGGCCGCCGTTTACCGGGGCTTAGGTTCAGAGCTTCGCCCTTGCGGGCTAACCCTTCCCCGTAACCTTCCGGCACCGGGCAGGCGTCACAGCGTATACATCGTCTTAGGACTTCGCACGCTGCTGTGTTTTTAGTAAACAGTCGCTTTCCCCTGGTCTCTGCGGCCCCTTCACGCTCCGGACGCGAGGTCCATCACGCTAATGAGGCCATCCTTCTCCCGAAGTTACGGATGTATTTTGCCGAGTTCCTTAACCACAGTTCTCCCGATCGCCTTGGTATTCTCTACCCGCCCACCTGTGTCGGTTTGGGGTACGGGCACCATGTCAACTCGCTAGAGGCTTTTCTAGGCAGCATGGGATCAGTCACTTCGCCTGAATCGGCTCGGCATCGCGTCTCAGGATGTATGGCCCCCGGATTTACCTGGTGGCCTCCCTACACGCTTACCCCAGGACAACCAACGCCTGGGTTGACCTACCCTCCTGCGTCCCCTCATTGCTTGCCTCGCCTCGGTGGGTCAGTTCGCGAGCCTCTCCCGAAGGAGGGAGCTCGCAGCCCCTTAGCAACCAGGGTCCGGCATGGACGCGGACATGGTGGTACTGGAATATCAACCAGTTGTGCATCGACTACGCCTCTCGGCCTCGCCTTAGCTCCCGACTCACCCTGGGGGGATTAGCCTTCCCCAGGAACCCTTGGGCTTACGGCGGAGGGGTTTCTCACCCCTCTCTCGCTACTCATACCAGCATTCGCACTCGACCACGCTCCACGACGGTTTCCACCCCCGCTTCACTGCGAGATCGACGCTCCCCTACCACGCACCCTTTCGGATGCATCCGCAGCTTCGGCTCTAGGCTTGAGCCCCGTTACATTGTCCGCGCAGGATCACTCGACCAGTGAGCTATTACGCACTCTTTCAAGGGTGGCTGCTTCTAAGCCAACCTCCTGGCTGTCTTGGCAATCCCACATCGTTTTCCACTTAGCCTAGAATTTGGGGCCTTAGCTGGCGGTCTGGGCTGTTTCCCTTTCGACCACGAAGCTCATCCCCCGTGGTCTCACTGCCGGGCTCTGGAGCAATGGCATTCGGAGTTTGGCTGGGGTTGGTAAGCTTGTAGGCCCCCGTACCCATCCAGTGCTCTACCTCCATTGCTGAACGCCCGACGCTGCACCTAAATGCATTTCGGGGAGAACCAGCTATCACCGAGTTTGATTGGCCTTTCACCCCTTACCACAGGTCATCCCCCATGTTTTCAACCATGGTGGGTTCGGCCCTTCACGGGGTCTTACCCCCGCTTCAGCCTGCCCATGGCAAGATCACTCGGCTTCGGGTCTACCGCATGCGACTGAACGCCCTATTCAGACTCGCTTTCGCTCCGGCTCCCCATCTCTGGTTAACCTTGCCACACACGGTAACTCGCTGGCTCATTCTTCAAAAGGCACGCCATCGCGGCCATTTCCCGAAGGAAATGACGACGCTCTGACTGTTTGTAAACCAACGGTTTCAGGTACTATTTCACTCCCCTCCCGGGGTACTTTTCACCTTTCCCTCACGGTACTAGTTCGCTATCGGTCGCCTGCTTGTACGTAGCCTTACGAGGTGGTCCTCGCAGATTCACGCCGACTTTCACGGATCCGGCGCTACTTGGGAACACCAACCAGAGTCCGAGTGTGTTTCGTGTACGGGGCTCTTACCCACTGTGGCGCGACGTTCCAAAACGCTTCCACTACACATCGGATTTGTAACTCTGTCGAAGGTCTGGTGCCCTTCGTGTCAGGTCCCACTACCCCGAACTGGCAACGCCACCAGGCTTTACCACCAGTTCGGTTTGGGCTATTCCCGTTTCGCTCGCCGCTACTCAGGGAGTCGCAATTGCTTTCTCTTCCTCGGGGTACTCAGATGTTTCAATTCCCCCGGTTCCCTCTACCGGTCCTATGTGTTCAGACCGGAGTCACACCCCATTACGGGTGCGGGGTTTCCCCATTCGGACATTCACGGATCACAGCTTGGTAGACAGCTCCCCGTGACTTTTCGCAGTCACCCACGTCCTTCATCGGCATCAGGCGCCAAGGCATCCACCGTTGGCTCTTTGTAGCTTGGAAATCAATTCAAAAAGATGCTCGTGCTTGCTATCCAACTCTCAAGGAACGAGGCGCGACAAAGCGCCCCTAGAAAACGGAACAGAGGAGGGACCGACCACTTCGAACCGGCCACCGATGAGGACAAGTCCTGCAAATCGGTGGAGCTCGAGGAGGTCGAATAACGAGTGATCGACTCGGAGTTTGTCACGGAATGTGACAACTCTCCTTAGAAAGGAGGTGATCCAGCCGCACCTTCCGGTACGGCTACCTTGTTACGACTTCACCCCAATCGCTGGTCCCACCTTCGACAGCTCCCTCCTTGCGGTTGGGCCACTGGCTTCGGGTGTTACCAACTTTCGTGGTGTGACGGGCGGTGTGTACAAGGCCCGGGAACGTATTCACCCCGGCGTAGCTGATCCGGGATTACTAGCGACTCCGACTTCATGGAGTCGAGTTGCAGACTCCAATCCGAACTGAGACCGGCTTTTTGGGATTCGCTCACCCTCGCGGGATAGCAGCCCTTTGTACCGGCCATTGTAGCATGTTTGCAGCCCTGGACGTAAGGGGCATGATGACTTGACGTCGTCCCCACCTTCCTCCGAGTTGACCCCGGCAGTCTCCTACGAGTCCCCGCCATTACGCGCTGGCAACATAGGATAAGGGTTGCGCTCGTTGCGGGACTTAACCCAACATCTCACGACACGAGCTGACGACAGCCATGCACCACCTGTGTAGGGCCCAAAAGGACACCGTATCTCTACGGCTTTTCCCTACATGTCAAGCCCAGGTAAGGTTCTTCGCGTTGCCTCGAATTAAGCAACATGCTCCGCCGCTTGTGCGGGCCCCCGTCAATTCCTTTGAGTTTTAGCCTTGCGGCCGTACTCCCCAGGCGGGGCACTTAATGCGTTAGCTGCGGCACGGAAACCGTCGATAGGTCCCCACACCTAGTGCCCAACGTTTACGGCGTGGACTACCAGGGTATCTAATCCTGTTTGCTACCCACGCTTTCGCTCCTCAGCGTCAGTACTGGCCCAGAACACTGCCTTCGCCATTGGTGTTCCTCCTGATATCTGCGCATTTCACCGCTACACCAGGAATTCCGTGTTCCCCTACCAGACTCAAGCCACGGCAGTATCGGATGGCGTCTCGGGGTTGAGCCCCGAGTTTTCACATCCGACTTACCGAGCCGCCTACGAGCTCTTTACGCCCAATAAATCCGGACAACGCTCGGACCCTACGTATTACCGCGGCTGCTGGCACGTAGTTGGCCGGTCCTTCTTCTGCAGGTACCGTCATAATCGTCCCTGCTGAAAGGGGTTTACAACCCGAGAGCCTTCATCCCCCACGCGGCGTTGCTGCGTCAGGCTTTCGCCCATTGCGCAAGATTCCCTACTGCTGCCTCCCGTAGGAGTCTGGGCCGTGTCTCAGTCCCAGTGTGGCTGACCGTCCTCTCAGACCAGCTACCCGTCGACGCCTTGGTGAGCCGTTACCTCACCAACAAGCTGATAGGCCGCGAGGCCCTCCCAGAGCGGAATCCATTTCCTCACCAGACCATGCGATCCGGTGGGGGTATCCGGTATTAGCTCTCCTTTCGGAGAGTTATCCCGGTCTCTGGGGCAGGTTCCTCACGTGTTACTCACCCGTTCGCCGCTAGGTCTTCACCAGTGTTGCCACTGGATGGACCCCGCTCGACTTGCATGTATGAAGCACGCCGCCAGCGTTCGTCCTGAGCCAGGATCAAACTCTCCATCGAGATCTCTCGGATCCCCGGCAAGCCGGTCGTCCTTCGATCGTGTTTGAGAGCCAGGATCGGGTCTGGTGACCGTCCCCTGTATCTGGCACCAGTCCGCTGACAAAATATTGATGTCCGTGGATTTTGGTGCGAATTACTTTGAAACGTCGCGTTGACAACCACCGAAGTGGTCGGGGCGCGCGACGCCGCACTCGCTTTTGAACCTTCCTCTGTTCCGTTTTCAAGGAGCGCTGCCGCACTGGCACACCTCTCCCAAAGGAGCGTTCGTGCCGACGTCCCGGACCGGCGAGCGGATGCGTCCGCTGCCTCTGGTGCTCTTCCTGTGTGGAGGAGCCGCCTCCGGGGGCGGAGGACAACCATAACGGCGGCCACAGCCGGCGTCAACCTGGGACCGAGGTTTTCTGCCGGCTGACCAGGTGCTCAGGCCAAGGTCAGCACGGGCCCGGCGCCGACAGGCGCCAGGTCATCACGCAGGTCGAGCTCTGCCGAGGCCGCCATCCCCTTGCGCAGCAGGGTGAGGGCCTCGGTGCGCATCTGTGACACGCGGGACTCCGTGACGCCGAGATCCTGGGCGATGTCCCGGAGGCGACGCTCGCCGACGAACGACCCGACGACGACGTGGCGCAGGCGGGCGGGCAGGGCCGAGACCGCCTCCCAGAGCTCGCCCCGGCGCTCCTGCTCGAGCACGATCTCGTCGGGCTCCAGGCCCACGGCGGGGAGGGAGACCTCGCTGAAGTCGGGGCCGTCGCTGGAGGGGGCGTCGTAATGGACGATGGCCGCCCGCTGGAGGTCCCCGGCGACGTGGGCAACCTCGGCAGGGGTGATCTCGAGCCGCTCGGCGATCTCGGCCACGGTGGGCTGCCGGCGGAGCTGCGCGGCCAGCACCTCGGTGGCGGCGTCGACCGCTCGGGCCCGGGCGCGGACGGAGCGGCTGGCCCAGTCGAGGGCCCGGAGCTCATCGAGGAGAGCGCCACGGATCCGGGTCAACGCGAAGCACGCGAAGGGCACGCCTCGTCCGGCGTCGTAGGCGCGCGCCGCCTCGGTGAGGCCGAGCATGCCGGCCGAGACCAGATCGTCCCAGCTCACATGGCGAGGCACCCGTCCGGCCATGGTCGCCGCCGCCTGTTGCACCAGACCCAGATTGGCCTCAACAAGCCCGCTCATCGCCGAAGGCCGATCTGGTCCGAGAGGCGCAGTTCGCACGATTCGACGCTCCCGCGTCCGGTGGCCCTGCAGATATCCCCTGGGCTGGGGCTTGACCGGGGCCATTGACTCCCCTGAGTGGGGGTTGACAGACGAACGGCGTTCGGTAGCCTGCGAAGGTCATGCGGGCGGTGGTCGTCGACGACTGGGAGCTGGTGGCGGCCGGCATCCGCGACGTCCTCGCCGAGCAAGGCATCGAGACCCTCGCCATCTGTCGCCGGGGCGGCGAGGGCCTGGCCACGGCCGACCAGCACGGGGTCGAGCTCCTCGTGCTCGGGGCCTGTGCCGACGAACGGCTCACCCGGCTGGTTCGGCGGGCGAAGGCCATGCGCTCCCGGCCGATCGTGCTCGTCCTGCTCCAGGGCCTCGACCAGATCGATGTCGCCGGCCTCCTGACGGCGGGTGCCGACGGCGTGGTGCTTCGTTCGACCACTGGCCAGGAGCTGGCCGACGCCGTCGCTCAGCTCCGGACCGGCGAGCGGATGGTCGCCCCCGCCCTGCTGCCCTCGCTGCTCGGCTCAGTGGCGCCCCGCGACGGTGAGCCCGGTCCGCTCACGCCGCGGGAGCGCGAGGTGCTCGAGCAACTGGCCCAGGGCCGCACCAACCGCGAGATCGCGGCAGCCCTGTTCCTCGGGGCCGAGACGGTGAAGAGCCACCTCTCCAGCCTCTACATCAAGCTCGAGGCGACCGACCGCCACGATGCCGTGGCCCGCGCCCTGGCCGTCGGTCTGCTCGGCTGAGCTCCGGAACCCGAGAGGTCAGCCGGCGTCGAGCAGGTGGTAGTTGCGCTTGCCTTTGCGCAACACGACCCACCTTCCGTGCAGGAGGTCGTCGGGACCGAGCAGGCGCCCGTCGTCGGCGCGCTCGCCGTTGACGTAGGCGGCGCCCTGGCCGACCGTGCGGCGGGCGTCGCTCAGCGACGATGCCAGCGGCGTCGCCGCCAGCGTCTCGGCAATGCCGGCACCCGGCGCGAAGGAGGAGGTCGGCACCTCATCGGCCAGGAACGCCAGGGCCTGGGCCGACGCGCCCGTCGGTGACCCGCCGAACAGGATGGCGCTGGCCTCCTCGGCAGCAGCTGTCGCGTCGGTGCCGTGCACGAGGGCGGTGACCTCGCGGGCGAGGCGACGCTGGCCCTCACGCCGCTCGGGGGCGGCGTCATGGGCGTCGGCGATCGCGTGGCAGTCGGCCACGGGAAGCAACGTGAGCTGGAGCAGGAACCGGCGGACGTCAGCATCGGGAACGTTCATCCAGTACTGGAAGAACTGGTACGGGGACGTTCGATGGGCGCCGAGCCACACGTTGCCCGATTCGCTCTTGCCGAACTTCTTCCCGTCCGATCGCAGCAGCAGCGGCCAGGTCAAACCGTGCACGGAGGCGCCGGTCACCTTCCGGACCAGGTCGATGCCGGTCACGATGTTGCCCCACTGGTCGGAGCCACCGACCTGAAGGGTGCAGCCGCGCTGGCGGTGCAGCTCGAGGTAGTCGAACGCCTGGAGGAGCATGTAGCAGAACTCCGTGAAGGAGATGCCGGCATCGCCCTCCATCCGGGCCCGCACCGATTCCTTGCCCACCATCTGGTTGACGGTCACGTGTTTGCCGATGTCGCGCAGGAACTCGAGGAACGTCACGTCCCGGGTCCAGGACGCGTTGTCGACGACGTCGACGTTGCTGATCTGGGCGACCTGGGCGCCGATCATCTCGAGGTTCCCGAGCAGGGTGGCGTCGTCCAGGAGGTTGCGCTCCTCGGACCGGCCACTGGGGTCGCCCACCATGCCGGTCGCGCCGCCTGCCACGGCGATCGGGTCGTGGCCCGCATCCCGGAACCGGCGCAGGGCGAGCAGGCCGATCAGGTTCCCGATGTGGAGGCTGTCGGCGGTTGGATCGAACCCGCAGTACAGGGTGACCGGGCCCGCCGCCAGGCGCTCGCGGAGCGCGTCTCGGTCGGTTGTGTCCTGGACCAGCCCGCGGGCCTCCAGGTCGGCGAGCAGATCCACGGGCGTCATGGTCGCACGCGCGGGATGAGTGGCCGGGACACATTCGGGTCACCGGGCACGTAGAAGCGCCACTCGTGCTCGGCCGCCGCGGTGATGCCGATCCGGGGCGTGCGGACGACGACATCGGGCGGGGGCGTGCCGTCGCTGACCAGGCACACGCCGCGATCGGGCTCGACCAGGTCGGCCCCGTCGAGCACGCCGGTGATGCCGAGGGCCTGGGTGAGCTTTCCCGGGCCGCTCGCCAGGTCGCGATCGCGGCTGGCGGCCGATCGGGCGGCCCGCATGGCCTCGATCCCCGCGACCGGTGACAGCGCCCGGAGGAGCACAGCGAGGCCGTCGCCGCAGGTGACGTTGGCACACCAGTGCATGCCATAGGAGAGATAGACGTAGAGATGGCCTGGCGGCCCGAACATCGTCGCGTTGCGCTTGGTCGGGCCGCGGTAGGCATGCGACGCCGGGTCCTGACGGCCCACGTAGGCCTCGACCTCGACGATGCGGCCGCTCCGACCGTCGTGCTCGAGGAGCTTGTTGAGCAGCTCGGGTGCCACCTCCCTCGGGTCGCGCGCGTAGAACGCCCGGTGGAGGGCGGTCATCAACGAACGAGCCGGACGGCGAGCAGGGCTATGTCGTCGTCGCCCGCGTCGGGCACCATCCGCTCGAGCACCCGGTCGCACATGACACCCAGGTCGGCCTCGTCGGCGTCAATGGACGCCAGCAGCTCACTGGTGCGCTCGTCGAGGCTCGAATGGCGGCGCTCGACGAGCCCGTCGGTGTAGAGCAGCACCACGGTGCCGGCAAGGAGCACGTCGGCCGTGCCGTTGTAGACGGGTGAGGAGATGACACCGAAGGGCGTGTGTGGATCGCAGGCGAGCAAGCCCCGGCGCCCGTTCGGCGCGACGACCACGGGACAGGGGTGGCCGGCCGTGATGACCTCGGCCCGTCCGATGATGGGGTCGAGCACCATGTACACGGCGGTGGCGATGTCGCCCTCGGCGACGTCCTGGAGCAGCAGGTCCGCGCTCCGCATCGCCACCGACGGCGGGAGGTCGTGCAGGGCGTAGGCGTGCAATGCCGTGCGCAGCTGCCCCATGATCGCCGCGGCACGGGGGCCGCGGCCCATCACGTCGCCCAGCGTCAGCACGACCCGGCCATCGCCCATGGCGACGACGTCGTACCAGTCGCCCCCTACGTCGTTGCCGGCGCCACCGGCGCGGTAACGCGCTGCCACCTCGAGACCCTTCACCTCAGGGAGCGATCGCGGCAGCAGGGCTCGCTGGAGGGCGTCGGCGACGGAGTGCTCGAGCTCGAACCGCTCGGCGTTCTCGATTGCGACCGCGGCGAGCTGCGCCAACTGGAAGAGCACCGACTCGTCGGTCGTGGTGAAGTCGCCCCCTGCCTTGTCGGCCACCTGGATGAGGCCGAGCCGCCGGCCGGACCGCCCGATGAGCGGGGTCGCCAGCCATCCTTCGAGCATCGGGTGCCCGGCGAGGACATCACCGACTCCGTGCGCCGCGAAGGAGCGGCTGATGTCGCTCGCCGTCATCCGCACCGGGCCCGCCTGCCGCCACACGATGTCGAACAGCGGCCCGAGCTCGAGTGGATGGCTCCTTGTCTGCCAGCCGTCGTACTTCTCGGAGTACGACCGGGCCGCGGCCGATGCCGCCTGGGTGCCTTCAGTGACGAGGATGGTCTCGGCGCCATGGGCCCCGATCACGTGGCGCGCTGCCGAGTTGACCGCCCGCAGCATGTCGCCGAGCGTCTGCGTCGAGTTGATGGCGAGCGCCGCCTCAGCCAGTCGCTGCAGCGTCCGGGCCTCGGCGGCGTACTGCTGGTCGAGCTTCTGGACGAGGTGCTCGCGTTCGTCCCGCAGGGCGACCGTTCGTTGGTGAAGGTCGATGAGAACCTGGGCCTTGGCCCGCAACAGCGTGGGATCGAGGGGCTTGGCCAGGTAGTCGACCGCGCCAGTCGAGATGCCGGCCGCCACCGCCGAGGCGCCGTCGCCAAAGGCGGTCAGGAACACGATCGGGATGTCGCCGGTTCGCTGCCGCTGCTTGATGTGGCGGGCCGTCTCGAACCCGTCCATGCCCGGCATCCGGACGTCGAGGAGGATCAGGTCGACATCCTCGGTGAGCAGGTGGCGGAGCGCCTCCTCGCCCGAGCATGCCTCCAGGAGCCGATGCCCGAGCGGCTCGAGGATCGCCGAAAGGGCAACCAGGTTGGCGGGTGTGTCGTCGACCATGAGCACCGTTGCACCATGTCCCGACAGTGCTGTCATGCGTCATCCGCCTCGGGCAGCGTGAACCGCACGGTCACACCTGCTTCGCCGTTGCGCTCCATCCAGATGCGCCCGCCCGACCGCTCGACGAGGCGGCGGCAGACTGCCAGACCGAGGCCCGTGCCAGGCGCGGGCTGGCCGCCGACCCGCTCGAACCGGCCGAAGGCCCGCTCGAGATCGTCCTCGTCGACCCCCACGCCGCGGTCACGTACGGCGACTTCAATGAGCCCGTCCGATCGCGACGCGCTGATGTGCAGCTGCGGTGCCTGGCTGCCGGCGTACTTGATGGCGTTGCCGATGAGGTTCTGGAAGACGTGGATGAGATCGGTCAGTGCCGCCGATGCCCGCCCCAGCGACCCGACCTCGATTGCCGCGCCGGTGGTGAGGACCGACCGGTCGAGCTGGTGCAGGGCGTCGGTCACGGCCTCGTCGAGCGACGCGGTCGCGCCGGTGGGACTGTCGGTGCCGGCTCGGGCATAGGCCAGGAGGTCGTCGATCTGGTTGGAGGAACGGCTGACAGCGGACCGGGCGCGCGCAACCCACTCGGCCGCCTCACCCTCCAGGGCCCCGCCGAGCTCGTCGACCAGCAGCTCCAAGTAGCCGGCGACCGCCCGCAGGGGCTCCTGCAGATCGTGCGAGGCGATGTAGCAGAACTCCTCGAGGTCCTCGTTCGACCGCTGGAGCGCGGCAGTGCGCCGGGCCAGTGCGTCGCCCTGCGACCGAAGCTCGCGGGTCTTGAGCTGCAGCTCGAGGAACACGCCCACCTTGGCCCGGAGCAGCTCGGGGTCGACCGGCTTGAAGAGGTAGTCGACGGCGCCGGTCTCGAGGCCCTTGAGCTGGTGATGGGGCTCGCGGTCGATGGCGGTGAGGAACAGGATCGGGATCTCGCGGCTGCGCTCGCGCTGCTTGATCGCGGCGGCCGTCGCGAAGCCATCCATGCCCGGCATCTGGACGTCGAGGACGATGACGGCGACGTCCTCGGTGAGGAGCTGGCGGAGGGCCTCGGGCCCTGACCGGGCCCGGATCGTCCGATGCCCGAGCGGCGCCAGGGCGGCATCGACGGCCACCAGGTTGTCGTCGACGTCGTCGACCAGGAGCAGCGCCGGCTCGTGGGGGGCGAGCGCGGTCGCCATCAGACGGCCGCCCCGAGATCGTTGATGGCAGCCGCGATGGCAGGGAGGCCCAGCACCCTGTCGGCCAGCCCGGCGGCGATGGCCGACGCTGGCATCTCCGGCCGGACCGCCGTCGACGGGTCCTGCACCAGCGCCAGGCCGCCCGCCCGCTTCACCGCCCGCATGCCCCGGGTGCCGTCGTCGTTGGCGCCCGTCAGGAGCACCGCCACGACCGACTCGCCGTAGACGTCGGCAGCCGACTCGAACAGGGCGTCGATCGAGGGCCGGCTGTAGCGCACCGGCGGCTCGAGGCTGAGGGCGAAGTGGCCGTCCTCGACGAGCAGGTGGTAGTCGGGCGGCGCCAGGTAGACGGCACCGGGCTCGATCGCCGCCTTGTCGTGGGCCTCGACCACCCGCATCCGGGTGCGGCCTTGCAGCGCCCGCGCCAGCGCGTCCTCACCGAGGTCGGCGCGGTGCTGGGCGACGGCCACCGGCGGAGACGAGTCGGGGTCGAGGTCGGCCAGGACGGTGCCCACCGCGTCGAGGCCGCCCCACGACGCGCCGACGACGACCAGGCGACGTCCGCCACTCTCCGATGGCATCACGGTCATGCCGCCCTCCGGAAGATCTTCTCCTGCGGATCGAGCTCGACGTACGCATCCGCGTGGGTCGTGAAGCGGATGGACTCCTTGTGCCCCAGAGCCAGGGTGCCGAAGCGAACCAGGCTGTCGTAGAGGAGGCCGTGCACGCGGTCCTGGAGGGCCTGGTCGAAGTAGATCATCACGTTGCGGCAGATGATCAGGTGGAACTCGTTGAACCGGACGTCAGTCACCAGGTTGTGCCGGGCGAAGACCATGGTCTCGGCCAGGGTCGGGTCGAACCTGACCCGATCACCGAAGGCCTTGTAGTAGTCGGAGAACGCGGCCTGCCCCCCGCCCCTGATGTAGTCGCGGGTGTAGTCCTGCATCCGCTCCAGCGAGAAGACCCCCTCCTTGGCCCGCCGGAGGACGGTGTCGTTCATGTCGGTGGCGTAGATCCGGACCCGGTCGCCCATCCCCTCCTCCCGCAAGAGGATCGCCAGGGAGTACGTCTCCTCCCCCGTCGCGCAGCCGGCGTTCCAGATCCGCACGAACGGATAGGTCCGCAACATCGGAACGACCTTCTCGCGCAGGGCGGCAAAGAACGACGGGTCACGGAACATGGAGGTGACGCTGATCGACATGTCGAGCAGCAGCCGCTCCATCGCCTCCGGGTCGTGGAGCACCCGCTCCTGGAGGCCCGAGATCGTCTGCAGGCCCTCCTCGGCGACCCGGCGCCAGATGCGGCGCCGCAGGCTGCTGCGCGCGTAGTCGCGGAAGTCGTAGCCGTAGTGCTGGTGGACGGCGTCGAGCAGCAGGCGAAGCTCGAGCTTCTCGAGCTCACCCCTGGTCACTGGTCGTCCGTTCCCACGCTCACCGGTACAGCCACACTCGCATGAGGGAGAGGAGCTGATCGGTGTCGACCGGCTTGGTGACGTAGTCGGACGCGCCAGCGGCGATGCTCGCCTCCCGGTCCCCCTTCATGGCCTTGGCGGTGAGAGCGATGATCGGCAGCTTGGCGAACTGGGGAAGCTGGCGAATGGCGGCCATCGTCTCGTGCCCATCCATCTCCGGCATCATGATGTCCATCAGGACGACGTCGACGTCGGGGTTGGCCTGGAGCATGGCGATGCCGTCCCTGCCGTTCTCGGCGAACAGCACGCTCATGCCGTGGCGCTCGAGGACGCTGGTCAGGGCGAAGACGTTGCGCACGTCGTCGTCGACCACCAGCACCCGCTTGCCATCGAGCACCGCCGCGCTGGTGTGCAGCTGCTCCAGCATCGCTCGCTGCTCGTCGGGCAGGCGGTGGCCAGCCCGGTGCAGGAAGAGCGTCGCCTCCTCCAGCAGTCGCTCAGGCGAGCGGGCGTCCTTCACGATGATCGACTCTGCGTACCGAGCGAGACGCGTCTCCTCCCGGCGGGTCAGGTCCTTCCCGGTGTAGACGATCACCGGGACATCCCGCAGGGCCTCGTCGGCCTTCAGCTGCTCGAGCAGCGCGAAGCCGCTCATCCTCGGCAGCTTGAGATCGAGCACGATGCAGTCGGTCGGCGCGCTCTCGAGCGCCGCGATTGCATCCTCGCTGGAGCCGACCGCCACCACCTCGATGCCTTCACCACCGCCGAGCAGTGCGGCCACCGCACTGCGCTCGCCCTCGTCGTCCTCGACGATGAGCAGGCGCCGCTGCTCGCGCCCGGCGTAGGCGATCAGGTTGTCGATGGCCAGGCCGACCGACCCGAGGTCCGCCGGCCCCTGTGCGCAACCGATCGCACCGGCCCGGAGCATCTCGTGGCGCTCTGTGCCGATGCCCAGCACGTACACCGGGATGTGCCGCAGCTCGGGGTCCTGCTTGAGATGAGCCAGGAAGGCGGCGGCATCGGTTTGCGCCAGGTTCGTGTCGAGGATCACGCCGTCGGGATGGAACTCACGGGCCAGGGCGAGCGCGGCCCCTGCCCTCGTGGCGACCAGTCCGCGGTAGTCCCGCTCCCGAACGGCGGTGAGGGCGTCCTCGCCGAGCTGGCGATCGGCCTCGACCAGCAGCAGGACCCGGTCCCCTTCCATGATGACGGTGCGGTCGTCAGCGACCTCCTCGGCCGGTGCCTCGCCTGACCCGGGATCAAGGGCGAGCGCATCGGTGACCAGCGCCGGCATGGGCACGCCACTCCCGGCGGCCGGATCCTCGAGATCGTGGGTGGCCAGACCGACGGGCTGGTTGTACACGTCGGGGAGGTAGAGGGTGAAGACACTCCCCTCGCCCGCCGAGCTCGCTACCCGAATCTCGCCGCCGAGGAGGCGGGCGATCTCCCGGCTGATCGAGAGCCCGAGCCCGGTGCCGCCGTAGCGCCGACTGGTGGTGCCGTCGGCCTGTTGGAAGGCCTCGAAGACGAGCCGCAGCTTGTCGGCGGGGATGCCGATGCCGGTATCGGTTACGGTGAAGGCCACCACCCGCTGGGCCCGCGTGAGCGTCGCGTTGCCGAACCGGATGTCGGCCGGAGCAGGGCCGATCGTGAGGGCGACGGTGCCGGCATCGGTGAACTTCACCGCGTTCGACAGCAGGTTCTTCAGCACCTGGTGCAGTCGCTGCTCGTCGGTCACCAGGCTCTCGGGCGCACCGTCGGCCACCGACACCTCGAGCGTGAGGCCCTTGTCCTCGGCCAGCGGCCGGAAGCCGGCGTCGATCGTCGCACAGACCGAGCTGAGCCTCACCTCGCCTGCGACCACGTCCATCTTGCCGGCCTCGACCTTGGAGAGATCGAGGATGTCGTTGATGAGGTTGAGCAGGTCACTGCCCGCGTTGTGGATCGTGTGGGCGAACTCGACCTGCTGGCCGTCGAGGTTGCCGGCGTCGTTGTCGCCCAGCAGCTTGGCCAGGATGAGCAGGCTGTTGAGGGGCGTGCGCAGCTCGTGGCTCATGTTGGCCAGGAACTCCGACTTGTACTTCGACGAGAGGGCGAGCTGCTGGGCCTTCTCCTCCAGCCCGAGCCGCGCCATCTCGATCTCACGGTTCTTCACCTCGATCGACCGGTTCTGGTCGGCCAGCAGCCGAGCCTTCTCCTGCAGCTCCTCGTTCGTCTGCTGGAGCTCCTCCTGCTGCTGCTGGAGCAGCTCCTCGGATGCCTTGAGCGACGCCGCTTGCGACTCCAGCTCGGCATTGGAGCGACGGAGCTCCTCCTGTTGGTGCTGGAGCTCCTCCGACTGGTTCTGCAGCTCACCAGCGAGGCGCTGGGACTCCTCGAGGAGGTCCTCGGTGCGCATGTTGGCGATGATCGTGCTGAGCACGACGCCGATGGTCTCGGTCACCTGCTCGAGGAACGACAACCGGACCTCGCTGAACGGATGCACCGACGCCAGCTCGATGACGCCCAGCACCGAGTCCTCGAACAGGATCGGCAGCACGATGACGTTCACCGGCGCCGTCTCGCCGAGGCCACTCGACACCTTGATGTAGTCCTGCGGCGCTTCGGTGAGGATGATCGCCGTCCGCTCGAGGGCGGCTTGGCCGACGAGTGACTCGCCGAACTTGAAGGTGTTGGCCACGTTCTTGCGGGCCTTGTAGCCGTAGCTGGCGATCAGCCGGAGGTCGTGCTCGAGCTCGCCCTCAGTCTCGGTCTCGGCGATGAAGAACGCCCCGTGCTGGGCCTCGACCGTGGGCGTCAGCTCGGACATCAGCAGCCGGGACACGGTGTGCAGGTCGCGTTGCCCCTGCATGAGGGCAGAGACGCGGGCGACGTTGGTCTTCAGCCAGTCCTGCTCGAAGTTGACCCGGGTGGTCTCCGAGAGGTTGCCGATCATCTGGTTGATGGTGTCCTTGAGCTCGGCCACCTCGCCCTGGGCCTCGACCGCGATCTCCCGGGTGAGGTCGCCCTGGATCACCGCGCTCGACACCTCGGCGATGGCTCGCACCTGGGTGGTCAACGACACGGCCATGTAGTTGACGTTGTCGGTGAGGTCCTTCCAGGTGCCGGAGACGCCGCGCACCTGCGCCTGGCCACCGAGCTTGCCCTCGGTGCCCACCTCGCGGGCCACCCGGGTGACCTCGCCGGCGAAGCTCGACAGCTGGTCGACCATGGTGTTGATCGTGTTCTTCAGCTCCAGGATCTCGCCACGGACGTCGACCGAGATCTTCTTGGAGAGGTCGCCGGTGGCGACCGCGGTGGTGACCTGGGCGATGTCGCGCACCTGGGAGGTCAGCGACGATGCCATCGAGTTCACGTTCTCGGTCAGGTCCTTCCAGGTGCCCGACACGCCTCGCACCTGCGCCTGGCCACCGAGCCGGCCCTCGGTGCCCACCTCGCGGGCCACGCGGGTGACCTCGTCGGCGAAGCTCGACAGCTGGTCGACCATGGTGTTGATCGTGTTCTTCAGCTCCAGGATCTCGCCACGGACGTCGACGGTGATCTTCTGGGTGAGGTCGCCCCGGGCCACAGCGGTGGTGACCGAGGCGATGTTCCGCACCTGGCTGGTGAGGTTGGAGGCCATCGAGTTCACGTTCTCGGTCAGGTCGCGCCACGTGCCCGACACCCCGACCACCTGGGCCTGACCACCGAGCCGGCCCTCGGTGCCCACCTCGCGGGCCACGCGGGTGACCTCGTCGGCGAACGACGACAGCTGGTCGACCATGGTGTTGATGGTCTCCTTCAGCTCGGCCACCTCACCGCGGGCGTCGACGGTGATCTTCTGGGTCAGGTCGCCACCGGCCACGGCGGTCGTGACCTGGGCGATGTTCCGCACCTGCGACGTCAGGTTCGACGCCAGGTAGTTCACGTTCTCGGTGAGGGCCTTCCAGGTGCCGCTGACCCCCTCGACCTCGGCCTGGCCGCCCAGACCTCGCGGGCCACGCGGGTGACCTCGTCGGCGAAGCTCGACAGCTGGTCGACCATGGTGTTGATCGTGTTCTTCAGCTCCAGGATCTCGCCCCGAGCGTCGACGGTGATCTTCTGGGTGAGGTCGCCGTTGGCCACGGCCGTGGTCACCGAGGCGATGTTCCGCACCTGCGACGTCAGGTTCGACGCCAGGAAGTTCACGTTCTCGGTCAGGTCGCGCCAGGTGCCACTGACGCCACGCACCTCGGCCTGACCACCGAGCTGGCCCTCGGTGCCCACCTCGCGGGCCACGCGGGTGACCTCGTCGGCGAAGCTCGACAGCTGGTCGACCATGGTGTTGATCGTGTTCTTCAGCTCCAGGATCTCGCCCCGAGCGTCGACGGTGATCTTCTGGGTGAGGTCGCCGTTGGCCACGG
>JAEKLB010000075.1 GCA_019510095.1 Acidobacteriota bacterium | reverse complement strand
AGCTCGGCGAGGATCTCGAGTCGGCCGAGCGCCACCTCCTGCGGTGGCGCTTCCATCCCCTGCTGGCCCACGAGTCGGCCGCCTGGGCCTGGCGTCGCCACAACGACGCCCTCGCCGCTGCCTCGGCCCAGGGCGGCGGCCCTCCGACCGCCGCGTGAGCACCGTGGCCTCCTGCCGTCTTGTTCTTTGGCGACTTGCCCGCACCATGTGCGGGCAAGTCGCCAAAGAACGGAGAAAGGGGGTGGGTCAGAGGAGCTGGTTGCCGGAGCCGATGGGGAGCTGGCAGCCGGTGATGAAGCGGGCGTCGTCGGAGGCGAGCCACGCCACGGTGGCAGCGACGTCCTCGGGCTCCTGGCTGCCGGTCGGCATGGCGGTGGCGACGACGTGGAAGCCGAACGGGTGCGAGCCCATGGCCGGGATGAGGTCGGGCTCGGTGGTCATCAACGTGTTGACGCCGTTGGGGTGGATCGTGTTCACCCGGATCAGGTGCTCACCGAGCTCGAGCGCCATGGTCTTGCACAGCCCGACGATGCCGTGTTTGGCCGCCGTGTAGTGCGCCTCGAAGAGCAGGCCCCGGTAGCCGGCCACCGAGCTGGTGAAGATGATCGAGCCGCCGTTCCCGGCCGCGATCATGTGGGGAACTGCCGCCTTCGAGGTGTGCCACACCCCGGTGAGGTTGACGTCGATCATCGTCTGCCACTGCTCTTCGGTGAGCTCCCACGTCAGCCCGGCGGTGACGATGCCGGCGTTGGCCACCACCACGTCGAGCCGGCCGAACCGGTCGACACCTTCGTCGACGATCCGCTTGAGCGCGTCGAAGTCACGCACGTCGCACTGGCGGGCGACGATCTGGCGGCCGGTCTTCCCGACCAGCGCCTCGGTCTCGTCGAGGTCCTCGAAGGAAGCGGCGGCGATCTTCGACGTCTGGACCGGGCCGCAGATGTCGACGGCGATGATGTCGGCGCCCTCCTCGGCCAGGCGCACGCAGTGCGCCCGCCCCTGGCCCCGGGCGGCCCCGGTGACGAACGCGACCTTGCCTTCGAGACGACCTGCCATCAGCGCTTCCCCTTCACTGGTTTGAATGACTCGGCGAGCGCCAACAACGTACGCACGCCGTAGCCCGTGCCGCCCCGCGGCGCCATCGGGTCGCTGTCGTCATCCACCCACGCCGGGCCGGCGATGTCGAGATGGGCCCACGGCACGTCGGCCACGAACTCCTGCAGGAACAACCCGGCCAACAACGCGCCAGCAGTGCCCCCACTCGCGACGTTCTTGATGTCGGCCACCGGTGAGTCGAGCATCTTCCGGTACTCCGGCGGCAGCGGCAGCGGCCACGCCGGCTCGCCGGCAGTGACACTGGCGTCCCGCACCTGGTCGGTCAACCAGTCACGGTTGCCCATCAGCCCGGCGAACCGGGTGCCGAGCGCGGCCCGCACCGCCCCGGTGAGCGTGGCCAGGTCGACGATGGCGTCGGGGCCGTCGTCGACCGCCAGCGCCAGGCCGTCGGCCAGCACCAGCCGGCCTTCGGCATCGGTGTTCAGCACCTCGACGGTCGTGCCGTTCTTGATGGTCAAGACGTCGCCGGGACGGATCGCGTGGCCACTGGGCATGTTCTCGGCCGCGCACAGGTAGCCGATGACCTTGGTCCTGACCCCGAGGTCGGCGAGCACCGACATGGCGCCGAGCACGGCGGCGGCGCCGGCCATGTCGTGCTTCATGGTCATCATGCCCTCGCCGGTCTTGAGCGACAGCCCGCCGGAGTCGAACGTGATGCCCTTGCCGACCCAGGCCAGCGTGTTGCGGGCACCGGGCGGGTCGTAGACGAGCTTGACCATCCGGGGCGGGTTGTCGGAGCCCTTGCCGACGCTCGTCAAGCCACCGAGGCCGAGCTTGGCGGCCTGCTTCTCGTTGGTGATCTCGATGGTGAGCCCGGCCCGCTCGGCCACCTCGGTCGCGGCATCGGCCAAGCCGACAGGGGTGAGGTCGCCGGACGGCGTGTTGATGAGGTCACGGGCGAAGTTGACCGCCTCGGCAATGGCCCGCCCCCGCTCGGCGGCCGCGCCCACCCGCTTGCCGCCCTTGCTGACGATCGTCATGGCCTCGATCTGGGTGGCCTTGGCCTCGCGCTTGTAGCGACCGAACCGGTAGCCCGCCAGCACCGCGCCCTCGGCCGCCGCTTGCGCAGCGGCGGGGCGATCGGTGTCGTCGGCCACGGCGTCGAGCAGGCGGCTGGCGACCCGCGGCCGCTTCCACGCTGCCTTCACCAGCGCGGCCGACGCCTTGCGGATGACGTCGGGCGTGACCTTGTCGAGGTCGCCGACCCCGACGGCGATGGCCCCGTTGAGCTGCATGGTCTCGCCGGCCTTGCCCTCGAAGCCGCGGGCCGCCAGCTCGGCGAGCTCATGGCCGTTGGTGTCGCCGACCGCGGTGGGTCCGCTGGCGACAGGGATGCCGACGACGTCGACATCGCCAGGAACCCCACTTGCAACAATCAGCTCCACTACTGCTCCGATCTCTTGGACAGGACGTGTTCGCCCTCCTGCCACCGGGCGAGGGCCCAGAGCAGATCGGACAGGCGGTTGAGGTACCGCACGACGTGCGACCCGGGTGCGGCGACCGCGAGCGACTCGCGCTCGGCCCGTCGCACCACGGTGCGGGCGACGTCGAGTGCCGCGCTCGCCCGGTTGGCGCCAGGGACGACGAAGTCACTCGGCATCTCGAACCGGGCGATCAGGTCGTCGATGCGGGGCTCGAGGCTGGCGACCATCTCGTCGCTGACCGCGGTCGTGCCCGGGCTGAGCTTGTGCCGGTTCTCCGGCAGCGTCGCCAGCTCGGCCATGCAGACGTAGAGGTCGCGGCACAGCTGCACGAGCAGCGCGTCGAGCTCGCCACCGGGCGCGGCCTCGGCCCGAGCAAGGCCGATGGCCGCCTGGGCCTCGTCGACCGTCCCATAGGCACGCGGCGCGGCATCGTCCTTGCGCACGCGACCGCCGAAGTACAGCCCGGTCGTGCCGTCGTCACCGGTCTTGGTGTAGATGCGCGGCGCCATGCGGCCCGCAACCTAGGTGGTGGGAGCGGACGAGTGGGGGCCGTGGCCGAGCGACTCGTCGAGCACGGCGGCCGCGGCCACCGCGAACACGAGCGCCACGAAGACGCCCCCAATGCCGTACAGCTCGAGGCCGACCATCGCCACCGCCACCGTGACGAACGGACCGATGTGGAGGGAGTGCTCCTCGACCCGACGTTGGAGGTGGAGCGCCTCGACCACCTGCCAGCCGGCGATCACCAGGGTGAGCAGCACGGTGGCCTGCCACGTGGCGGTCGTGCCGGCCAGGAGGAAGAGGGGCACCGCCCCGAGCACCATCCCGATGAGCGGGATCACGTCGAACAGAGCGACGCCGAGGGCCAGCGGTGCCTTGCCCGGGAGATGGAGCAGGTCGGCACAGCCGTAGGCCACCAACCCGGCCATCGTCGACATGGCGAGCGAGCCGACCACATAGCTCCAGGCCCGCCGGTAGGCCGACTGGGCGACCCGGACGATCACCTGGCGGCGACGCTCGGGGAGCTGGGCGGCCGCCGAGCTGACCAGCCGAGGTCCGTAGACCAGGAAGAAGATCGTCAGCACCGTGGTGGCAAGAAAGGCCACGCCGCGGGTGGCCGCGCTGCGCAACGCGGTGCGGGCATCGCCACCGCGGAGGCGCTTCGGCAGCTCGTCGACGAACTCCTTGGCGTGCTGGGCGAGATGGAGCTCACGGGCCGTCTTGCCGTAGCGATCCGACCTCTCGAGGTCCCGGGCGGAACGGGGCACGGCCCGCTGCAGCTCGTGCAGCTGGCTGGTGATGTCGTGGACGACGCCGTAGGAGATCGCCACCACCAAGCCGATGGTGCCCAGCACCACGATCGCCATCGCCAACGGCCGCGGCACCCGCCGGTCGAGCACCTGCACCAGCGGGAAGAACACGGCGGCCAGCACCGCCGCCGCCAGCATCCAGCCGATCACCCGCACCGACGCACCGATGACGCCGAGCACGGCGATGGTCGCGCCCAGCATGGCGACGGCACGGATCATCGACCACGGCGTGAACCGCATGAGCGCGCGCCGCGTCGGCTGAGCCACGGCGACCTACGTTACGGAGGTGGCCGCGACCAACCGGGGAGGCAGCGCCATCGCCGCGGCTGACGACCGGGAGCTGATCGTCGCCGACCTCGACTGGCAGCCGGTGGCAGTGTTCCTCGCCGCGTTCATCGGGCTGGTCACGATCAGCGCGCTGTTCAGGAGCGCCTCCCGGTCGATCACCTGGATCGGGCTGGGGACGTTGCTCGCCCTCGCCCTCGATCCCCTGGTCTCCCGGCTCGAAGGCGTGGTGCGTCGCCGCTCGCTGGCCGTCGGCGTCGTGCTGAGTGGCTTCCTCGTGGTGGTCGTCGCCCTCGTCGCCCTGTTCGGGCCGCCGGCCGCCCGCCAGGCGCGGGAGCTGAAGGACGACCTGCCGGCGGTGGTCGACGACCTCGGGAACCTCCCCCTCGTCGGCCACCAGCTGCGCGACGCCAAGGTCTCCGACAAGGTCGAGCGCTTCCTCGACCAGCTGCCCGAGCGCCTGTCGGGCAACACGACGCCGATCGAGAATGCTGGGCGGTCGCTGATGAGCGGCGCGCTCTCGGCGATCGCCACCCTGCTGGTGACCATCACCCTCCTCCTCGACGGCGAGCGCCTGCTGCGGCGGCTCCGCCGGCTGGTGCCGGTCGGCCGCCGGGACGCCGCTGACCGGGTCGGCGGCCTCGCCTATCGGGTCGTGGCCCAGTACTTCGCCGGCTCGGTGTTGGTGGCCATCATCGCCGGCCTCACCGTGACCACCGTCGGCCTCGTACTTGGCGTCCCCCTCGCCCCCCTCGCCGGTGCCTGGGTGGCGCTGTTCGACCTCGTCCCCCAGATCGGCGGGGCCGTCGGCGGGATCCCCTTCGTCGTGCTCGCCCTCACCAAGGGCGCCGGCACCGGAATGGTGTGCGCGGTGTTCTTCATCCTCTACCTGCAGTTCGAGAACCACATCCTGTCGCCGTTGGTGGTGGGCCGGTCGGTCGACCTGTCGCCGCCGGCGACCATGACCGCGGCCCTGGTCGGCGTGTCGGCGGCCGGCGTGGTCGGCGCCATGGTGGCAGTGCCCCTGCTGGGCGCGGCCAAGGCGATCTACCTCGAGCTCCGGCCGGGCACCACTGAGCCGGTGGTGGGCGACGCCGACGCCGAGGTGATCCACGAGCCGAAGGGGCGGCGGCGCCGGAAACCGCTTCGGGCCAAACCCTGAACGGCTCGTAGCCTGTCGAGCATGTCCGGGTACCTGGAGGCCGCGCGCGAGCGGGTCGTGATCTACGACGGTGCCTTCGGGACCTACGTCCAGGGCTGCGACCTCACCGCCGACGACTTCGGCGGGCCGGCCCTCGAAGGCTGCAACGAGCTGCTGGTCGTCACCCGGCCCGACGTCATCCAGGGGATGCACGCGGCGTTCCTCGACGTCGGCGTCGACGTGCTGGAGACCGCGTCGTTCGGGTCGTTCTCGGTGCCGCTGAACGAGTACGGGCTCGGCGAGCGGGCCCACGAGCTCAGCTTCGAGTCGGCTCGGCTGGCCAAGGAGGTGGCCTCGGGCTACTCGACGCCCGATCGGCCCCGCTGGGTGGCGGGCTCGATGGGCCCGGGCACCAAGATGCCGACGCTCGGCCACATCACCTTCGCCGACCTGCGCGACGCCTACGAGGTCCAGGCCCGCGGCCTGCTCGAAGGCGGCGTCGACCTGCTCCTGGTGGAGACCCAGTTCGACGTGCTCGGCGCCAAGGCCGGGATCATCGGCTGCCGGCGGGCCATGGCCGCCGTCGGCCGCGAAGTACCGATCCAGGTGCAGGTCACCATGGAGACCACTGGCCGCATGCTGGTCGGCACCGAGATCGGCGCCGCCCTCGTGGCCCTCGACGCCATGCGGGTCGACGCCATCGGGCTCAACTGCGCCACCGGCCCCGGCGAGATGCACGAGCACCTCCGCCACCTGAGCGCCCACTGCACGGTGCCGGTCGCGTGCCTCCCCAACGCCGGGCTCCCGTCGGTGGTCGACGGCAAGATGCACTACGACCTCACCCCCGACCAGCTCGCCGAGCACCACGCCCGGTTCGTCAGCGAGCTCGGCGTGTCGATCATCGGCGGCTGCTGCGGCACGACGCCCGAGCACCTGCGGGCCGTCGTCGACCGCTGCCGCGATCTGACACCGGCTGTCCGGAACCCCGAGCTCGAGCCGTCGGCCGCGTCGATCTACACGGCGGTGCCGTTCAAGCAGGACACGTCGTTCCTGGTGGTCGGCGAGCGCACCAACGCCAACGGCTCGAAGAAGTTCCGCGATGCGATGCTGGCCGACGACTGGGACACCTGCGTGGCCATGGCCAAGGACCAGGTGAAGGAAGGCGCCCACGTCCTCGACGTCTGCGTCGACTACACCGGCGAGGACGGCGCCGCCGACATGGAGGCGATCGCCAGCCGCTTCGCCACCCAGTCGAGCCTGCCGATCATGCTCGACTCGACCGAGCCCAACGTGATCGAGGTCGGTCTCCAGTGGATCGGCGGCAAGGCCATCCTCAACTCGGTCAACCTCGAGGACGGCGACGGTGAAGGCACCCGGCTCGACCGCTTCCTGCAGCTGGCGAAGGAGTACGGCGCCGCCGTGGTGTGCACCTGCATCGACCAGGTGGGCCAGGCACGCGATGCCGACTGGAAGCTGCGGGCGGCCAAGGCCATCCACGACCTCGCCGTCGACCGCTACGGGCTGGCGCCCGAGGACCTGATGTTCGACGCGCTGGCCTTGCCGCTGTCGACGGGGATGGAGGAGAGCCGCCGCGACGGCATCGAGACCATCGAGGGCATCCGCCGTATCAAGGCCGAGCTCCCTGGGGTGTCGACCATCCTCGGCCTGTCGAACGTGTCGTTCGGCCTCAACCCCGCCGCCCGCCACGTCCTCAACTCGATGTTCCTCTATGAGTGCATCGAGGCCGGGCTCGACGCCGCCATCGTCCACGCCGCCCGGATCATGCCGCTGTCGAAGATCGACGACCGGGCCAAGGAGGTCTGCCTCGACCTCATCTACGACCGCCGGCGTGACGGCTATGACCCGCTGCAAGAGCTGCTCGCCATGTTCGAGGGCGTCAAGGCGGCCGACGTGGTCAAGGAGGACCGCAGCGGCTGGGCCGTGGAGGAGCGACTGAAGGCCCGCATCATCGACGGCGACCGCGAGGGGCTCGAGGCCGACCTCGACGAGGCGCTGGCGACCATGCCCGCCCTCACCATCGTCAACGACCACCTGCTCGCGGGCATGAAGGTGGTGGGCGACCTGTTCGGCTCCGGCCAGATGCAGCTGCCGTTCGTGCTGCAGTCGGCCGAGACCATGAAGATGTCGGTCGCCTACCTCGAGCCCCACATGGAGAAGTCGGACCAGGGCGGCAAGGGCCGCATCGTGCTGGCCACCGTCAAGGGCGACGTGCACGACATCGGCAAGAACCTCGTCGACATCATCCTCACCAACAACGGCTACGAGGTGCACAACCTCGGCATCAAGGTGGCCATCTCGGAGATGATCGAGAAGGCCCTCGAGGTGCGGGCCGACGCCATCGGCATGAGTGGCCTGCTGGTGAAGTCGACGCTGATCATGCGGGAGAACCTCGAGGAGCTCAACCAACGGTCGCTCGCCGAGATCCCGGTCATCCTCGGCGGCGCCGCGCTCACCCGCACCTACGTCGAGCGCGACCTGCGCGGCGTCTACGACGGGCGCGTCTTCTACGGCAAGGACGCCTTCGAGGGCCTGCACACGATGGACAAGCTCGTCGACATGAAGAGGACCGGCGAGTACGACCCCAACTTCGGCCGCGAGCCGTCGGAGCGGAAGCTGCCGCCCCGCCGCAGCGAGCGCGAGGTGCCCGACATCGAGCTGCCCCGGCACTCACCCGAGGTCGAGACCGACAACGAGGTGTTCAAGCCGCCGTTCCTCGGCTCCCGCGTGGTCAAGGGCATCTCGCTCGACGACATCGCCGGCTACGTCAACGAGACCGCCCTGTTCCGCAACCAGTGGCAGTACCGCCCGGAGAAGGGCGAGAACGACACCGAGTTCAAGGATCGCATCCGCCCCGAGTTCCGGGCCCTGCTGGGCCAGGCCAAGGCCGAGGGCATCCTCGTGCCCCAGGTGGTCTACGGCTACTTCCCGGCCAACGGCGACGGCGACGACCTCGTGATCTGGACCGACGACTCGCGCACGGTCGAGTGGGGCCGGTTCCACTACCCCCGCCAGCGCGAGGCGCCCTTCCTCTGCATTGCCGACTTCTGTCGCCCCGTCGAGTCGGGCGAGGCCGATTACGCCGCCTTCCACATCGTCACCATGGGCTCGACCGTGTCGGAGCGGACCGCCGAGCTGTTCGCCGCCAACCACTACAGCGATTACCTCAAGCTGCACGGGCTCGGCGTCGAGATGGCCGAGGCGCTGGCCGAGCTGTGGCACCACCGCATCCGCGAGGAGTGGGGCTTCGCCGACGAGGACGGGCCCACCCTCACCGGGTTGTTCAAGCAGCAGTACCGCGGTGGCCGCTACTCGTGGGGCTACTCGGCGTGCCCCGACCTCGAGGACAACCTCACCGTCGCCCGGCTGCTCGAGGCCGACCGCCTCGGCATCGAGGTGTCGGAGGAGACCGGCTACCAGTACCAGCCCGAGCAGACCACCTCGGCCATCATCTGCCACCACCCCAAGGCCAAGTACTTCAACGCGAGGTAGCTCGCTGATCCCCTTCTTTGGTATCCCAGGTCCGCCTGCCGGACTCCGGATACCAAAGATCAGCCGGCAAGGACGGCGCGGGCGACGAGGTCGGTGCCGAAGGCGGTCAGGATGGCGAGGTAGAGGAGGCCGGTGGCGGCCATGACGGCCGAGTAGTAGCGCTCCTTGAGCGCGGCGCGGGTCACCGCGCACAGGACGATGGTGCCGACCGCGCAGGCCGCCCAGAACCAGCCGAGCAAGCCGTTGTAGCCATCGTCGACCGACCCCGACCAGACCGAGACCATGCCGGTCGGCAGGAGCAGGGCGATCACCTCGATGGGCCACACCACTGCCGTCGCCCGCACCAGCTCGAGCAGCGGCGCCCGGGTGAGGCCGGGCTGCACGAGGTACCAGTGGCCGAGGAGCATGGCATCGGTGACGGCACCGAGGAACGCAGCGCCGGCGACGGTGCGCAGCAGCGCCAGCCAGTGGTTGCCCCCCGCGTCGAGGGCGGCGGCCACCAAGCCGATGGCCCCGATGGCCGGGGCGACGAGGTCGAGCCACGGCGGGAACTCGGCGCCGTGCTCGTCCTTCGCCTGGGCATCGCGTTCGATGCCGGTCATGGCGGCAACCCGCGCCGACCGAGCGGCGACCAGCTCCTGCTGCCCGCGCACCCCGGCCCGGCGGCGCACGACCGACACGACGAACGCGGCCGATGCGGCCGCCACGACACCGGCCGAGGCGACCTCGCGCACCGGCACCCAGCCCATGACCGAGGCCACGGCCACCGCCCCGAGGGCACTCAGCCCGTAGGTGCCGCGCAGCAACCAGCCGTAGCCGATCCCCACCTCCCGGCGGCGGCTGGTGACCCAGAGAAAGAACAACCCGCCGGTGGCCCACTGGAGGAGCACCGTGGCGGCGTCGAGGCGGATCACGTCACCTAGCCTCCCATCGGTGCGCCGCAGGACCGCGACCGCCCTGCTCGCCGCCATCGTGTTGGCCGGTTGCGCAGGCGGCGACCGACCCAAGGTCGACTCGGCCGACGCCGTGCAGCCCGACCGCGAGGTGCCACCCGCGCTGCTCGCCTTCCTGCGCCGCGTGGTTCGTCCCGGCGCCACCCCCTTCACGGCCAGCTACCAGGTGCTCCAGAAGCTCGGCAGCACGACCGAGCAGGTCACGGTCGACAGCGCGCCGCCGTCGTGGCGCATCGATGTCGGCGACCTGGTCGTCGTGGGGGGTGCGACCCGGGCGACCTGCCGTCGGTCGGCCGGCACGTGCCGACGCGGGGTCAGCGAGCCAGAGCTCTCCGGCTACGGCATCTTCTCCCGGTCGTTCAGCACCGGACCGGTCCAGGCGCTCCAGACCGCGGCCCGGCGGGAAGGGGCCGGTGCCCCCATCTTCTCCAGCCGCACCCTCGCCGGCGTCCATCTCGACTGCGTCGCCATCCCCATCGGCGCCGCCACGCCAACCGAGGCCTGCCTCACCCCCGACGGCGTCTTCGGCCTGGTCGACGACCCGTCGAAGCGCATCGAGCTGACGTCCTACTCGACCGCGCCCCCGCCCCCGATCGAGCTCCCCTACCCCCTCGACTGATCGTTCTTTGTCGACTGAGGGGCGCCCCGCGCCCCTCAGTCGACAAAGAACGGAAGGGGGAGGGGGGCAGGGAGGGGAGAGGCGGTCAGGCGTCGACGACGACGAGGTCGTGGGTGACGTGGTTGAGGACCTCGGGGCCGCCGTCGGCGGCGATGAGGATGTCCTCGATGCGGGCGCCGGTGAGGCCGGGGATGTAGATGCCGGGCTCGACCGAGAAGGCGTGGCCCGGGGCCAGCAGCTCATGGTTGCCGCTCACGATGTAGGGGTCCTCATGCTCCTCGAGGCCGATGCCATGCCCGGTCCGGTGCATGAACCACTCGCCATAGCCGCCGTCGCTGATCAGCTTGCGGGCGACGCCGTCGACCTCCTCGCACGGCGTGCCGATCACGGCCGCGGCGACCGCCGCCGCCTGGGCATCCTGCAACACCCCGTAGAACTCACGCACCTGGGCGGGCGGCTCCCCACCGGTCCACACGCACCGGGTGATGTCGGAGCAGTAGCCGTCGGGCATGGTGCCGCCGAAGTCGCACAGCACCATCTCGCCGGCCTTGATGACCCGACCGCCGGCGTCATGGTGAGGGCTGGCGGCGTTCTCGCCGGCAGCGACGATGGCGAAGTTGACCTTGGCGTGCCCCTCGGCGACCAGCCGACGACTGATGTCCTGCGACACGTCGAGCTCGGTCCGACCGACGAGCGGGATCTCCCCGGCGTGCAGCTGCGCCGCCACCTTGTCGGCCAGGCCACTGGCGTGGCGGAGAGCGGCCATCTCGGCGTCGTCCTTGCGGGCCCGCAGCGCGGTCATGACCTCGCTCGCCTTGCGCCACGAGCCCACCCGGGCCACGGCTTGGAGATCGACGAGGAACCGGGCCCACGTGCGATCACCGATGGCCGCCACGCCAGCGGCGCCGACCAGCCCGGCGACGAGGGCGATGGGATCGTCGGTCTCGTCCCACGGCCGCACGCTGAACACGCCCGGCTGCTCGACCACCCGCGGCGCTTCGAGGCGGGGCACCACCAGCACGGCGTCGCCGTCACGGGGCAGCACCAGCATGGTGAGCCGCTCCAGCGGCATGGCCGTATAGCCGGTGAGGTAGGGCAGGTCGGCACCGACGCTGAGCAGCAGGACGTCGACCCCCACCTCGGCCATGCGGGCCCGGGCCCGGTCGAGACGCTGCGCGTGCACGGCCCAGAGGTTACGAGCCCTACTTCTTCCGCACCGCCGCCGGCGCCTTCTTCTTCGTCGGCACCGCCTTCTTCTTGGTCGTGGGCACCGGCTTCTTCGTGGCCGTCGTCGGTGCGGGCTTCTTGGCGGCGGGCGCCGTGGTCGTGGTCGTCACCGGGACCGTCGGGTCGAGGCCGGTGATGCTCTGGATCCACGCCGTCTCGCCGGCGAGGCGCGTGTAGAAGCTGGGCGAGGTGCCGCAGACCGGCGGACCGAAGCTGCTGACGCCAGCCACGACGAGGCGGCCCTTCGTGTCGGTCGCCACCAGCGGGCCACCGCTGTCGCCGTTGCACGCCGAGGCGGTCGCGTCGCCGCCGCACAAGAGCTTCGTCGGGTCGAAGCGCGGGCCGAGCGGCGTCTGCCGGCACGCCGCCTCGCCGTACACGGGCAGAGCGGCGGCGAGGACGAACTGGTTCGGCGCGCCTCGCTGGGTGACGGTCGCCCCCCACCCGATGATCGTGCCCTTCGGCGTGCCGTCCCAGATCGGCTCGGCGTCGGCAGCCATCGTCGAGATCGTCGGCATGGTCGACGGCTTGTCGAGCTCGAGGAGGGCGATGTCGTCGGTTTGGGTCACCTTCGACCACGCCGTGTTCGACCGCACCGACTTGATGCCACGGAGGTCGCCATCGGTGCCGTTGTCAAGGTCGGCCCGCCCGATGACCACCTGGCCGCCGGGCTGCTGGAGCTCTTCGGTGCAGTGGGCAGCGGTGACGACCCACGTCGGCGTGAGCAGGGCGGCGCCGCAGATCTGGCGCTGGCGGATGGGGCCGTCGCCGGGGCGGATGACCGCCGCTGCGAACTTCCACGCGCCGGTGGGCGGTGAGCCCCCGACCACGGCACCAGCCGGCGCCGCCGTCGCGACAAGCGCGAGAGCAGCAACAAAGAGGACGATCACCCGCCGTGACATGACTTCAGGATGGCGCATCCCGCGCGACGCTGCGAGGTGCACGTCGAGGAGATCTGGCGATCTCCGGTCAAGTCCCTGCAGAGGCTCGCACGAGACTGTCGCACCCCCTGCGTAGATTGTCCGTTGATGGGCGGATCAGTGCGGGACCTGCGGGTGGCGGTGCAGACCGCCGTTCGCGAGCTCGATCCTGATGTGCTCGAGGTCGACGAGGCCGAGCGCCTGTTGGGTGAGTTCTCAGTGATGAAGAACTCGGCCGAGGCGGCGGTGACCAAGCTCGCCGCGCGGGTGCTCGCCGGGGGCGCTGCCCGGCGTGACGGGGCGAAGAGCGACGCCGACTGGCTGTCGAAGAAGCAAGGCACGACCGTCGGCAAGGCCAAGCAACGTTTGCGTCGGGCCGCGAACCTGAAGAAGGCGTCGAAGACGCGCAAGGCCTTCGAAGACGGCGAGCTGTCCGGTGAGCAGGCCGATGCCGTGGCCGGCGCGGCCGCCGCCCATCCCGAGGAGGAGCAACGCCTCCTCGATCTCGCCAAGGCCCAGCCGCTGACACGGCTGCAGGATGAGGCCAATCGGGTCCGTAGCCGCCGCGATGATGCCGCCACGCGGCACGCCCGGATCCACCGTGACCGGCACTGGCGGCGCTGGACCGACGGCGACGGCGCCCGATGCGGTCACTATCGGATGACCCCCGAGCTCGCGGCGGTCATCGAGAACGCCGCCCAGCCGTTCATCGACGCCGCCTTCAACGATGCACGCCGTGAGGGCCGACGCGAGGACCCCGACGCGTATGCCGCCGACGGTCTCGTCGCCATGGCGAGAGCAGCCGCCGGGGTAGGCGACACCAGCAAGGGGACGATGTCGTCGACGCTCCTGGTCAACGTCGAATCACTGCTGCGCGGCTCCGTCGACGGTGATGAGGCCTGCGAGATCCCCGGCGTCGGCCCAGTTTCTGTCTCCACCGCTTTGGATCTCCTCGGCCCCGACGGCCTGAAGATCGTGATCCGCGACGGCATCGACATCCGTACCGTCGTCCACTTCGGGCGCCATCCCACCGCAGCGCAACGCACGGCCATCTACGTGCGCGACCGCGGCCGATGTGTCAGACCCACGTGCCCGCGACCGATGACAGAGGTCGACCACACCAAGGACTGGTCAGACACCCATCAGACCTGCTTCGACGACCTCGCTGGGCTCTGCGACCACGACCACGGCCTCAAGACCCACCGCGGCCACACCTACCGCCGCGGACCCAATGGCTGGGAATGGCACCGGCCTGACGGCACCATCGAACACGAACGCCCACCACCTGATGACGCGTGAAGCACCTCCGTTGGTCCCGCGATCCCGCGCGCCGTCAGACCGCTTGGGCCGCCTCGCGGGCGTGGTAGCTCGAACGGGTCAGGGGCGACGACTCGACGTGGGGTATGCCCATCGCCTCGCCCGCCTCCTTGAGCATGGTGAAGGTGGCCGGCTCGACCCAGCGGGCCACCGGCAGGTGGTCGGCCGACGGCCGCAGGTACTGGCCGAGGGTGACGATGTCGACGCCGACGGCCCGCAGGTCGGCCAGGGAACCCAACACCTCGTCGTCGGTCTCCCCCATGCCCAGGATGAGGCCCGACTTGGTGACGAGGCCGGCCGCCTTGGCCCGGGCCAGCGTGGCCAGCGACCGGGCGTAGCCGGCCGACGGCCGGACCAGCCGCTGGAGGCGGGCCACCGTCTCGAGGTTGTGGTTCATGACATCGGGGCGGGCGTCGAAGATCGCGGTCAGCGACTCGAGGTCGCCCTTGCAGTCGGGGATGAGCACCTCGACCGCGCAACCGGGCTGGCGGCGGCGGATGGCCTGCACCGTCTCGGCGAACCCGGCGGCCCCGCCGTCGGCCATGTCGTCACGGGCGACGGCGGTGACGACCGCGTGTGACAGGCCCATGCGCACGACTGCCTCGGCCACCCGCTGGGGCTCGTCGGGCGAGACCGGGAACGGCTTGCGGGTGTCGACGAGGCAGAAGGCGCAGGCCCGGGTGCAGCGGTCGCCGTTGATCATGAACGTGGCCGTGCCAGACGACCAGCACTCCGACAGGTTGGGGCAGCCGGCCTCCTCGCACACCGTCACCAGCTCGAGGTCGCGCATGGTGTGCTTCAGCCCGAGGGCCTGCTCCCCCAACTTGAGCGGGGCCCGCACCCAGTCGGGCTTGCGGGCGCCGAGGGCGAGGCCGGTCGGCGCCGATCCACGCTGCCAGGCAACGTCTTGGCGCTCACTCGACCGCGCCCCCCATCGTTCGACGGCCCGTGCGCTGATGGCGTCGACGACGTCCTTCATGGTCGCCGCGCACCCTTCGGCCCGCAGCGAGGTCACCGGCTTGTCGGCGATGCCGCACGGCACGATGTGGCTGAACATCGTGAGATCGGGCTCGACGTTGAGGGCGAAGCCGTGCATCGAGCGGCCGCGCGTCAGCTTCACGCCGATGGCGCACACCTTGCGCTCACCGATCCACACGCCGGGGTAGTCGGGCAGTCGGTTGGCCGAGACCCCGATGTCGGCGAGGGCGTCGATGATGAGCTGCTCGACCGACCGCACGTAGGCGACCGTGTCGGCCATGCCGCTCCCGCCCCGCTTGCCGGGGAGCGTGAGGATCGGGTAGCCGACCAGCTGGCCGGGGCCGTGGTAGGTGACGTCGCCGCCCCGATCGGTGCGGCACAGCTCGGCTCCCACCGACGCCGGCGGCACCAGCACGTTGGCCATGTCGGCCCGCACGCCGAGCGTGTACACGTGCGGGTGCTCGAGCAGGAGCAGATGGTCGTCGGCCGACCGCTCGAACAGGGCCTTCTGCAGGTCGTGAGCCTCGCGGTAGGGAACCCGCCCCAACCACCGCACGCGCAGCGTCACTGCGCTACCCGAGCTCCTGCGCCCAGTCGCGGGTCTGGAGGATGTCGCGCACACGAGCGAGGAAGGCTGCCGCGTAGGCGCCGTCGACGGCCCGGTGGTCCCAGGCCATGGCGAGGGTTCCCACCGGGTGCACCACGATGGCATCGCTCCCGTCGGGCAGCTCGACCACCACCGGCTTCTTCCGCACCCCGTCGGTCGACAGGATCGCCACCTGGGGCTGGTTGATGATCGGGAAGGTGATCACCGTGCCGTAGGAGCCAACGTTGGTGAGGGTGAACGTGCCGCCGGTGATGTCGTCGGGCCCCAGCTTCTTCGAGCGAGCCCGGGCGGCCAGGTCGGCCACCTCGACGGCGAGCGCTCGCAGCCGCTTGTCGTCGGCGTGGTGCACGACCGGCACCATCAGGCCCTCGAACTCGAGGTCGACGGCGTAGCCGAGGTTGACCTCGTGATGGACTACCAGCTGGTTGGGGCCGACCGATGCGTTGAGTCGCGGAAACTCCCGTAGGGCGTCGACGGCAGCACGGGAGATGAAGGGCAGGTAGGTGAGGGCGACGCCCTCGGTGGCCCGGAACTCGTCCTTGGCCAGCAGCCGGACGCGGTCGACGTTGTCGTAGTCGACCTCGACCGACGTGAGCGCATGCGGCGAGGTCTGCTTCGACCGCACCATGTGCTCGGCAGTGCGCTTCCGGATGTTGGTGAACGGGACGATCTCGTCCCGCTCGCCGAGCGCCGGTGCCGGTGCGGCGGGTGCCGCGGGTGCCGCCGGCTCGGGTGCGGGTGCGGCCGGTGCCGGTGCCGCGGCTGGC